>NZ_JBYIRL010000020.1:0-157852 GCF_057708125.1 Actinacidiphila sp. bgisy145
GGAGGGGCGCGGCTGGGATTCCCCGGCCGCGCCCTTGCCGTACCGTTCCTGCACCGCCCGGCCTGCGGCCCTGCGGCTGCCGTGGCGGTCAGTACCGGGGCGCGCGCAGCGGGAGCGCGGCCCAGACCACCTTCCCGCCGGTCGGCGTCTTGGCGATGTCGCAGGAGCCGCCCGCCTCGTCGGTGATCGTCTTGACCAGCACCAGGCCGCGCCCGCCGGTGCGCCCGTGGTCGGCCTCCAGCGCCTTCGGCCGGTACGGGTGGTTGTCCTCCACCGCGATCCTGATCCACTCCGGCCCCACCGCGAGCTCCACCGCGAACTCCGCGGAGAGCACCGCGGCGTGCTTGACCGCGTTGGTGACCAGCTCGGAGACGATCAGCAGCAGGCCGAAGAGCATGTCGTCGTCGATGGGGACGCCCTGTTCCCGCACCAGCGCGCGTACGCCGTGCCGCACCTCCGGCACCGAGGCGTCGACCGTGGGGGCGGTGAACCGCCAGACCCCCTCGTACGGCCGGGGCACCGGCACCGGAGCAGGGATCGGGGCCTGACCGAGCGGGACACTCCCGCGGACCTCCATGACCGCACCCACCATCGCTTTCGCGTGACCTCGTCCGACAGGGCCTGCCGACATGCCCGCCGCGCGCGCCGGGGAAAACGGGCGCACCGGGGGGACCGGGAGAATCGACCTCACCCGTCGAGTGTCCGCGCCCTTGCGACCCGCACATGCGGGAGACCGCAAATCCGCGACTTTGCGCGTTTCCCGACCGGGTCGGACCGGCGGGGATCGCCGGGGGCGCCCCTTCCGACCGCCGGGTGCGTGGTTGGGGCGGTCGAGGCCGGGGCGACACGCGTGGTTAGGATCGACCGGCTGCACCTGGTCGGTGCATGTGCACCGATCGAAGGAGCGAATGATGTCCCGGTTCGGCCCCGGCCTGCTGGTGAGCACCGAGGACGGCGTCGCCACCGTCGCGATCAGCAACCCCGCCCGGCGCAACGCCATGACGCTCGGCATGTGGCTGGCGCTGCCCCGGGTGCTGGCCGGGCTCGCCGCCGACCCCGGCGTACGGGTGCTGGTGCTCACCGGCGAGGGCGAGGCGTTCAGCGCGGGCGCCGACATCGGCGAGCTGACCGACGCCGAGGGGCGGCAGGCGGTGCAGGAGGCCGCGCTCACCGCCGAGGAGGCCCTCGCCGCCTTCCCGAAGCCCACGGTGGCCGCGGTCCGCGGCTTCTGCGTCGGCGGCGGCTGCCAGCTGGCGGTCGCCTGCGACCTGCGGTTCGCCGCGCGGGGGGCGCGCTTCGGGGTGACGCCGGCCCGGCTCGGCATCGTCTACGCCGCCTCCTCCACCCGGCGCCTGGTCGCCGTCGCCGGTCCCGCCACCGCGAAGTACCTGCTGTTCTCCGCCGAGCTGATCGACGACGAGCGGGCGCTGCGCACCGGCCTGGTCGACGAGGTGCTGCCCGACGCCGACCACCTCGACGCCCGCGTCCGCGCCTTCGCCGCCACCCTGACCACCCGCTCCCGGCTCACCCAGACCGCGGCCAAGGAGTTCGCCGCCGGCCCGCCCACCCCCGAACGCGCCGCCTACTGGGCCCACCAGGCCGCCACCACCCCCGACACCGACGAGGGCGCCACCGCCTTCCTCACCGGCCGCACCCCCACCTTCACCTGGACCCCCTGACCGAACGGCACCCCAGGGGCGCGTGGCGCAAACCACAACGCACCCCCCAGCCAACCGCCCACCGCCAGGGCCACCCCAGGGGCGCGGGGAACTGCGCGCCCAGCCGACACCACCGGTGAGCCCGAATACCGGCCCGAGCCCCGTACGGCGCGACCGCGCCACCAACCGGCCCGCCGCCGGAAACCCGGCGCGCGGGGGCGGGCGGGCGGCCCGCTACGCGACCCGCGTTGCGCCTCGGCGCTCGCGTCGCTGCGGCCCCTGCGGCATCGCCGGGTGCCGCCCGAGCAGCAGCACCCCGACGACCACCGCCGCCAGCCCGGCCGCCTGGAAGGCGAGCGCCAGCGGCGTGACCCGGATCTGGTCCCCGAGGAACCCGATCCCGCACGCGATCCCGGCCAGCGGCTGCGCCGCGGTGAGCGCGGGCAGCGACATCCGCAGCGGCGCCGCCTCGAACGCGGACTGGACCAGCAGTATCCCGGTGATCCCGATGACGAGCACACCGTAGGGCTGCCAGCTCACCAGGAGCTGCGCGACCCCGTCGTCCTCCGCGATGGACCCGCAGATCCGGGTGAGCGCGTCCTGCAACCCGTAGATCAGCCCGGCGGCGAGCGCGAGGAAGGTGGCCTCCGAGGACGGCTGCAACCCCTTGGCGTAGAGGGTGACCAGCACCGCCAGCCCGGCCACGATCCCGAAGACCAGCCAGTGCCGCAGCGCGCTCGCGACGTGCCCGCCGCCGTGCGGCTGCCCGGCGACGATGAAGGCGGTCACCCCGAGGGCGAGCAGCGCCACCCCGCCCCAGCCGCTCCACCCCAGGGGCTGCCGGGTCAGCCAGCGCGACAGCGCCATCGCGAAGAGCAGGTTGGTCGCGGTGAGCGGCTCGACGAGCGAGACCTCGCCATGGGTGAGCGCGACGGCGCTGAGCACCTGCCCGGCGACCATGAAGCCGACGCCCATCAGCCAGTCGGGCATCCGGATCAGGTCGAGCAGCAGCCGGAAGGTCAGGATGTCCGACCGCGGGGCACGGGCGGCCGCGCGCTGCTGCAACACGAATCCCAGACCCAGGCAGCAGGCGGCACCCACGCCCAGCAGGAACACGGCCACGCCGTCACTGTAGCTCCCGGACCTGGGCGCGTCCGGCGTTGGCGCCCGGCCGCCGGGTGCGTGGCGCCGCGCGGGGCGGTCGGGCGGGGCGGTCGGACGGGGTCGGTCAGTCCGGGTCGGTCGCCGCGGACCGCGCGCTCTCCCACACCGTGAGAAAGGCCATCCGCAGGCACGCGGCGAGCGCGGGGTGCTCGATGTAGAGCGCGGTGGTCGCGTCGGTGCCGGCCACCGGGTCGGGCATGTCGCACAGCACCAGCGACGCGTCGGCCACCACCAGCTTCAGCGGCAGCTCGGCCGCGAACCGGCTCTCCTCGCCCGCGGCGCCGAACCTCCGCACGTTCTCCAGCACTTCGCGGTCGTCCAGCGCTTCGTTGGTGTAGATCGCCCGGACCGTGCCGCCGGAGCGGCGCATCCGCCGTACGACCTTGATGCCGGTGGCGTTGGTCGGGGAGGAGACGAACGGCGGCTTGCAGAAGCTCAGCAGCTCGTGCCGGGCCTGCGCCTGGATGTCGGCGAACGCCTCCGCGATGGACTTCGGGTCGCGCAGGATCTCCACGTAGTCCATCGGCACCGTCTGGGTGCGCCCCTCGGTCCACACCGGCAGCAGCGCTGAGGTGAGCGCGGAGGACATCCGGTCCAGCCGTTCCAGCGTCTCGCGCTGGTGGGCCATCAGCCGGGCGACGGCGAGTTCGGGCGCGACCGCGGAGAAGGTGGCGACCCGGCCGGGCCTGGTGGTCGCCAGCCGCCGCCTGACCAGCGCGTCGAGCACGTCGTAGACCCGCTGCCGGGGCACGTCGGCCTCGCGGGCGACCTCCGCGGCGGTGTAGGACTCGCGGCGGACCAGGGCGAGGTAGACGCGGGCCTCGTAGCGCGCCAGCCCCAGCGCGACCAGGTCGCCGACCGGTCCGTCCTCCGTCTCCATGGGTCCCGACCGTATACGCCAAAGATCGTCCCGCGGAAGCGATCCGGTGGCTCCGGGTGCCGGTCCCGTGGCACCCCGGGGTCAAGTCAAGAGCAATCCTTTACCAACACCCGGTAGTTCCTTGACGATAGTCCTCACTACCTTCATCTGGTCACCACTCAACGGGGTGTCAGTGAACGCGAGTTGACACATGCTCCATGTGTTCCACGAGTTCTACACGCGTCACTCGCCCCACCCAGGGCCCTCGGGCCGCCGGAGTTCCACGCACCCCCCGCACCTCCGCCCCACCAGTGAACGTGCGCCACGTTGAAGTCGAGGCGACGCCGCGGCGTTCGTTGTCATGCTCTTGACATATCCGCCCTGGCCGCCCTCGTCCGCCCGATACACCCCCCATGGAGGGCAGTTCCTTGCAGCTCAGTACCGGCCCGTTCAGACGGGCCTTCCGGCGCACGGCCGTCGCGGCCCTCGCCGCGGGCGCGCTCGTGACCGGCGGCATGTACGCCGCCACCGCCGCCACCGCGGCGCCCGCCACCACCACGGCCGCCGCCGCGAACAGCAACGGCACCGCCGCCACCGGCCCCTCCGCGGGCAAGGACGTCCAGCACCTGTGCGCGTCGCCGGCCGACGGCCAGATGTCGTGCATGGGGCTGGCCCGTACCGACGTCGCGCACCACCTCGGCATCACGCCGAACGCCACCCCGTCCGGCTACGGCCCCACCGACCTGGCCAGCGCCTACGCGCTGCCGAGCGGCGGCTCCGGCCAGACCGTGGCGATCGTCGACGCCTACGACGACCCCAACGCCGAGGCGGACCTCGCCACCTACCGCTCGCAGTACGGGCTGGCGTCGTGCACCACGGCCAACGGCTGCTTCAAGAAGGTCAACCAGAGCGGCAGCACCACCTCGCTGCCGACCGCCGACTCCGGCTGGGCCGGCGAGATTTCGCTCGACCTCGACATGGTCAGCGCGGTCTGCCCGCAGTGCAACATCCTGCTCGTCGAGGCGACCAGCGCGAGCATGACCAACCTGGGCACCGCCGTGAACACCGCGGTGTCGCTGGGCGCGAAGTACGTCTCCAACAGCTACGGCGGCAGCGAGTCCTCCTCGGACACGTCGTACGACACCTCGTACTTCAACCACCCCGGCGTCGCGATCACCGTCAGCTCCGGTGACGAGGGCTACGGCGCGGAGTACCCGGCGGCGTCGAAGTACGTCACCGCCGTCGGCGGCACCGCGCTCAGCCGCGCCAGCGGCACCACCCGCGGCTGGAGCGAGACGGTCTGGAACACCTCCAGCAGCGAGGGCACCGGCTCCGGCTGCTCGTCCTACGACGCCAAGCCCACCTGGCAGACCGACACCGGCTGCTCCAAGCGCACCATCGCCGACGTCTCCGCGGTCGCCGACCCGGCCACCGGCCTGGCCGTCTACGACTCCTACGGCGCCAGCGGCTGGCAGGTCTACGGCGGCACCAGCGCCTCGTCGCCGATCATCGCCTCGGTCTACGCGCTGGCCGGCACCCCGGCCTCCGGCACCACCCCGGCGTCCTACCCCTACGCCCACACCAGCTCGCTCAACGACGTGACCAGCGGCTCCAACGGCAGCTGCAGCGGCAGCTACCTGTGCACCGCGGGCACCGGCTACGACGGCCCGACCGGCCTCGGCACGCCCAAGGGCACGGCCGCCTTCACCAACGGCACCTCCACCGGCGGCAACACCGTGACGGTCACCAACCCGGGCAGCCAGAGCACCAAGACCGGCACCGCGGTGAGCCTCCAGATCAGCGGCAGCGACTCCGCCTCCGGCCAGACCCTCAGCTACAGCGCGTCCGGCCTGCCGGCCGGCCTGTCGATCAGCTCCTCCGGCCTGATCTCGGGCACCCCGACCACCGCGGGCACCTCGTCCGTGACGGTCACCGCCACCGACGGCACCGGCGCCACCGGCTCGACCTCCTTCACCTGGACGGTCAGCACCTCCGGCGGCGGCACCGGCTGCACCGCCACGCAGCTCCTGACCAACCCGGGCTTCGAGTCCGGTGCCACCGGGTGGACCGCGTCCTCCGGCGTCATCGACAGCAGCTCCGACGCCCCGGCGCACAGCGGCTCGTACAAGGCGTGGTTCGACGGCTACGGCTCCACCCACACCGACACGCTCTCCCAGTCGGTGACCATCCCGTCGACCTGCACCAGCGCGAGCCTGAGCTTCTACGTCTACATCAGCACCGACGAGAGCGGCTCGACCGCCTACGACAAGTTCACCGTCGCGGCCGGTTCCACCACCCTCGCCACGTACTCCAACGTCAACGCCTCCAGCGGCTACGTGCTGAAGACGATCGACGTGTCCTCGCAGATCGGCAAGACCTTCACGCTGAAGTTCACCGGCGCCGAGGACTCCTCGCTCGCCACGTCCTTCCTGCTGGACGACACGGCGGTCAACGTCAGCTGACCGTCTGAACCCACCGCGGTCCGCCGCACCGTAGACCACGTGGTCCGGGTCGCCTGCGAGGCGACCCGGACCACGTGACCATGTCCGGGGCCGTCCGGGGCCGTCCGGTGCCCGTCAGGTGCCGGTGCGGGGCGGGACGGGCGCGGCCATGCGGGCGCGCAGCCGGACCGCGTCACGCGCGGGCGGCAGGCCGTAGCGGCGGCGGTACTCGCGGCTGAACTGGGTGGCGCTGGCGTAGCCGACCGCCTCGGCGACCATGGCCGCGGTGGCGTCGCCGGACACCAGACGGCGGCGGGCCTCCTGGAGCCGCAGGTCCTTCTGGAAGCGCAGCGGCCCCATGCCGGTGGCCGCCTTGAAGTGCCGGTGCAGCGTGGCGGGGCTCATGTGCGCGACGGCGGCGACCGCCTCCACGGTGAGCGGTTCGCGGAAGTGCGCGCTGATCCACGCGGCAGCCGCGCGCACCCTGGCGGCGGCGGTGCCGGCCGTGGCCAGCCGGCGCAGCATCGGGCCGAGCGGGCTGCCGAGCAGCCGGTAGAGGATCTCCGCCTCGACCCTGGGGGCGAGCGCGCGGATGTCGCCGGGGGTGTCCAGCAGTCGCACCCAGCGGGTGACCGCGTCCACGACCTGCGGGGTCATCGGCGCGGAGACCTGCCCCTCGAAGGCGGCGGGCACCGGCGGGGGCGGCGGCCCGCCGGCGCCGTCCAGTTCCAGCAGCAGGTCCGCGAGCACGCCGCCGTCCAGCCGCATCACCGCGGCGCGGTACGGGAGGCGTTCGAAGACGACCGTGGCCGGCAGCACCAGGGCGTTGAGGAACATCTCGCCGCGCCGGGTGCGCCAGCTGCGCTCGCCGGCGGCGGAGTGCTTGGCGCCTTCGGCGATGAAGCAGATCATCGGCTCGTAGAGCAGGTCCGCCGGGGGTACGGGCTCGTCGAGGGCGACGAGGGTCAGGCGCGGCACCTGCGTGTCGCCCCCGCTGCCGACGCCGTCCGGACTGCCGCCACTGCCTGCGCTGCCGTAGCCGCATGCGCTGTGGCGGGCGATCGCCGCCGCGAGTTGGTCCATGCCGGGCTCCTGCGCCGTCGTACGAGCGCCCCTGCTTGAGAGGATCAGGCAAGAATATGCGATCAGTGCCCCATGCGGCGCAGCGGGTGTCTTCCTAGCGTGGAGGTATGGCACACAGCGACAAGGCCGGCACGGGCGACGTGCGCGGCCAGGACCAGATGAACGGCACGGGCAACCCGGCGGGCTCCCCCGGCTCCCCCGGCTCCCCCGGCAACTCCGACAGCTCCGACAGCTCCGGCAGCTCCGGCAGCTCCGGCAGCGGACGGCTGCCTCAGCGCCGGCTCGGCACGCAGGGCCTTCAGGTCGGCGCGATCGGGCTCGGCACCATGGGCATGACGATGGCGTACGGCCCGGGCGGCGACGAGGCGGACGGCGCCGCGACCATCCGCCGGGCGTGGGAGCTCGGCGTCACCCTCTTCGACACCGCCGAGCTGTACAACACCGGCGACGGCTCCAACGAGCGCCTGCTCGGCGACGCGGTGCGGGACTTCCGCGACGAGGTGGTGCTCGCCACCAAGTTCGGCTTCGACCTCAGCGACCCGCAGCGGTACGGCACCGCGCTGGACAGCCGGCCCGAGCACATCCGCGAGGTCGCCGAGAACAGCCTGCGCCACCTCGGCACGGACCGCATCGACGTGCTCTACCAGCACCGGGTCGACCCGGACGTCCCCATCGAGGACGTGGCCGGCACGGTCGGCGAGCTGATCGCCGAAGGCAAGGTGCGCTTCCTCGGGCTCAGCGAGGCGGGCCCGGAGACCATCCGGCGCGCGCACGCGGAGCACCCGGTGTCGGTCCTCCAGACGGAGTACTCGCTCTTCGAGCGGGCCGTGGAGGCCGACGTACTGCCGGTGGTGCGCGAGCTGGGCATCGGCTTCGTGCCGTACTCGCCGCTGGGCCGCGGGTTCCTCACCAGCGCGTGGAAGCCGGCCGCGGACTACCCGGCGGACGACATGCGCAGCTGGGACGACCGCTGGCAGCCGGGCAACTACGAGCGCAACGCGGCCGCGGTCCGGGCGCTGGGCGCCCTCGCGGAGCGCAAGGGCGCCACGGTGACGCAACTCGCGCTGGCCTGGCTGCTGGCGCAGGGCCCGGACATCGTGCCGATCCCGGGCACCCGCAGCCCGCGCCGGGTGGCGGAGAACACCGCGGCGGCCGCGGTCGAGCTGACCGCGGCCGACCTGGCCGAGATCCGGCAGATCCTGCCGCACGGCGCGGCCGGTTCGCGCTACCCCGCGGCGGTGATGCCGAGTTGGTGACCCGCCCCGGTCTCCGCCCGCCGCTTGCGTCCGGTCGGCGGGCCGGGGGTCAGGCCTCCGTGACGCGGCCGCCGTCGACCTCGATCCGGCGGGTGGTGTGCACCGCCTCCAGCATGCGGCGGTCGTGGGTGACGAGCAGGAGCGTGCCCTCGTAGGAAGCGAGCGCGGACTCCAACTGCTCGATCGCGGGCAGGTCGAGGTGGTTGGTGGGCTCGTCGAGGACCAGGAGGTTCACGCCGCGGGCCTGGAGCAGGGCGAGGGCGGCGCGGGTGCGCTCGCCCGGGGAGAGCGTGGCGGCCGGGCGCAGCACGTGCGCGGCCTTGAGGCCGAACTTGGCGAGCAGGGTGCGGATCTCGGCGGGCTCGAGGTCGGGCGCGGGCACCCGGAAGGCGTCGAGCAGGGTGGCGTCGCCGCGGAAGAGCCCGCGGGCCTGGTCGATCTCGCCGACCACCACGCCCGGGCCGAGCGAGGCGTGGCCCTCGTCCAGCGGGAGCCGCCCGAGGAGGGCGGCGAGCAGGGTGGACTTGCCCGCGCCGTTGGCGCCGGTGATCGCCACCCGGTCCGCCCAGTCGATCTGGAGGTCGACCGGCCCGAAGGTGAAGTCGCCGCGCCGGACCCGGGCCTGCCGCAGGGTGGCGACCACGGCGCCGGAACGGGGCGCGGCGGCGATCTCCATCCGCAGCTCCCACTCCTTGCGGGGCTCCTCCACGACCTCCAGCCGCTCGATCATCCGGTCGGTCTGGCGGGCCTTGGCGGCCTGCTTCTCGCTGCCCTCGGTGCGCGCCTTGCGGGCGATCTTGTCGTTGTCGGGCTGCTTGCGGACGGCGTTGCGCAGGCCCTTGTCCATCCAGCCGCGCTGCATCCGGGCCCGGGCCTCCAGGCCCGCCTTCGTGTCGGCGTACTCGTCGTACTCCTCGCGGGCGTGGCGGCGGGCGGTCTCCCGCTCCTCCAGGTAGGCCGCGTAGCCGCCGCCGTAACTGGCCACCTGCTGCTGGGCGAGGTCGAGTTCGACGACGCGGTTGACGGTGCGGGCCAGGAACTCGCGGTCGTGGCTGACCAGGACGGTGCCGGCGCGCAGGCCGGTGACGAACTTCTCCAGGCGTTCCAGGCCGGCCAGGTCCAGGTCGTTGGTGGGCTCGTCGAGGAGGAAGACGTCGTAGCGGCTGAGCAGGAGCGAGGCGAGCCCGGCGCGGGCGGCCTGGCCGCCGGACAGCGCCCGCATCTGCGTGTCGAGGTCCACCCCGAGGCCGAGGGAGCCCGCGGCCTCCTCGGCCCGCTCGTCCAGGTCGGCGCCGCCGAGGTCCAGCCAGCGGTCCAGGCTCTCGGCGTAGGCGTCGTCGGCGCCGGGCGCCTCGTCCACCAGCGCCTGGGTGGCGGCATCCAGCGCGGCCTGCGCGGCCGCGACGCCGGTACGGCGGGCCAGGAACGCCCGTACGGTCTCGCCCTCCCTGCGGTCGGGTTCCTGCGGCAGGTACCCGATGTTCGCGGTGGCGGGCGAGCGCCGCACCGAGCCCTCCTCGGGGGTGCCGAGTCCGGCGAGCAGCCGCAGCAGCGTGGACTTGCCGGCGCCGTTGGCCCCCACCAGCCCCACCACGTCGCCTCCGGCGACCACCAGGTCGAGGCCGCTGAACAGTGCCCGGTCGCCGTGCCCGGCCGCGAGGTTCTTCGCTACAAGTGTCGCGCTCATCAGACCGCGGACTCTACCCGCTCCCCCGCCCCCGGATCGCGCCCTTTTCGCCCCTGCGGGGGTGCGGGTCGGCCGGCGCAGCGAGCGCGGCCAGCGCCGCCGGCAGGGCGTGCAGGGTGCGCAGGACGTGGACGCCGGAGGCGGGCCCGGCGGCGCCCGGCCGCTGCTCGCCGCGGCACAGCCAGTACGACCGCAGGCCCGCGTCGCGCGCGCCCAGCGCGTCCGCGGTGTAGTCGTCGCCGACGTACGCGACCTGCCCGGGCGGCAGGCCCAGGGCGGCGCAGGCGGCGTGGAAGATCCCGGCCGCGGGCTTGGCGGCGCCGTACTCGTCACAGCAGACGAACGCCCCGCGCAGGTAGGGCAGCAGGCCGACCGCGGCGAGCTTGTGGCGCTGGCCCTCGGCGCCCGCGTTCGAGACCACCCCGAGCCGGTAGTCCGCGGCGAGCCGCCGCAGCACCGGTTCGGCGTCCGCGAAGGCCGCCCCGGCCAGGTCCCGCCGCACCGCGTACCGGCCGAACCACGCCGAAGCCTCCTCGTCGGACAGCCCCGGCCGCCCCAGGAACCGCCGCACCCGCGCCCGCTGCTGCTCGGCGAACCCCACTTCCCCGGCCAGGAACCGCCCGTACTCCTCGGCCATCAGCTCCCGCCACCGCACCAGCGCCTCCCCCGCCGACCCCACCCCCGCCACCGGCTCCGCCCCGAGATGCGCCCGGAGCCCGGCGGCCTCGGCCTCCGCGTAGTCGAACAACGTCCCGTCCACATCGAACAGCACCCCCCGCACCCCCACGACCGCCCCTCCCCGGCCCCGTCCGCTGTCGGCGCCTGCCGCTGAGGGTGTCATGGCTCCTTCCGGATCTCCCGCAGACGCCGGCCAAGCGCGTGGCGTGCGCCCTGGACGCTGGAGGACGGGGCGCTGGAAGACGGGGACACCACTGCGACTGTGCCCGCCTCAGCCGATCTTGTAGTCGGCATGCGGGACCGCGCGCTGCCAAGCCGCGGCGAAGGCCTCCGCGCACAGCTGCACCGCTGTCCTGCTCCCGTTCGCCCGGCCGCCACACAGCCTTGCGCGAACTTGCACGGGGTGCGCGCGGCATCCCGCGGTCCGGGTCGAAAAACATGCATGCGTGCTTGAATGTTTTATGCGGGGCTGGCACGCTCGGGGGAGCTGTCACATGTCCGGTCCGGGGCGGGGTCTGCGAGGGGTGGCCGTGGTCGAAGTGCGGGCGGTACAGGCCGTGTTGGAGGACCTGCGGGCGGAGGGCGAGGCGCTGGACGCGCTGGTCGCGCCGCTCGGGGCGGAGGGGTGGGCGGCGGGGACGCCTGCTGCCGGGTGGACGGTGGCGCACCAGGTCGCGCACCTGGCGTGGACGGACGGGCGGGCGCTGCTTGCGGTGCGGGACCCGGACGGGTTCACCGCGGAACTCGGCGGCGACCTCGCGGAGTTGGCCGCGTCGGTGGACAAGGGCGCGGCGGCGGGCGCGGCCGAGCCGTACGCGCGGTTGCTGGCGCGCTGGCGGGCGGGCCGGGACGCGCTGCTGGAGGCGCTGGGCGCGGCGCCGCCGGGAGCGCGCTTTCCCTGGTACGGGCCGCCGATGAGCACCGCGTCGGTGGCGACGGGCCGGCTGATGGAGACCTGGGCGCACGGCGAGGACGTCGCCGACACGTTCGGGGTGCGGCGGGCGCCGACCGCGCGGCTGCGGCATGTGGCGCGGATCGCGGTGCGCGCGCGGGACTACGCCTTCGCGGTGCACGGGATGGCGCCGCCGGCGGAGGAGTTCCGGGTCGAACTGGCCGCGCCGGACGGCGGGTTGTGGACGTACGGGCCGCCGGACGCGGCGCAGCGGGTGACCGGCCCCGCCCTGGACTTCTGCCTGCTGGCGGTCCGGCGGCGGCACCGCGACGACACGGCGGTGCGCGCGCAGGGCCCGGACGCGGACCGGTGGCTGTCGGTGGCGCAGGCGTTCGCGGGGCCGCCCGGCGCGGGGCGGGCGCCGGCGGCGGACGGCGGTGCGGCATGAACGCGGTACGGGGCGCCGTGCAGGGCGCGGAGTACGACGAGCGGCGCGCGGCGATGCTGGAGCGGCTGGCGGAGGTCGAGGCCGCCCACCAGGAGGCGCTGGCCGGGGGCGGCCCGAAGTACGTCGAACGGCACCGGCGCCGTGGCAAGTTGACCGCGCGCGAGCGGATCGAGCTGCTGCTCGACCCGGACACGCCGTTCCTGGAGCTGTCGCCGCTGGCCGGCTGGGGCAGCGACTACACCACCGGCGCGTCGCTGGTGACCGGGATCGGCGTGGTCGAGGGCGTGGAGTGCCTGGTGAGCGCCAACGACCCGACCGTACGCGGCGGTTCGAGCAACCCGTGGACGCTGCGCAAGGCGCTGCGGGCCGACGAGATCGCGCTCGCCAACCGGCTCCCGCTGATCAGCCTGGTGGAGTCCGGCGGCGCGGACCTGCCCAGCCAGAAGGAGATCTTCATCCCCGGCGGCGCCCTCTTCCGCGACCTGACCCGGCTGTCGGCGGCCGGCATCCCCACCGTCGCGGTGGTGTTCGGCAACTCCACGGCCGGCGGGGCATACGTCCCGGGCATGTCCGACCACGTGATCATGGTCAAGGAGCGCGCGAAGGTGTTCCTCGGCGGGCCGCCGCTGGTGAAGATGGCGACCGGCGAGGAGAGCGACGACGAGTCGCTGGGCGGCGCCGACATGCACGCGCGGGTCTCCGGCCTCGCCGACTACTTCGCGTTGGACGAGCCGGACGCGCTGCGCACCGCCCGCCGGGTGGTCGCCCGCCTCAACTGGCGCAAGCAGGGCCCCGATCCGCAACCGGACCCGTGCCCGCCGCTGTTCGACGAGGAGGAGCTGCTCGGCATCGTGCCGGGCGACCTGCGCACCCCGTTCGACCCGCGCGAGGTGATCGCCCGGGTGGTGGACGGCTCGGACTTCGACGAGTTCAAGCCGCTGTACGGGCCGAGCCTGGCGACCGGTTGGGCGCGGGTGCACGGCTACCCGGTCGGCATCCTCGCCAACGCCCAGGGCGTGCTGTTCAGCGCGGAGTCCCAGAAGGCCGCGCAGTTCATCCAGTTGGCCAACCAGCGGGACATCCCGCTGCTGTTCCTGCACAACACCACCGGCTACATGGTCGGCCGCGCGTACGAGGAGGGCGGCATCATCAAGCACGGCGCGATGATGATCAACGCCGTCTCGAACTCCCGGGTGCCGCACATCTCGGTGCTGATGGGCGCGAGTTACGGCGCCGGCCACTACGGCATGTGCGGCCGCGCCTACGACCCGCGCTTCCTCTTCTCCTGGCCCAGCGCGAAGTCCGCGGTGATGGGGCCCGCGCAGCTCGCCGGGGTGCTGTCGATCGTCGCCCGCCAGTCCGCCGCCGCGAAGGGCCGGCCGTACGACGAGGAGGCCGACGCGGCGCTGCGGGCCATGGTCGAGCAGCAGATCGAGGCCGAGTCGCTGCCGATGTTCCTGTCCGGGCGGCTGTACGACGACGGCGTGATCGACCCGCGGGACACCCGCACCGTGCTGGCCCTGTGCCTGTCCGCCATCCACAACGCCCCGGTCGAGGGCGCGCGGGGCGGCTTCGGCGTCTTCCGGATGTGAGAGGTGAGCGATGTCGAAGGTGCTCAACGGCGTCAGGATCGTGGGGAGTTGAACCCGGTGACCGAACAGGCCGCACACCCGGCCGAAGGCAGGCACGTCCACCCGGCCGAACCCGAGCCCGTCCACCCGGCCGGAGGCGGACCCGTCCACCCGGCCGAGCGGGCGCCCGTCCGCACCGTCCTGGTGGCCAACCGCGGGGAGATCGCCCGCCGGGTGCTGCGCACCTGCCGCACCCTGGGCATCGGCACCGTGGCGGTGCACTCCGACCCGGACGCGGGCGCCGCCCACGTACGGGAGGCGGACCGCGCGGTGCGGCTGCCGGGCGACGCGGCCGCGGACACCTACCTGCGCGGGGAGGCGGTGGTCGCCGCGGCGCTGGCGGCGGGCGCGGACGCGGTGCACCCGGGGTACGGATTCCTGTCCGAGAGCGCGCCGTTCGCGGCGGCCGTGCAGGAGGCGGGGCTGACCTGGATCGGCCCGGCGCCGCGGGCCGTGGCCGCGATGGGCTCCAAGACGCGGGCGAAGGAGCTGATGGCGGCGGCCGGGGTGCCACTGTTCGCCGCGCTCGACCCGGCCCGGGTCGGCCCGGCCGACCTGCCGGTGCTGGTGAAGGCCGCCGCGGGCGGAGGCGGCCGCGGTATGCGGGTCGTCCGTGAACCCGCCGCGCTCGAAGACGAGTTGGCGGCGGCCCGGGCGGAGGCCGCGGCGGCCTTCGGCGACGGCGAGGTGTTCGTCGAGCCGTACGCGGAAGGCGCGCGGCACATCGAGGCGCAGGTGCTGGCCGACGCGCACGGCACCGTGTGGGTGCTGGGTGAGCGCGACTGCTCGGTGCAGCGGCGGCACCAGAAGGTGGTCGAGGAGACCCCGGCGCCCGGCCTGCCCGCGACCGTACGCACCGCCCTGCACGACGCCGCCGCCCGGGCGGCCCGCGCGATCGGCTACGAGGGCGCGGGCACCGTGGAGTTCCTGGTCGGCGCGGACGGCCGGCCGTACTTCCTGGAGATGAACACCCGCCTCCAGGTGGAGCACCCGGTCACCGAGTGCGTCTTCGGCGTGGACCTGGTGGCGTGGCAGATCAGGATCGCCGAGGGCGCCGCGCTGCCGCCCGAGCCGCCGGCGCCGCGCGGCCACGCGGTCGAGGCGCGGCTGTACGCGGAGGACCCGGCGCGCGGCTGGCAGCCGCAGACCGGCGCGGTCCACCGGCTCGAACTGCCGGGCGTGGACGCGCGGTTCGCGCTCCCGCCGGGCCGGGAGACGGGTCTGCGGCTGGACTCGGGGGTGACCGCGGGCGACACCGTCGGGGTGCACTACGACCCGATGCTCGCGAAGGCCGTCGCCTGGGCGCCGACCCGCGCCGAGGCGGTCCGCCGCCTCGCCCGCGCCCTGCACGAGGCCCGCCTCCACGGCCCGCCCACCAACCGGCGGCTCCTGGTGGCGGTCCTGCGCCATCCCGACTTCGCCGCTGTACGGTTCGACACCGGCTGGCTGGAGCGGGAGTTGACCGCACTGACCGCAGCCGCGGACAGCGACGGCGGCAAGGAGGGTGAGGTGGAGCGGACGGCCGCGCTGGCCGCCGCGCTCGCCGACGCGGCCGCACGCACCGCCGCCCCTGCTCCCCCGGCCCGCGCGGCACCGGTCGCCGCCCGGCTCGGCAGCTGGCGCAACCTCCCGTCGCAGCCCCAGCTCAAGCGCTACCGCGCCGTGCCCTCCGGCACCGAGTACGAGGTCCGCTACCTCCTGACCCGCGACGGCCTGCGGGCCGAGGGCCACGACGGCGTCGTGGTGGTGTCCGCCGCACCGGACCGGGTGGTGCTCGAAGTCGACGGCGTGCGGCGGACGTCGGAGGTGGCCCGCTACGGCGAGCAGGTGTTCGTCGACGGGCCGGACGGCGGCACCTCGCTGGTCGCGCTGCCGCGCTTCCCCGACCCGGCCGAGCAGGTCGCGCCCGGCTCGCTGCGGGCGCCGATGCCCGGCACCGTGGTCCGGCTGGGCCGGTTCGCGCCGGGCGACCGGGTGGCCCGCGGCGAACCGCTGCTGTGGCTGGAGGCGATGAAGATGGAGCACGTGGTCACCGCGCCCGCGGCGGGCACCCTCACCGAACTCACCGCCGTGGTGGGCCGCCAGGTCGAACCGGGCGCCGTACTGGCCGTCGTCACGGCGGACGCCGACACCCCGTCCCAGGAGACGTGACCCCCAGGTCCGCCGGACCCCCGCACCGCGCACACCGGACGCACCGCCAACGCAACGGGAGGAAGAGCGACATGGGCGACACCGAAGCGACCACCTTCGACCGGGCACTGCTGGAGAGCGAGGAACGGCGCGCGCTGCGCACCGCCGTCGGCGCGCTCGGCCGCCGCTACGGACGGACCTACTTCACCGACACCGTCCGCGCCGGCCGGCAGCCGGACGAGCTGTGGCGGGAGGCCGGCGCGCTCGGCTACCTCGGGGTGAACCTGCCCGAGGAGTACGGCGGCGGCGGCCAGGGACTGGCTGAACTCGCGATCGTGCTGGAGGAGTTGGGCGCCGCCGGAAGCCCGCTGCTGCTGCTCGTGGTCTCGCCCGCGATCTGCGGCACCGTGATCGCCCGGTTCGGCACCCGGGCGCAGAAGGAGCGCTGGCTGCCCGGCCTGGCCGACGGCTCGCGGCGGATGGCGTTCGCCATCACCGAGCCGGACGCCGGCTCCAACTCCCACCGCATCTCCACCACCGCGCGCCGCGACCCGGACACCGGCGGATGGCTGCTGTCCGGCCGCAAGGTGTTCATCTCCGGGGTGGACATCGCCGACGCGACGCTGGTCGTCGGCCGCACCGCGGACGCCCGCACCGGGAAGCTCAAGCCCTGCCTGTTCATCGTCGAACGCGGCACCCCCGGCTTCGAGTTCCGGCAGATCGACATGGAGGTCGCCGCTCCCGAGAAGCAGTTCCAGCTCTTCCTGGACGACGTGACGCTGCCCGCCGACGCCCTGGTCGGCGACGAGGACGCCGGGCTGCTCCAGCTCTTCGCCGGGCTCAACCCCGAACGCGTGTTGACCGCCGCCTTCTCCATCGGGATGGGCCGCTACGCCCTGTCCCAGGCGGTGGAGTACGCCCGCACCCGGCAGGTCTGGCAGGCCCCGATCGGCGCACACCAGGCGATCGCGCACCCCCTCGCGCAGGCCCACATCGAGCTGGAACTCGCCCGGTTGATGATGCAGAAGGCCGCGCACCTGTACGACGCCGGCGACGACATGGGCGCCGGCGAGGCCGCCAACATGGCGAAGTACGCCGCCGCGGAGGCCGGGGCGAAGGCCGTCGACCAGGCCGTGCACACCCTCGGCGGGAACGGGCTGACGGCCGAGTACGGGCTCGCGACGCTGCTCACCGCCTCCCGGGTGGGCCGCATCGCGCCGGTCAGCCGCGAGATGATCCTGAACTTCGTCTCGCACCACACGCTCGGCCTGCCCAAGTCGTACTGACCCCGGGCCCGTAGCGCCGCGATCGGACCCGTGGCGCCGGAACCGCAGGCGTATCCGCGGTCGTACCCGCAGTCGTCGCCGCCGGAACCGTAGCCGTACCCGCCGGAACCGTAGCCGTACCCCCTCCCGACCGACAGGAGTCCGCACGTGGCCGCAACCGCGCCGCTGGTCCACCGGCACCTCGACCGGGGCATCGCCGTCGTCACCCTCGACTCGCCGCACAACCGCAACGCCCTGTCCGCCGACCTGCTCGACGGGCTGGCGGCGGAGTTCGAGCAGGCCGGTGCGGACGGCGCGGTCCGCGCGGTGCTGCTCACCCACACCGGCACCACCTTCTGCTCCGGCGCCGACCTCGCCGACCGCCGGGCCCGGCAGGGACCGGCCCGACTGGCCGCGCTGATGCGGCAGATGGCGGCCCTGCCCAAGCCGGTGGTGGCGCGGGTGCGCGGGCATGTGCGGGCCGGCGGGCTGGGTCTGCTGGCCGCGTGCGACATCTCCGTGGCGACCGGCGCCGCCGACTTCGCCTTCACCGAGTCCCGGCTCGGCCTGGCCCCCGCGGTCGCCTCGATCCCGGTGCTGGCCGCGGCCGACCGGCGCGCCATGGCCCGCTACTTCCTGACCGGCGAGCGCTTCGGCACCGCGGAGGCGATCAGGACCGGGCTGGTCACCGCGCGGGACGAGGAACTGGAGGGTATCCTCGCCGGGTTGCGGGCCGCCGCTCCGCAGGGCCTCTCCGCGACCAAGGAGTTGACCGCGGCGGCGCTGCTGGCGGCGCTCGCCGCCGGCACCGACGCGATGGCCGACCTCAGCGGCCGGCTCTTCGCGTCCGCCGACGCCGCCGAGGGCATGCGCGCCTTCCTCGAACGACGGGACCCGCCATGGGCGTTGTGACCGACCCGGCAGCCGCCGACCGCGAACCCAAGCAGGACCGGGCGCGCGCCACCCGGCAGCGCATCCTGGCCGCCGCCGTCGCGTGCCTGGCCGAACGCGGCTGGTCCGGCAGCACCGTGGCCGTGGTGTGCGCGCGGGCCGGGGTGACCCGCGGCGCCGCCCAGCACCACTTCCGCACCCGCGAGGAGCTGTTCACCGCGGCCATCGCGCACATGGCCGAGGAGTGGCTCGCCGCCGTCCGCGAACGCGCCCGCGCCCTGCCCGGGCATGGCCAGGACCGTACGTACGCGGTGGTGGACATGCTCGTCGACGTGCACACCGGGCCGCTGTTCCGTGCCGCCCTGCACCTGTGGGTGGCCGCCACCGACGAGCCGGCGCTGCGGCCCCGGGTCGCCGCACTGGAGGCCCGCATCGGGCGGGAGGCGCACCGGCTGGCGGTGGAGTTCCTGGCGGCCGACGAGTCGGTGCCGGGCGTACGCGAGACCGTGCAGGGCACCTTGGACATGGCGCGCGGCCTGGGCCTGGCGAACCTGCTCAGCGACGACTCGGCGCGCCGGGCCGGGATCGTCCAGCAGTGGTCGCGCACCCTGGACACGGTGCTGCGGCCCGGGCCCTGAGGCCGCGTACGGCGGCGATCCCGCACGCACGTACCTCGCCCGCGCGCCTCGCGTCAGTGCAGGGACGTGTCCGCCGGGCCGGTGGCCAGCCGGGTGAACCGTACGGTCAGCCCGTCCCGTTCGGGGCTGCAGCAGAACAGGCCGGCGCTCGCCTCGGCCGCCGGGTCGAGGTAGGACAGCCGCACCATCCGCCAGGGTTCGGCCGCACGGCGGGCCCGTACGGTGACCGCGTCGCCGGAGCGGCTGACCCGGATCGTCACCTCGTGGCCCGCCCACTCGGGCACCGGCGCGAGCGACCAGTCGGAGGTGCCGTGGGTGACGACCGCGCCGAGTTGGGGGTGGCCGTCCGACACCTCGACGCCCGCCTTGATCCAGGTCGAGGCGTCCACCCGCACCAGGGCGCCGGCCTGGTCGTACAACTCGGTGAAGTCGGCCCGGAAGCCGACCTCGACGGCGGTGCCGGGCGGGAAGCCGGTGAGCAGGGCGTGGCCGTCGTCGCGGACGAAGCCGTAGCTCGTGGTGCGCCAGAAGTCGCTGCCCGCGCGGGCGGTGACCAGCAGGTCGGTGCCGTCGGTGGCCGTGTCCTGCGGCGGGTTGAGCCACTGTGCCTGCGACCAGGGCAGGTCACGCGGGGCGTCCTGGGGAGAGGTCACGTATGTACCGCCGTTCCGATCCTATGAGTTGGTACCCGAGCCAGATGTTGACCGCGAGCATGGGCGCGTTGCCGTCGTCGTTGGTGGTGCTGGCCTCGCGGTAGCCCTTCGCTCGGGCCAGGTGCAGGGAGTGCGCCTTGGCGGCCTTGGCCAGGCCGCGGCCGCGGAAGGCACGCCGGATTCCGGTGCCGCCGGAGGCGTAGTGCCGCTCGCCGTCGGTCTGCGCGATGACCAGCCCGGCGACCTCGCCGTCCACCACGGCGACCGTGGTCAGGTCGGCGTCGAAGTCGGGGCGGTCCCAGTTCAGGGTGCGCCAGTCGGTGTAGCTGAGGTGGTCGGCGGCCACGTCGCCCGGCTCGTCGCGGAAGCACTCCACGTCCGTGCGCCACAGCGGCCGCGGGTCGCGCTCCCAGGCGACCGCGGGCAGCAGCAGCACGCCGCGCGGCAGCCGCGGGCGGGTCGGCAGCGGGCTGCGCGGGCCCAGGTCGAGCCGCATGAAGCGCGCCTCGCGGCCGGGCCGGTAGCCGTGCGCGGTCGCGAAGTTCTCGGACCCGGGCTCGGGGTGCGCCCACGCGTAGCAGGTGGTCGCGCCGACCGCGTCGAGGTGCGTCTCGGCGGCGGCCAGCAGCGCCCGGCCGGCGCCGCGCCCGCGGTCGGCGGCGGCGACGTTGATGTTCACGAAGGCCGCGCCCGCGTCCTTGGCGTCGGCGAACAGCCCGGTCCGCGCGCAGCCGGCGATCCGCCCGTCCAGCAGCGCCACCAGCAGCCGGCAGTGCTGCCGTGCGGGCATGGCCACCGCCTGCGCGTGCACGCTGCGCGGGGTGGCGACCTGCTGGGGCTCCTCGGCGCGCAACAGCGCGCACACCGCCTCGGCATCCGCGGGTTCATACGCCCTGACGGTCACGGCACCGCGGTCCCTCGTCGCCACCATGCTGCCGCACCTTACGCGCCGACCCGGCCGGCCGGTGCGGGTTTTCCGGCGGGGGCCCGATGGGTGGACCCTGGAAGGGAAGGGGTGGAGCGCTCTTCGAGGAGGCGGGCACATGTCCAGAACCTCCGCTTCACGGAACTCCGGGACCCCGGGGGCGTCCGGCGGCCCGGGGACGACCGGGGGGCCGGGAACGACCGGGGGCCCGCGGAACTCCGTGCCCCCGGGGTTGTTCGGGAACACCAGGACCGGATACGAGCCGACGAAGGCGCGCAGCGCGCTGCGGCTGCGGCTGGCGCTGGCGCTGCTCGGCCTGGTCTGGGGCGTCGGGGCCGCGGTGGGGTTCGCGTTCGCGGGCCAGCCGGGCTGGGCGGGGGTGTGCGCGTTCGTCGCGCTGATCGCGGTGGCGGACGTCCTCGTCGTCGTGCACCGGATACGGCAGGGCTCCCGCTACCAGCCGGGCCGCGACGTGCCGCCCGGTCCGCCGGTCGGGACCCGGCGGCGCACCGGAGACGGGGACGGGTAGGCCGCGCAGGCCGCGTCGGCCATGTCGGCATGCGCGAAGGGCCCGGCACACTGTGCCGGGCCCTTCGTTTCGTAGCGGGGACAGGATTTGAACCTGCGACCTCTGGGTTATGAGCCCAGCGAGCTACCGAGCTGCTCCACCCCGCGTCGGTGAACACCACTTTACGGGGTGGATGCCCGCTCGCCAAATCCATTCCCCCGGCGGCGCTGCCGCGGGGGGCGGCAGCCGCTTCGCGCACGGTGCGCACAGTGGGCGGCGCGGTCCGTGGCCGGGTGGGTCCGCAGGCGCGTGGCAGGCGGGTGGCCAGGGGTGTGACCAGGGCGGATACGGGTTGTCCACAGGTTTCCACCGGGCCGCCGACGGGGTGGAGGGGCCGAGGGTTAGTCTCGGGGAGTCGAGATCAAGGGGGGTCCGCGGCGCGGGTCGCGGGCGTGGCGCGGGGCGAAGGAGGACGTGATGGCCGGGGTGAACGCGGGTGCCGTGGCGGCAGCCGGACTGATCGGGGGCTATGGAGTGGCCCGCTGGACCAGGCGGCGCGAGCTGGGCGGCGCGGCGCTGGCCGCAGCCGGTGTGGTGGCGGCGCGCGAGTGGCGGCGCAGCAGCGGGGCCACGCAGGCGGCGGTCCTGACGGGGGCCTATGTGGTGGCGTTCGCGGGGTCGCACCCGCTGGCGAAGAAGGTCGGCGCCTGGCCGGCGGTGTTCGCGGTGGCCGGCGGTATAGCCGCGGCCTCCTGGGCGGTCGCGGGCCGCAACCGGTAAGCCGGGAAAGGGCGCTCGGCCCGGGGCCTTGTCCCGCCCGCGTGCGTGGCGCGTCCTGCGCGGCGCTCGATCTCGCCGGCTCGGCCGTCTGGAGGTGGGCGGCGCCGACACCGTACGGTGACGGGGTACGGGCAGTCGGTCACGACTGGGCGAGCCGAGGGGGCTGGGCGTGTTGGAGCCGGAGATCGCGTCGTTGCTGACGAATCTCGCCGGGGAGGTGCTCAGCGACGCCTGGTCCGCGGTGAAGCCGCGACTGGCCGCGTTGCTCCGGCTGCGGGGCGGCGACGGTGACGCGCGGGTGCTCGGCGACCTGGAGGACGCCCGGGCGGCGAGCGCGGCCGGTTCGCCGGCCGAGGCGCGGGACCGGGTGGAGGCGGCCCTGCGCGAGACGCTCGGCACGCTCGCCGCCGAGCAGACGTCGCTGGCCGCCGAGGTGCGGGAGTTGCTCGCGGCCACGCGCGACGCCCGGGCCCGCCGGCTCCCCCGGATTCCGGTGTCCGCCGTGTCGGACTTCGAGAACCACGAGGCGGAACTGCGGGGCATGGACGCCGCGTGGGAGGCGGGCCGCGGTGCGGCGGGGCCGACGCTGCTGTTCCTGTACGGGCCGCGCGGCATCGGGCTCACCACGCTGGCCCGGCAGTGGCTGCTCCGGCACCGGGACACCTTCGGCGCGGGTCCGCAGTTGTCCGCGGTGCTGGCCCGGGACGCCGACGGGGCGCCGCCGGACCCGGCCGCGGTGCTCGACACGTGGTTCCGGCTGCTGCACGTGCCGGTGGAGGAGGTGCCGTCGGAACTGGCGGCGAAGGTGGCGAAGTTCCAGCAGCTCACCGCCGAGGGCCCGGTGTTCGTGCTGCTGGAGGATGTCGCGCTGGCGTCGCTGGCCCGCCACCTGCTGCCCGGTTCGCCGCTGGGCGTGGTGGTGGTGACCGGCAGGGAGCTGATGCGCAGCCTCGTGTCGGACCTGCACGCGGCGGCGTTCAAGGTCGGGCCGCTGCTGCCCGAGTACAGCCGGCGGCTGCTGATCAGCTCCGGCCGGCTCGCCCCGTACGCGACGTCGCACGAGGCGGAGATCGACAAGGCGGTCAGCGTCTGCGAGGGCAACCCGCTGCTGGTGCGGATCGCCGGGGCGCAGATGCGCTTCGACCAGCCGTACGGCATCGGCGAGTTCGCCACGGCGCTGTCGGACCGCCGCCCGGGGATCAGGTTGGGAGCCTTCGACGTGGACGAGCGCAGCGGCGCGGAGATCTTCGACGCCGGGTACCGGGAGCTGTGCCGCCGGCACCCGGAGGCGGCGGAGGTGTACCGGTACCTGGGGCTGCACCCGACGGCGGAGTTCGACGAGGACGTGGTGGCGGCGATGGCGCCGGACCTCGGTGGCCGCACCCGGGCGAAGGCGCTGCGCACCCTGCGGGACTCCAGCCTGGTCGAACGGGTCGACGGCGGGATGTACCGGGTGATCAGCGGGCTGGTGCACGCGCACGCGGCCGAGCGGGCGCGGGCGGACCTGCCGGCGGCCGAGCGGGAGGCGGCGCGGCGGCGCTGCGTCGGGTACTACGTGGACCTGGCGGAGCGGACCGACGCCGGGCTGTCGCCGCGCTACCGGCACGACCCGCCGGGCGCCTACGCACGGTACGAGCCGCTGGCGGCGGAGGCGCAGGACGTCCTGGTGGAGGCGCTGACCCGGCGCCGGGAGGTCCTGCGGGCCGCGGTGCGGGCCGCCTACGAGGCCGGGGCGCGCGACCCGTGGTTCTATGACGCGACGTGCCGGCTGGCGCAGGGCCTGTGGACGTTCTATCTGCGCTGCGGGTTCCACTCGGACTGGATCGAGGTGTACGACCTGGGGTGCCGGGCGGCGCTGGAGTCGCTGGAGCGCGGCGACCTGCTGATGCTGGCCCGGATGCAGTACGGCCTGGGGTTCGCGCACCTCGACCGGTCGGGTCCCGGTGATCCGGAGGCGGCCCGCGGCGCGTTCGAGCAGGCGCTGGAGCTGGTCGGCCCGGCGCTGGCGCGCCCGGAGACGCCGGCGCGGGAGGCCGAGGGATGGCGGCGCACCTGGTCCAGCGTGCTGGAGGGCCTGGGGAAGCTGGAGGACGGGCTCGGCCGCCCGGAACAGGCGCTCGCGCGGTTCGACGCGGCGGTGGCGGCGCTGGAGGGCGTGGACCACCCGCGCGGCCGGGCGCTGATCGCGCTGCACCGCGGGCCGGTGCTGGGGCGGCTGGGTCGGTATGCCGACGCGGAGGCGGTGCTGGTGACGGCCCGTCAGGAGTTCCTGGCGCCGCCGCGGCCGGACCGGTTCAACGCGGCCAAGGCGAGCGCGCGGATGGCCGAGGTGCTGGTGGCGGCGGGGCGGACCGACGAGGCGCTGGCGGCGTTCGCCACGGCGGTGGCGGGCCTGGGCGGTCCCCGGCACGGCTACCAGCGCGCGGGCGTGCTGCTCTCCCGGGGCGATCTGCTGCACGCCCGGGGCGAGGCGGGGCGGGCCCGCGGGGACTGGGCGGAGGCGGCGGAGCTGTTCCGCGCGGCCAACAGCGCCCGGGTCGCCGAGGCGGAACAGCGCCTGGCCGACCACCCGGACCCGGGGCGGAGCCGGGGAGAGGGCGAGGGGCCGGACGGCGTCTGACGCATCACGGGTGCCGCGGGCCGGGAGCCTCGCGGGGCGTACGGCCGGGACGCGCGGCGCGGTTCAGAGCACGGTGAGGGTGAGGAGCGCGGGTGGCGCGTCCGCGCCGATGGTGACGGGCACCTGCGCGGGTGGGCGGGTGCCGCACAGCGCCCGGTCGAAGACGACCGAGGCCGCCAGGGCCGCGCAGGCCCACCAGGGGCGCGGCCCGGACCAGGTCGCGCGCACCCGGGCGCCGCTGCGGGTCAGCAGCGCCACGCATCCCCCGTCGGGTTCTTCCGTGGCGACCAGCGCGCACCCCGGGAAGCGGGCGGCGGCCTGCGCCGCGGCGGCCGCGCGGCGCGCGGGCACGACCAGGACGTCGGCGGCGCGGGGCCAGCGCGTGTCGGGGTCGTCGATGTCGGCCACGAGGTGCGCGTCGGCGAGGTGGGCTTCCTGGCTGGGGCGTTGGAGGGCGGCGTGGTAGCGGCGGACGACGGCGGGGGTGCCGTCGGGGGGCACGGTGACGTACATGGGCGGCAGGACGGGTGAGTGGCGTGGTGCGAGGTGCCCGGCCGCCCCTTCGCCGGTGGGGACGGGCACGGCACGGGTGGTGGCCGGTGCGGCCGGTTCGGGCAGCCCGAGCCGCTCGTAGAACAGGGCGCGCAGCAGGGCGGCGGCCTGCCCCGGGCGGGAGGTGACCAGGGAGCGCAGGTAGGGCAGTTCGCGGTCGGCGGCCTGGCGGCGGGCGGCGTCCTCCAGTTGGGCCGGCAGCGGGCGGTGCGGGGAGAGCCTGGGCACCGCCCGGGCGAGCCGCGCCATGGGCGAGCCGGGCGCGCTGCGGCTGTCGGCGAAGGCGCCGAGGACGGTGGGCAGGCCGAGGGACACGCCGTACTGCGTGACCGATCCGCCGTCGCCGCACAGCGCGTCCGCGGCGACCAGCGCGGCCTTCCACGTCTGCGTGTCGGGGCGCGGCAGCAGCAGCCCGCAGGTGAGCAGCGGGGCGAGCCAGGAGTGCAGTTGCCACGCGCCGTGGCCGTAGTAGGCGTTGGGGTGGATCGCGGCGAGCACGCGGTACTCGTCGGCCGGCAGCTCCGCCAGGGCCCGGCGCAGCGTGTCGTGTTCCGGGTCGTCGGCGTCCAGCAGCGCGTCCCTGCCCCAGGTGGAGGAGACCACGAGGAGCTTCTGGCCGGGCCGGACGCCCAGCGCGTGCCGGTAGTCGGGCCTGAAGGGGGCGCTCGCGGCCAGTTCGTCGAAGCAGGGGTCGCCGGCCACCCGGCTGAGCGGCAGCGCCTCGGGGCAGCCCGCGGCGAGCCGGGCGCGCTGCTCGTCGTGGGACAGCACGATCGCGGACGGCACCACGCGGCCGTCGTGCATCAGCCACTCCCGGGTGAGGCCGAACGCCTCGCTGCCGCCGCCGAGGAGTTTGTTGTAGCCGGCGCCGTGCGGGGTGCCGATCAGGGGGGCGTGGAGGTGGTAGAGGTCGCCGCCGCGGCTGGTGGCGATGGCCAGGTCGAACTTCCGCCGCTTGGCCTCCTCCCAGCCCACCAGGAGCGCACCGCGGTCCTGGAGCAGTTCGAGGGTGCCGCCGTCCAGCGCCGAGGAGCCGGGGCAGGTGAAGACGGTCTCGACCCGCCGGTCACCGTCGAAGAGGGCGAGCAGGTCGAGCAGGCGGGTCGCCGAGGTGACGTTGTGCGCGACGGCGAGGACGGTGCGCTCGGCGCGCACGGTCCGCCAGTTCTCGTGGTCGTCGGCCAGCGGCAGCGGCACCCGTCGACCCGGACCCTGCACCGCGCTCGCCCCCTGCCCTCTCTCGCTTCCCCGCCCGCGTACCGGACCGCCGGCAGCGCGATCAGGCTAGCGCGACGAGCCGCACCGCCGTGAAAGGTCGGGCCGCCGGAGCGGGCGGGAACGGGCGTACGGCGGCGAACCGCCGTGCCCGTACGGTGGCCGCCGCTCAGGCGGAGCCGGCCGGTACGCCCGCCTCGGCGACGGTCTCCGGCTCGGCCGCGACCGGGGTCCAGCGGATGCGGGTGGCGCACACGGACACCAGCATCGCGGTCGCCGCGACCACGCCGAGCGCCCAGACCAGCCCGCTGGCGTTGGCGATGAAGCCGATCAGCGGCGGCCCGGCGAGCAGCCCGGTGGTCCCCATGGTGGCCACCACGGTGAGCGCGTCCGAGCCGTTCTTCGCGGCGGCGACGTACACGCAGGGGGTGACCGACGCGATGCCCAGGCCCACGCACGCGAAGCCGATCAGCGCGGGCGCCACTCCCCCGCTGAGCAGCGCCAGCGCGAGGCCGACGGCCGCGAGCGCGCTACCGCCTCGGACGATGGGGCCGTCGCCCCAGCGGCTGCGCCAGGAGTCGGCGAAGACCCGGGCGAGCACCATCATCACCGACACGACCGCGATCCCCATGGGCGCCAGTTCGGCCGACGCCTTGGCGACGTCCTTCATGTACAGGGCGGACCAGTCGTTCATGGCGCCCTCGGTCACCGTGCCGAACACCATCGCGGCGCCCAGCCACAGCGTCACGCGCGAGGGCAGGGTCCACCGCCGTCCGCGCGGGCGCGCCCCCGGTTCCCCGTTCTCCCCCGGCTCCCCCTGCTCGCCCGGCTCCGTCTTCTCCGCCGGCTGCTGGTCCCGGGTGAGCAGGCCCTCCCGGGCGAGGCCGAGCAGCAGCAGGATCAGCGCGGCGGCGACCGCGAAGTGGACGACCAGCGTGGACGTCAGGGAGTTCATCGCCGACGCCAGCAGCGCCGCGACGAGCGAGCCGCCGCTGAAGACGGCGTGCAGCCGCGCCATCGCGTTGCGCTCGTGGACGGCCTCGAGCGCCGCGCCCTGCGCGTTCATCGACACGTTCAGCGCGCCGACCAGGGCGCCGTCGCAGAGCATGACCAGCAGCGCCACCGGGTAGTCCGGCAGCGCCGACATCGCCAGGAGCAGCAGTGCCAGGCACGCGGCGGAGCCGAGCGCGAGGGTGCGCGAGCCCAGCCGCCGCATCAGCACGGCCACCACCGGGAAGGTCGCCACCGCGCCGATGCCGGTGGCCATCAGCAGCAGGCCCACCTCGGCGGCGGTCAGGTCCAGGTGCGACTTGATCGCGGGCAGCCGCGCCGCCCAGGTCGCGTACTGGAAGCCCAGCGAGAAGAACAGTGCGGCCGTGGCCGTCTGGCCGCGGCGGAACGGATCGTGAACGCGCAGCATCGGGCTCATCCCACTTCGTCTCGGGCCGGTGTCCGGTGCGGCAGCGGCATCGTCATGTACACGGCGTCCGGGCCGTAGCCGTGGACGTCCACCGCGCCGGGGCGGGCGGTGAAGCCGTTGGCGGACCAGAAGGTGTGGCTGCCGGCGACCGCGATCAGCGAGATCCGGTCGTAGCCCTGGGCGGGGGCGGCCGCGGTGAGCCGGCCGAGCAGCCGCCGGCCGAGGCCGCGGCCGCGGGCGTGCTCGGCGATCACCATGTCGTGCAAGTGCAGGTGGCGCGAGGCGTGCGCGGCGCTCTCGCGGTCGGCGAGGCCCGGGTAGGCGCCCTCCGGGTAGGGCAGTGCCAGCAGGTAGCCGGCCAGCCGCGGCCCCGGTCCGCCCGGCTGCCGCGGCCCGCCCGACGGACCCCGCTGCCCCGGCCCGCCCGCCGCCCACTCCAGGGCGAAGCACGTGTCCGGGGAGACCCGCGCCTTGGACTCCAGCGCCGCCCGCCCCTCGGACAGGCCCGCGGCCGCGTACGTGCCGGCCTCCAGGTCCACGATCGCGTCCCAGTCCCCCGGGGCGATCCGCCGGACCCGCACGCCGGCCGCGTCGCCGCTCATCCGCCGCCCGTCCCTGCACCCGGCTCCGCCCCTGCCCCCGCACCCGGCCCTGCCGCCGGCTCCACACCCGCACCTCGCACCGCGCCTTCCGCCGGGCGCCCGTCCTCCGCCCGCCGTACGCACGTCCACGGCAGCGGGCCGAAGCCGTTGAAGCCCTGCGTCATGTAGCTGACCGCGTAGGCGCCGCTGGACAGCACCCACACCGGGTCGCCCGACGCGATCCCCGCGGGTACCTGGACCGGCCGGTGGCCGCCCGGGTACGCGTCGTCGCTGTCGCAGGTGGGACCCGCGACGGTCGCCTGGACGTACGGGCCGCCTCGCCTGCCGGGGAAGACCAGCCGGTACTGCAGCGCGTCCATCTCGTACAGGCCGTTGAACTTCCCGCAGCTCAGGTAGAGCCAGTGGTGCGGCTCGCCCGCCGCGGTGTGCCGCAGCGACATCCGCACCACGTGCGCCCGGACCGCGCCGTGGTCTGCCACGAGGTAGCGGCCGGGCTCGACCACGAACTCCAGCGGGCCGCCCACGTCCCGGCAGCGCTGCATGCCCTCCCGGATCACCGCGAACATCTTGTCCAGCGGCGGGTCGAGCACCTCGCCGCGCTCGTCGAGGTAGCCCAGCGCGGGCAGGCCGCCGCCGATGTCGATGTACCGCAGCCGTATCCCGTTCCCGGCCAGCTCGGCGATGACCTCGGTGAGTTGGTCGAACGCCCGGCGCCACGCCCCGGCGGTCATCTGCTGGGACCCGACGTGCACGGACAGCCCGGCCGGCACCAGGCCCGCGGCGCGGGCCTGCTCCAGCACGGCCACCGCGTCGCGCGCCGAGCAGCCGAACTTCCGGCTCAGCCCCCACAGCGCGCCGCCGCCGTCGGTCGCCAGCCGGCAGAAGACCCGGGCGCCCGGCGCGTGCCGGGCGAGCGCGGCGACGTCCTGCGGGCTGTCGGTCGCGAAGTCCCGGATGCCGAGCCGGTGGGCCCGCGCGATGTCCGGGTCGGACTTGATCGTGTTGCCGTAGTGGATGCGTTCCGGGGGCACGCCCGCGCGCAGCGCCTGCTCGATCTCCGGCACGCTCGCGGCGTCCACCCCGCTGCCCTTGCGGGCCAGGCAGTCCAGCACCTCGTCCACCGGGCACGCCTTGAGGGCGAACCGCACGGCGACGCCGGGCAGTTCGGCCAGCAGGGACGCGTAGCGGTCCTCGATGCCGCTCAGGTCGAAGACGATCCGGTCCTCGTCGGCCGCCGCCAGTGCGGCGAGCAGCGTCTCGTCGTAGATCACCGACGTCAGTCCGGCTGCCGCTGGAGCAGGGCCGGTCCGGTGGTTCTCGCGCCGCGCACCAGCGCCGGCCAGACCTCGGTGAGCACCGCGAACTCCTCGATGTCGCGCCTGGCCTCGTCGAGCAGCCGGGCCCGGCCGGCGGCCAGCACGTCCGCGAACTCCGCGTACCTGCCGCCGAGCCGGCGGTAGGCGCGGTCCAGCACCTCGAGCCGCCGGACGTTCTCGGTCTGGTCCAGCCGGCTGCTCTCCCACAGCAGTTCGACGACCGCCTCGGTCCTGACCTGGTGCCGGTCGTCGAGGAGTGCCTCGCCGGCCCGCTCCATCCGGTCGTAGACGAAGTTCAGGTAGAGCATCGACAGGAAGAACTTCGCGAACCGGGTCTGGTAGGCGGTGAACCCGGGGCCGGTCCGGCGCTCGGGGGTGTAGAAGTTGACGATGTTCCGGTTGTGCAGCACACCGGGCAGCGTCGCGTCGTGCACCAGGTGGATGAGGAAGTAGTCGCTGCCGATGGTGTCGGTCGCCGGGAGCAGCGGCACCGCCTCCTGCACGCCGTGGAAGGCGATGTTGCACATGTCCACGCGCATGGGATCGACATGGGTGAGCAGCGAGTGGTCGGCGGTGAACTGCTCGGTGCCCGCGCCCCGGAAGGAGTCGTCGGCGAACTCCGCCTTCTGCTCCGCGCTCCAGTCGAAGGGCGCCCACAGGCCGACGACTTCGCGGTAGGCGTCGGCGTCGATCGCGCGCATCTCCGCGATGTCCACGGACATCTCGCCGACGAAGGAGGCACCCACCATCGACACCGGCTTGCCGGCGTGCCGCGGGTCGAGGTCCGCGGTGGTGACGGAGCCGGCCGCGTCGGCGGCGCTCCGGCCGAGGGTGAGCAGTTCGTGGTGGATCGGGTACGCCGTCAGCGACCGCCCGCCGTCCGCGCCGGGCTCGGTGATCGCCCCGTGCGGCCCGGCCGTTCCGGCGACGACCTGGTACCTGCTGTCGGAGTCCCGCCGGTGCACCGAGGTGCAGCCGAGCGCCGCCGCGACGAGGAACGCGCGGTTGGTGCAGGCGCCGTAGGACAGCGCCGCCGGGAGCATCAGGTCGAGCAGCACCTCGGGCTTGTCCGCGTCCGAGGCGGCGATCACCTCCCGCAGGAACTCCCGCTGCTCCGCCTCCCCGAGGTGGTGGGTGACGACACCGGCCGTCGCGGGCAGCGCGCGGACGGCTGCCGCGTGCTGCCCGAACTCCCTCGGCCCGCAGGAGTCGAGGACCAGCACATGCACTTCGACGTCGAAGTGGGTGACGGCGTACACCGCTTCGTCATGCAGTGCGGAGATCGCCGGCAGGCAGGATCTGTTGGTGGGCAGCGCAAGGCAGATTCGGCGCATCGCTACTCTCCGGACTCCCCGGCCGCCACCGCGGCGGCGTGGTCGGCCCGGTCCTCGGCGCCACCGGTCGCACCATTGGTCGCGGCACCGGCCACGGCACCGGCCACGTCACCAGCCGCGGTGCCCTTCGGGTGCCAGGACCGCAGCCCGAGCAGCTTCTCGCCCAGCTCGGTGAGTTCGGCCGGGCCGTAGCGCAGCGACTCGTGCTTGTCGGCGTCGCCGACGAGCGTCGCGTTCCACTCCGGCGTGCTGAGGGTGCGCCAGGACTCGATTCGGGAGCGGCGCAGCTCCTCGTGGCTCTCCAGTGCGGGCATCATCGACAGGTACTGCGCGGCGCGGACGCCGTCGGCCGAGGTGTTGGGCGCCACGCCGTGCGCCAGCGCGCCGTTCCAGATCAGCAGGTCGCCGGCGCGCAGCTCCGGCCGGATGACCGGGTACTGGTCGGTGTCGATGTCGGGCCGGATCGGGTCGCGGTCCTCCGGCTGCGTCGTCTTCCATTGGTCGAACCTGTGGAAGAGCTCCGGGCAGCACTGGAAGCCGCCCTGGTCGGGCCCGGTGTCGGCGAGCGCGATGATGCCCTGCACGCGCTGCGGCAGCACCTCGAGGGTGCTGTCGATGTCCCAGTGCAGCCGGATGTCGAAGCCGCGCTCGGTGGGCGCGATGAGCGCGCGGTCGCGGTTCTTGATGTTCGGCGGGTTGAGGTTGAGCCGGTCCAGGGTGACCCACAGCTCCTCGCAGTCCCAGACGTCCACGAACGCGTCGTAGACCCGCTGCGCCTGGCGGCTGTTCCAGATCAGCTGGTGCTGGTAGGCCTCGACGAAGCCGTAGATGTGCAGCTCACGGTCGAGGTCGGAGCGGAACTCCCGCTCCTCGTACCAGGTCTCGGGCCGCTTCGGGTCCAGGCCCTGGAAGTCCCAGGCGAAGTCGAGCAGTTCCTGCGCGGCGGCCGCGGGGATCGCCTGCTCGACCACCACGTAGCCGTACTTCTGCCAGAAGGCGAAGTCCTCGTCGGACAGCACGCGCAGCTTCTGCGTCTTGCGGATGTCGCGCAGCGGCACGGCGACGCTGTAGATCTCGCCGTCCGAGCTGTAGTACGGGTTCTCCGATGATGCCCGGAACGGGCTCTGAGGCGCCATCAAAACAGTCGCTCCAAGGGTGGAAGTTCCTGAGCGGTCCGCCGCGCGATGGGGGGTGCACACGTGGGCCTTTCGACTGTGCGGGTCCAGCGGGACAGGGCAGCACGGATGCCGGGATGGGCCGGTGCTTCGCCAGTCGACCCGCGCATCCGTCGTCACTTGTGCAACGGGTGCCGCTCGCTGAACTCGCGCTCTCCTAAGTTGGACTAGACCAACTGGAGCTGTCAACCGGCCGCTTGGTGAATATCCGCGCCCCACCTCGCACTTTGGTCGCGTTCCGCGATCACCCCCGCACCCGAAGTGAGGACGGGCGGCGCACGGCCATCTCCTTGACACCCCCGAACGGCTGAGCCAGTATCCGTTGGTCTGTACCAATCACCCGCCGGATGCGGTCGGTGCGTCGGCCCCACGCGAAAGGCCCCGTTGATGCCCGCCAGCAAGTTGGTGTCCACCAGCAAGCAGAGCAACGAGTTGCGAGCGCTCGCGCTCTCCGTCCTCCAGCCGGGGTTCGTCGGCACGGAGGCGCCCGACTGGGTGCTGCGGGCCATCGCTGACGGCCTGTCGTCGGTCGTGCTCTTCTCCCGCAACATCGCCTCGCCCGAGCAGGTCGCCCGGCTGACCGCCCAACTGCGCGCCGCGAACCCGTCGTTGATCATCGCGATCGACGAGGAGGCCGGCGACGTCACCCGGATCGAGTCCGCCACCGGCTCCACCCGGCCGGGCAGCTTCGCCCTCGGTGCCGTCGACGACACGGAGCTGACCGAGGCCGTCTCCCGGGACCTCGCCCGCGAACTGCACGCCGCCGGGGTGACCTTGGACTACGCGCCCAGCGTGGACGTCAACTCCAACCCGGACAACCCGATCATCGGCGTCCGGTCCTTCGGCGTCGAGCCCGACCGGGTGGCCCGGCACGCCGCCGCCTGGGTGCGCGGCCTCCAGTCCGGCGGGGTGGCCGCGTGCGCCAAGCACTTCCCCGGCCACGGCGACGTCGCGGTCGACTCCCACCACGGCCTGCCGAGCTACGAAGCGGACCTGGACACCATCGCCGCCCAGGCGCTGCCGCCCTTCCGCGCCGCGATCGACGCGGGCGTGCGCGCGGTCATGAGCGGCCACCTGCTGGTGCCCGCGTACGATCCGCACGTCCCGGCGACCCTCAGCCGGCGCATCCTGGAAGACCTGCTGCGCAAGGAGCTCGGCTTCGACGGCCTGATCGTCACCGACGCGATCGAGATGGGCGCGGTCACCGACCGGTACGGCATCGACGGCGCGACCGTACGCGCGATCGCCGCCGGGGCCGACGCCATCTGCGTGGGCGGCGAGCACGCCGGCGAGGACACCTTCGAACTGCTCGCCGGCGCGCTCGCCGACGCGGTCCGCACCGGCGCCCTGGCCGCCGACCGGCTCGCCGAAGCCTCCGGCCGGGTACGGGATTTCGCCGACTGGTCGAGCGGGCTGTCCCGGTCCGTGCCGGTCGACCCGGTCAGCCGCGACATCGGCTACGCCGCCGCCCGCCGCGCCGTCCGGGTCGCCGGCCCGGCGCAGGGCGCGCTGCCGCTGCCCGCCGCGCCGCACGTGGTGGAGCTGGTGCCGGCCACCAACCTCGCGATCGGCAAGGAGACCCCCTGGGGCGTCGCCGTGCCGCTGCGCGAACGGCTGCCCGGAACCACCTTCGTCCGGGTCCACCCGCAGCAGCTCGCCGACCGGCCCGAGGTCCTCGACGAGCACGCCCTCGCCCCCGCCGTCGGCCGCCCGCTGGTCGTCGTCGTCCGGGACGCCGCGCGCAACAAGTGGATGGGCCGGGCGCTGGCGGACCTCACCGCCGCGCGCCCGGACGCCGTCGTCGTCGAGATGGGGCTGCCGGACGACTCCGGCGCGGGCGCGGTCCGGGTCTTCACCCACGGCGCCACCGCGGCGTCCGGCGTGGCGGCGGCCGAAGTGCTCGCCGGGGTCCCGACCCGGTAGGAACCGGCGCCCGTACGGGCCCGGGCCGCACCGCGCCTCCCCGCGTCCCGGCCCGGACCCGTACGACGCCGGGCCGTAGGACGCCGGGCCGTACGGCTCCCCGCCCGTACGAACCCCGCGCCCCGCGATGCTCCCGGACCGGCAGGACCCCGGCCCGGGCGGACACCGCGGGGGCCGCGACGCCGATCGCGCCACGGCCCCCGCGGCCTGCCGTCCCCGCCTGCCGAGGACGGCCGCCCGCCGTCAGTCCAGCGGCTCGTGGTTGGCCCAGACGACCCGGTACGGGTAGCGCGCCTGCCAGCGCCCGATCAGGTCCTCCAGCCCCGGCGCCTGGAAGGCGGCGTTGAGCGCTTCGACGTCGGCGAGCTCGAACCGCACGATCGCGGTGGCCGCGAAGACCGGACTGTGGTCGTCGGCGGGTACGCGGATGTTGTGCCGGGCCGCGAAACCCTTCAGCTGCCCGGAGGCACGCATCAGCTCTTCCATGTCCGCCAGGAACTGGTCCAGGTCGGCGTCGGGTACGGGGTCGTTGAACGAGACGATCATCGTGTGCTGGATCATGTGGTCCATCGAACTCCGGCCGGCGGCGGAAGTCCAAGATCGATCGGTTCTTCGGCGATAACCTGGAGGCATGGTCGAGCTGGAGACACGAGAACTCGAGTACGTCGTCGCGGTCGCCGAGGAACTGCACTTCGGCCGGGCCGCGGCCCGCCTGTCCATCGCGCAGCCGGCGCTGTCGAAGGCGGTCCGGCGGGTCGAGGCGCGGCTCGGCGTGCAGTTGCTGGTCCGCTCCAGCCGTCACGTGGCGCTGACCCCGGCGGGCGAGGCACTGCTGCGGCACGGCCGCCACGCGCTCACCGCGGTCGGCGCCGCGGCCGAGGCCGCCCGCCGGGCGGGCGACGCCCGCACCCGGCTGCGGCTGGTGATCAAGCCCGGCGGCGACGCCAACCTGCTCTCCGGCATCCTCGCCGGGTACGCCGAGCAGCCCGACGCGCGCCGGGTGGAGGTCGTGTTCGGCGGCGCCACCGACCGCGCCGACCACGTACGCGACGGCCGGGCGGACCTGGCCCTGCTGTACGCGCCGTTCGACGACCTGACCGGGCTCGCCAGCGAGACGCTGTACGTGGAGGGGCGGGTCGCGCTGCTGCCCCGCGGCCACCGGCTGGCCGGGCGCGCCGAGGTGCGGGGGGCCGACCTCGCGGGCGAGCCGCTGCCGCGCTGGAAGGGGGTGCCGTGGCCGGCGGTGCCCGGCGAACCCGACCGCTCCGCCGCCGGGCCGGAGATCGCGGATGTGCCGCAGCTGGTCCAGATGATCCTGCTCGGCCGGACCATCGCGGTGCTGCCGCGCTCGCTCGTCGGCCCGGTCTACCCGGGGCTGGTGTGCGTGCCGGTGGTCGACGCGCCCCCGAGCCGGCTCGTCGTCGCCTGGTCGCAGCTCGACCAGCGGCCGCTGGTCGCGTCGTTCGTCGCCGCCGCGGTCGCCGAGGGCCGCCGCCGCCAGGCGGCGGAGGTCGCGGACACGGCGAACACCGCCAACACGACGGCCCCGACGGCCACCACGGCTCCCCACGACGACGCGTAACAGTGACCGAAAGTCACCACGCCGCCGGATAAGCTGAGTTGCCCGCGCGCGCCTTTCCCCGCACCCCGCCCCCGCCGAACCCGTCCGCCGATCCCCCATGTCCACACCCGAATTCATCCGCACAGCCCGCCGCCGCCGATGAATTCCCGCCCAATTACGCCTTAACACAATACGCCGCCCGGTAAATGCCCCGCACAACACCCCAGTTCACCGGGTCTCCGCAGCCCCGCGCACCGCACCCGGCGCCGCATTCACGAGCAGGCCGCATACAACCAACCGCGAACTCGGTGAGTCACAAGCACCCGTAAGCCACCGATACCCACCAGTGAGGTTGTGCGATGTCCTCCCCTTTCTCCGGCCGCCGGGCGCTGCGTACCGCGTCGGCGCTGACGCTCACACTCGGTAGCGGCCTGGCCGCCACGTTCCTCGCCGCCGGGCCGGCGAGCGCGGCGGCGCCGGCCACCGCCGCCTTCAGCCCGTCCGACCACGCGATCGACTACACGGCCGCCGCGGGCCAGGTCAACAAGGTGACGATCACCGCCACCCAGGCCGCGGGCTCCACCGAGATCACCTACGTGATCGACGACGACGTCACGATCACCGCGGGCGACGGCTGCACGTATCCCAGCGGCACCGACCACACCAAGGTCTCCTGCACCGTCACCACCCTGGACAGCCAGGACCCGTACGCGGCCCTGAACGTCGACCTCGGCGACGAGGACGACACCGCCGCGTACGACAACACCACCGGCCAGACGTACTACTTCGCCGGGATCGACCTGGGCGCGGGCAAGGACACCTACACCGAGACCGGCTCGGTGCAGGGCAACGACATCGACGGCGGCACCGGCGACGACCAGCTCACCGCCGGCAGGTACTCGGTGGTGCGCGGCGACGACGGCAACGACGTCATCCACACCTCCGCGGACGCCATCGCGCAGGGCAACAACGGCAACGACACGATCTACGCCGACGGCAGCGGCACCTCCGCCGACGGCGGCGCGGGCAACGACTACCTGTACGGCGGCGACGGGCGCCAGGACCTGTACGGGGGCGACGACAACGACCACCTCTACGGCGGGAAGGGCGACGACTACCTGTACGGCGGCAAGGGCGACGACGTCCTCTACGGCAACAGCGGCGCCGACACCCTGTACGGGAACAGCGGCGACGACCAGCTCTACGGCGGCCCCGACACGGACTTCCTGTCCGGCGGCCCGGGCACGAACATCGTCCACCAGGACTGACGCACCGCCACCCGTACGGGGGCGCCGGCCGGCCGCGGTCGGCCGGCGCCCCCGCGCCGCGGGTCGGCGCAGCAGGTCGCGGCCCGCCGGTTCAGGACGCGGCGGGGCGCCAGCCCAGGGCGGGGCCGAGGCGGGTGGCGATGTCGGTGAGGATCTGGACGTAGTCGGCGTGCTCGAAGGTGAAGGGCAGCGCGAAGGCGACCTCGTCGACCTCGCGGAAGCCGGCGTGCGCGTGCAGCGCCTCGGCGATCTCGCCGGACCCGCCGACCAGGTCGGGCGCGAACAGCAGCCGCCCGGGCCCCTGCGGGGTGGCGGTGCGCGGCAGCCGCTTGCGGGCGAACTCCTCGTACCTGGCGCGCTGTTCGGGGGTCGCGCTGTCGGTGGGGATGACCACGAGTCCCTGGGAGACCCGGGCCCGGTCGCCTGCCGGGTGGTGGGCGCGGAACGCGCGGATCTGCGCCTGCTGGAGCGCGGCGAACCGGGCGGTGGCCGCGGCCGCGCCGCCGTCGGGCTCCGCGGCCGCGTCCGGTTGCGCGGCCGTGCCGGTGCCGGTCCCGGATGCGTCCGCCTGCGGCTCCTCGGCCTTGATGACGCTGCTGGTCAGGAAGTTGATGCCCTGCTCACCGGCCCAGCGGGCCGACCGCAGACTGGCGCCGCCGTACCACATCCGCTCGGCGAGCCCGGCGGAGTGCGGCTGGACGCGCGGCGAGAACACCTCGAAGCCCTCGGTCGCGGCGGTCGCTGTCGCCGGTTCGCCGCGGACGAAGGACAGCAGCCGCCGCACCCGCTCGTACCCGAAGTCCTCGGCGTCGGCGGTGTCCGGGTAGAGGGCGTCCTTGACCTGGTCGTACCGGGCGGGCGGCCCGACGCTGACCCCCGGGTTGAGCCGGCCGCCGGACAGCAGGTCCACAGTGGCCAGGTCCTCCGCCAGGCGCAGCGGGTTCTCCCAGCCGAGCGGGATCACCGCGGTGCCCAACTCGATCCGGCGGGTGCGCTGCGAGGCCGCGGCGAGCACCGCCACCGGCGAGGAGATGCCGTACTGGAGGTGCCGGTGGCGCACCCAGGCGCTGTCGAAGCCCAGCTGCTCGCCCAACTCGATGATGCGGAGCGTCGTTTCGTGGCCGGCGCGCGGGTCGGCCTCGTCGAAGAGCCCGATCGTCAGGAAGCCCAGCTTCCGCAGCGGCTGCGATGCAGGTGGCACGTGGTTTCTCCCAGGGTGCGGCGGCAGGTCGATTCTCGCAGAGCCCGCCGCTCCCTCCCGCGCGGCGCGGACGGTCGGGGGAGCCCTTTGCGGGGGCGGGCCCGCAGCGGTCGGTACGGGTCCGCCCCCGCGCGGCTAACCGCCCGCGCCCAGTACCCGGTCCAGGACCGCGGCCGCGCCGCCGGCCGGCAGGCGCGCACCGCGCCAGGCGACGTGCTGGTCCGGGCGGACCAGCACGTTCGCCGTGCCGTACAGCGCGCGGGCGGCCGGGTCGGTGAGGTGGACCACCGTGAACGGCAGGGCCCGCGCCGCCCCCTGTGCGGCGAAGTCCCGCTCGACGGCGCGGTCCTCGGTGAGGACCAGCAGGGCGAAGGAGGTGCCGATCCGGTCGTGGAGGGTGCCGCCGTAGGGGTCCACGATCCCGTCGGGCGCCCGGTGGCCGGGGCCCGGGTCGTCGGTGTAGACGTCCGGGCGCCAGGCGGGTTCGGTGGCGAGCTGGTCCGGCTCGTACCAGACGACGGCCGAGTCGTCGTACCGCTCGTCGAAGGTGACGCCGTCCGCGCCGGTCCGCTCCCGGCGCAGGCGGGCGCCGATCTCGGCGCGGCGGGCGGTGGCCGCGGGGCCGAGGTCGGCGTCGTCGGGGATGCCGCCGGCGCGGATGTCGGCCAGGGTGGCCTGGGCCCTGCGGGCCCGCTCCAGCGCGTGGTCGGCGACGCGCTGGTTGTGGCGGCGGCGCTCCTGGTCGTAGGAGTCGAGCAGTTCGGGCGGCGCCTGGCCGCCGAGGACGGCGGCGAGCTTCCAGCCGAGGTTCACCACGTCGCCGATGCCTTCGCCGAGGTTGCCGCCCGGGGTGCGCACATGGGCGGCGTCGCCCACGAGCAGCACCCGGCCGGCGCGGAAGGTCCGGGCGATCCGGGTGGCGTGGTAGAAGGTCGTGGCCGACACCAGTTCCAGCTCCGCGTCGAAGCCGAAGGCGGCCCGGGCGGTGGCCAGCAACTCGTCCTCGGTGGGTTCGTGGTGCAGCGGGTACGGCCCCGCGTACACCCGCCACTCGCGGGTGCTCACGGCGGCGAGGAAGCCGGACGCGTGCGGGTTGAAGACGATGTTGGTGCCGCTGGGCGCGGGGCCGACCCGGTCGGTGATGTCGCCGGTGCGCACGATCAGCCGCAGCCGCTTCTCGGTGGCGTGCTCCCCCTCGCGCTCGATGCCGGCCAGGGTGCGGGTGGTGCTGCGGCCGCCGTCGGCGGCCAGCACGTAGCGGGCCCGGATCACCCGCTGTTCGCCGGTGCCGGAGCCGGTGCCGGTGCCCGTGCCCGTGCCGGTGACCTCAGCGTCCACCCCGTCCGCGTCCTGCCGCAGCGCCCGCAGCTCCCACCCGCCGGCCACGCTCACCCCGCGCTCGCGGAGGTGCTCGAGGAAGACGTGTTGGAGGACGGTCTGCGGGCGGCGCAGCGCCTCGTCCGCTGAGGGGCCCGCAGGGCGGGTGCCGGGCGTAGCGCGGAACTGGGGGCGGGGCACCGGCACCAGTTCGTGGCCGGCCAGCGAGGTGACCAGCCGGATGCCCTGGTTCCACTCCGGCGGGAAGGTCCACGCGTCGCGGACCCGTTGCAGCAGCCCCCAGCGGCGCAGGTGTTCGACCACGCGCGGGGTGTGGCCCATCGCACCGGCCCGGACCAGCGTGGCGGTGCGGGCCCGCTCGACGACGGCCACCCGCACCCCGCGGGAGGTCAGTTCGACCGCCGCGGCCAGGCCGGTCGGGCCGCCGCCGACGATCAGCACGTCGACGGCGGCGGGGGGTGTGGCGACCGGGAAGCGGACGGTGTGCACGTCGCGCCCGCCGGTCGGGGACAACAGCTCTTCGGCGGCGGCTGGGGACGCGGAGGTGGCGGTGGCGGTGGACGTGGCAGTCATCGGCCGGCCTCAGTCGTTCACGAGCTGGCGCTCGCGCGTGTAGCGGTTGGCCGGGATCGGCAGGCCGAGGTTGCCGCGCAGGGTGTCCGCCTCGTACTCGGTGCGGAACAGCCCGCGCTGCTGGAGGATCGGCACCACGCCGTCCACGAAGGCGGCGAGTTCGGCCTCGGTGCGGAAGGCGAGGTTGATGCCGTCGAAGGTGCCCGCGTGGAACCACTCCTCGATGCTGTCGGCGACGCCCTGCGGGGTCCCGACGAACGGCGAGCGGCGGAACTCCCGGATGGAGTTGGCTACTTGACGTAGCGTCAGGTTCTGTTCGGCAGCCCGCGCGATGATGCCGGCCGCGCCGGTGCGGCCACCGCGCTCGGCCAGGTGCGCGACGTCCGGGAAGGGGGCGTCCAGGTCGTGCACGCTGAAGTCGTACGCCCCGAAGGAGCGGCCGAGCAGCGCGAGGTTGCGGTCGAAGTCGTCGTCCTCCTCGAAGATCTCCCGCTCGCGGCGCCGGGCGGCCTCCTCCGTGCCGGCCACGATCGGGCTGCCGTGGATGAAGATCTTGATGTGCTCCGGGTCGCGGCCGTAGGCGGCGGTGCGCTGCTTGATGTCGGCGTAGTACTCCTTGGCCTGCTCGAGGCCGCCGCCGGGCGCGTAGATGCCCTCGGCGACCTGTGCGGCCAGGTCACGGCCCTCCGGCGAGACCCCGGCCTGGAAGATCACCGGCTGGCCCTGCGGGGAGCGCGAGAGGTTGAGCGGTCCGGCCACCCGCAGGTGCTCGCCGACGTGGTCGAGCGCGTGCAGCTTGTCCGGGTCGAGGAAGACGTTGCCCTCGACGTCGGCGGGGAAGGCGTCGTCCTCGTAGGAGTCCCATAGCCCGCGGGCGACCTGCACGAACTCCAGCGCGCGGCCGTAGCGGGTGGCGTAGTCGAGGTGCTCCTCCAGGCCGAAGTTCCGCGAGGCGCCGGTGTCGAAGCTGGTCACCACGTTCCACCCGGCGCGGCCGCCGCTGATGTGGTCGAGCGAGGCGAAGCGGCGGGCGAGGTTGAAGGGCGAGTTGTACGTCGAGCTGGCGGTGCCCACCAGGCCGACGTGCCGGGTGTGGGTGGCGACCGCGGACAGCAGGGTCAGCGGCTCCAGCCGGTTGAGGTAGTGCGCCGGGTAGGTGGCGTTGATGAACTGGCTGTCCACGATGAACAGGGCGTCGAACAGGGCGTGTTCGGCGGCCTGCGCCTGCCGGATGTAGTAGTTGATGTCGATGCTGGCGTTCTTCGCGACGCTCGGGTCCTTCCACAGGCCGTGCTGGCCGGGGCCGCCGACGCCGTAGGGGTGCAGGGCGAGGTGGATCTTGCGGGGCATGGCTCTCTCCGTGGGTCGGCGCCGCCCGGAGGCCGGGTGCGGCGGTTCGTCGGGGGTGCGACGGGGCTCGTCGAGGTGCGGCGTGGGCCGTTACGGCAGCGGTCAGGCGTTCAGCAGGGCGCGCAGCGCGTCGCGTTCGGCCCGGTCGGCGGGGGCGGTGTGCAGGGTGGGCGCGGAGCTGACCAGCAACCGCGTGTAGGGGTGCTGTGGAGTGTCGATGACCTCGCGGGCGGGGCCGTCCTCCACCAGTTCGCCGCGGTAGAGCACGGCGATGCGGTCGGCGATCCCGGCGACGGAGCCGAGGTCGTGGGAGATCAGCACGATGGCCACACCGGAGGCGCGCAGTTCCTTGAGGATCTCCAGCACCTGGACCCGGTTGGCGGAGTCCAGGGCGCTCACCGGCTCGTCGAGGATGACCAGTTCGGGCCCGGTGACCAGGGCCCGGGCGACCGCGACGCGCTGGCGCTGGCCGCCGGACAGCTCGCCGGGCAGCCGGTCGAGCAGCTCCTCGTCCAGCCGGACCCGGGTGAGGAAGGCGCACGCCCGCGTCGCCGCCTCGGCGCGCGGGACGCCGCGAAGCAGCAGCGGCTCGGTGAGCGAGTCGGCGACGGTCAGGTCCGGGTCGAGGCTGCGCAGCGGGTCCTGGAAGACGTACTGCACCACGCCGCGGCGGCGCAGCGCCCGCCACTTCGCGGCGCCGTACCCGGTGACGTCCTCGCCGCCCACGGTGATGCTGCCCGCCGAGGTGCGGACCAGGCCGAGGACGGCGCGGGCGAGGGTGGACTTGCCGGAGCCGGTCTCGCCGATGACGCCCACGGTCTCGCCGGCCGCGACGCTCAGCGACACTCCGCTCAGGGCGCGCCGCCGCCGGCGGCGGTGGCCGTAGTGGACGTCGAGCCCTTCGACGGCGAGCACGGGGCCGCGCGGGGCGGGGGTGGCGGCGGCATCGGCGTCGGCGGGGGTGCCTGCGGGGGTGGCTGCGGCGGGCGTCATGACGTCTCCTCGGGGTCCGCCGGTTCGGTGGCGGCGGGGGCCGGCTCCCCGGCCGCCGCGGAACGGAACCGGTCGAGTCCGTACTGCTCGTGCTCGGCGACGAGCAGCCGGGTGTAGGGGTGCCGCGGGTGGTGCAGCACCTGGCGGGTCGGGCCGTGCTCGACGACCTCGCCCTGCCGCATGACCAGCACCTCGTCGCACATCTGGGCCACCACGGCCAGGTCGTGGGAGACCACGACCAGCGCCAGGCCGGTGCTTTCGCGCAGGTCGGTCAGGAGGTCGAGGATCTCGGCCTGCACGGTGACGTCGAGCGCGGTGGTGGCCTCGTCGGCGATGAGCACGCGCGGGCCGGCCGCGATCGCCGCCGCGATCAGGACGCGCTGGAGCATCCCGCCGGACAGCTCGTAGGTGTACTGGCCGTAGACGAGTCCGGGGTCGCGCAGGTGGACCGCACGCAGCAGTTCCAGGGCGCGCTGCCGGGCCGGGCGGCGCCCCAGGCCCTTCTTGGCCCGCAGCACCTCGGCGATCTGCGGGCCCACCTTGATCGACGGGTTGAGGTAGGAGGCCGGGTCCTGGAAGACGGCGCTGATGGTGGCGCCGCGCAGCGCAGTCCACTGCGGGGCGGTGAGTGCGGCGGTGTCGGTGCCGGCGATCTCGACCGAGCCGCCGGAGATCTCGAAGTGCGGGGGCAGGATGCCGAGCGCGGCACGGCAGGTGAGGGTCTTGCCGCTGCCGGACTCCCCCACCACGCCCACGGCCTTGCCGGGGGTGAGGGTGAAGCTGACGCCGTGCACGATCTCGCGGTCGCCGGCCCGGTCGGTGATGTGCAGGTCGGTGACCTTCAGCACGGCCGCCGTCTCAGCCGTCTCCGCGGTGTTCGCGGTGTCCGCGGCGTCCGCCGTCTCCGCGGTGCGGCCGGCGTCGTCCGCGGGGTCGGCCCCGGTCCTGGGGCCGGGCCCGGCCACCTCCGCGGGCGCGGCCGGGTTCTTCGACGGTGCCGTCATGAGGTGCCTCCGGCCGGTGCGGTTGCGGTCCGGTCGCGCCGCCCGGCGCGGACCTTGCGGTGGTTGACCAGGGCGCGGCCCGCCTCGCCGGAGACGTCGCGGATCGCGTCGGCGAGCAGGTTGCTCGCCCAGACGGTGGCCATGATCAGCAGCGCGGGGGCCAGCGGCGCCCACGGCTGGTAGCTGAGGTAGCCGAGGTCGGAGGCGAGCAGCCCGCCCCAGGTGGGCTTGGGCGGCTGCACCCCGATGCCGAGGAAGGTGAGGCTGGAGACGATGACGAAGCCGACGCCGATGGTCTGGGCGAGCGCGACCGCGATCGGCGGGAGCACCTTGGTCCACACGTGGCGGCGGACCACCCAGCCCACGGAGGCACCGGAGATGAGCGCCGCCTCCACGTACGGGGAGCGGGCGACGGTCAGCGTGGCGGCGCGCGCGACGCGGTAGAACAGCGGGGAGACCAGCACCCCGGTGACCAGCATGGCCTGGGTGATGCCGTTGCCGAGCAGGGCGATCACCGCGACGGCGAAGAGCAGGAACGGCAGCGCCACCAGCGTGTCGACCACGCGCAGCGTGACCCATTCGAAGACCCGGCCGAGGTAGACCGACAGGATGCCGGGGACCACCCCGACCACCAGGGCGGTGCCGGCCACTTCGAGGGAGCCGAGCACGCTGACCCGGGAGCCGTCGAGCAGCCGGCTGAGCACGTCCCGGCCGAGGTAGTCGGTGCCCAGCCAGTGGGCGCCGGAGGCGGGCGCGAGGGTGTGGGCGCTGGTGGCGAGCGGCGGGTGCGGGGCCAGCAGCGGGCCGAAGGCGGCCAGCAGGGCGATCAGGGTGAGGATCGCGAGGGCGATCCGGCCGGTCGGCAGCGACAGTACGCGGCGGAACATCGCTCACACCCCCCGCTGGGACGCCGGCGTCACACGGGCCAGCACCAGGTTGACGATCAGGTTGAAGACGACGACGAGGACGATCGACACCACCAGGACGCCCTGCACGGCGGGCACGTCGCCGGACTGGGCCGAGTCGTTGGCGAACCGCCCGAAGCCCTGGAGGCCGAAGACCCACTCGGTGACCACGGAGGCGCCGACCAGCGCGGGGAACTTCAGCCCGAGGGTGGCCAGCGCGGGCCCGAGGCCGTTGCGCAGCACATGGCGGAAGAAGATCCGCCGGGGGCTGAGCCCGCGCACCATCGCGCCGATGACGTAGTTCTCCCGGTAGGCGGCGATGAGGCTGGTGCGCAACTGCCGGGCCACGTCGGCGACCACGTCGAAGCTCAGGGCGATCGCGGGCAGCGTGATGTGCTCCAGCCACGGGGTCAGGCCCTGCGCGGCGGGCACGTAGCCGGCCGCGGGGAACAGGTGCAGCCCGACCGCGAAGACCTCCACCAGCACGATGCCGACCACGAACGCGGGCATCACCGAGATGAGGGTGACGAAACCGGTGATCGCGCGGTCGATCCAGGTGGTGTGGCGCAGTGCGGCGGCGGTGCCGAGCAGGAAGCCGGCGCAGACGCCGATGACCAGCGCGAAGGTCGCCACCGACAGGCTCACGCCCAGGCCGAGGCCGATGAGGGTGGAGATGTCGGCGCCGTTGGTCCAGCTGGTGCCGAGTTGGCCGTGCAGCACACCGCTGAACCAGTGCCCGTACTGCACCAGGAAGGGCCGGTCCAGGCCCCATTGGGCCTCGACCCGGTGGATCGCCTCGGGGGTCGCGTCCTCGCCCAGCTGGATGCGGGCCGGGCTGAGCCCGCTCAGCGAGCGCAGCGCGAACGTCACGAACGTCGCGACCAGGAAGACCGGTACGAAGATCGCGGCGGACCGGGCGACGGTGGCCAGGACCCGGACCAGCGCGTGGCGGGTCCTGGCCGCGGCCGCCGAGGCGGGGGCGGGGGCGGCTGGCGCCGCCGTGGTCGTTGTCGTCGTCATGGGGTGGCCCCCTCTCTGTGCGGGGTGGGCGTCAGTTGCCGATGGTCACGCCGGTCCAGTCGATGTGGCCGGGGTTCTTGGGCAGGTTGGAGACCGACTTGCTCTTGGCGAAGAGGTTCGGCGCGGAGTAGGTGAAGACCAGCGCCTCGCTCTTCAGCCCGGCGCGGGTGGCGGCCTGGAGGACCTGTGCGTAGTCGGGTGCGTCGATGCTGGTCTGCCGGACCTTGGCCACGGCCGCCTCGAACCCGGCCGGCTCGTAGGGGGTGCTGAGGTTCAGCGGGCCGTTCGGGCCGAAGTGCGCGGTGAGCGTCTGGAGCGCGGAGTCGCGGCCGGTGGTGCCGTACAGGGAGAAGGTGAGGTCCTTGGCGAAGAAGGGCGTGGCCCAGTTCTTGTCCACCTTGATGGTGACGGTGATGCCGACCTTGGCCAGTTGGGACTGGACGATCTCGGCCTGCGGGTCGGCGGCGGGGATGTCCAGGGTCAGCTTGATCGCGCCGGGCTTGTAGCCCGCCTCGGCGAGCAGTTGCCTGGACTTCGCCGGGTCGTAGGGGTAGAGGTCGGCGGACTTCGGGTCGTAGGCGACGTAGCCCTTGGGGAAGGGCTGGTCGGTGGCGGAGCCGTAGCCGAAGGTCAGCTTGTCGACGAACTCCTGCCGGTTGACGGCGTAGCGGACCGCGTCGACGACCTTGGAGTTCGTGAACGGCGCCTTGTTGATGTTCAGGCTGATGTTCTCGGCGTTGAAGCCGGGCTGCACGAACACGTCCAGGCCGGCCTTCTTGGCGGCGTCGGCCTGGCTGGCCTCGATGTCGGCGAAGTTGTAGACGCCGGTCTGGAGGCCGGAGACGACGGTGGCCGCGTCCGGCGCGGAGGTCAGCTCCACGTTGTCGATGTGGATGTCCTTCGCGTCCCAGTAGTCGGGGTTCTTCTTCAGCAGCACCTTGGTGCCGGGCACCAGTTGGGTGACGGTGAACGGCCCCGCGCCGACCGGGCTCTGGTCCAGCTTCCCCGGGTTCGCCGCGGCCTTGGGGCTGGCGACCTGGAGGACGCGCTCGCCGAGCAGTTGCGGGATCTGGTAGTCGACCTGGGTGAGGTGGACGACGACGTCGAGCCCGTCGGCGTCCACGGATCTGATGGACGTCAGGTCGCCGAACAGGGCGGAGTTCTTCTGCGTCTTGGCCCGCTCGATGGCGTCCTTGACGGCGGTCGCGTCCAGCGCGGTGCCGTCGCTGAACTTGAGGTTCGGCCGCAGGTGGAAGGTGACCTGGTCGCCCTTGGCGTTGTACTGCCAGCTCTTGGCGAGGTCGGGCACGGCCTTGCCGGTGTCGTCGGTGCGGGTCAAGGAGGCGTAGACGAGGGCGAGTTCGCGGAACTGGGCGCCGCTGCCGCTGACCACCGGGTCCCAGTGGCTCGGGAAGGAGGACGAGGCCCACTTCAGCGTGCCGGCGCCGCCCGCGGACGCGGACTGGCCGCCGCAGGCGGTGAGCGAGAGGCCCGCGGTGGTGACAAGCACGGCGGACAGCGCGGTGAGCCGGGTGCGGCCGGGGCGGCGGCTCGGGCCGGCCGGGGTACGGCGAAGCGCGATACGTATGGACATCTCGTACTTTCTGTCGACGCACTCCAGCCCGGTCTGGGCAGGCGGGAGCGGCAGGGCGGAGGGCGGGTCGGCGCGGGCACGCCGGTACGGCACGGGCACGCCGGTACGGCGCGGGGCATCGGTCGGCCGGGCCGCGCACCGCCGACTCCGCTTGCCCCAGAGGGAATCCGGAGGAATCCGGGATTCCCGGGGGCTGCCGGGAGGGTCGGTCAGGGCGCGGGTCGCACGAGGGCGGGCCGGGCGGGGAAGGGCGTCAAGGGCGCGGAGCGGCGGCGGTGCCGCTGGGCGGCGTGAAGGAGGGGCCGGTGCCGCGGGGGGCGGTCAGGCGCCGGTGGACGGTCGGTGACCGGTGGTCAGCGACAGAGGGCGCTGCACGTGCGCCGCAGGTCCACGTAGCGGCACACCACACCAGGGTGCGTCGAAAGCATGCTGCACATCTTGTGGGGTACGGCGAGCGGCTGTCAATGGACACCTTTTGATGTCTCATTCGGCGGACCGGGCGGAACCGGCGGACCGGCCGTCCCGGGTGCGGCCGGGTGCTGCGCCGCCTCGGCCGGGTGCAGCCACAGCGGGCCGTTGCCGGTCGGCACCCGCACCGCGCCCGGCGGCGGCCAGGACCCCTCGGCCAGCAGCAGCCGCTCGGGGTCGGTCAGGCTGCGGTAGCGCTCCAGCGCCGCCGCGGCGGGCAGGCGCGCCGCGCCGGCCAGCAGGCCCGGGCGCACGGCGTCGAAGGCCGCGGCGTACTCCTCGTACGACCGCCAGCCGGGCACGGCTCGGTGGCCGGCCGGCGCCCGCAGCAGCAGCGTCGGCAGGGCGTAGCGGTGGCCGCCGTCGGCGGTCTCCTTGGCCCGGCCGGGGTGGGGCGAGCCGGTCTGCCCGGCCAGCACCTCCGGCACCGGGCGCCGGGCCTCCTCGCGGTCCGCGCGCACCTGCCGCAGCACCTGCGGCGAGGCGGCGTCGGCCGCCAGCCGGCGCGGGTCGAGGCCGGGCACCCCGCGCGCCGCGGCCAGCGCGAGCGGCAGGGTGTCGGCCGGCTCGCCGAGCACGAACACCGTCTCGCGCAGCCGCCGCAGCACCGCCTCGCCCACCTCCGCGCCCTGGCGCGCGGCCGCCTCGGCCACCAGCGAGGCCGGCCACGAACTGGCCGCCACCCGGCTGAGCCGGGCCGCGCACGGTGCCCCGGTGTGCTCGGTCACGCCCGCGACGTAGCGCGTGTACCAGGCCGTCTCGGCGGCGGGGTCGGGCGGCGGGTCGTCGTCGTGGTCGAACATCACCGCGTACACCCGCCGCCACCGCACCCGCCCCGCCGACTCGGCCCGCAGCCGCCGCAGCACCGGCTCGGCGCCCCACGACCACGGGCACAGCGGGTCGGTGTACTCCACGACCTCGACACCGGCCACGACACCGGCCTCAGCACCCGCCTCGGCACCGGCCACGCCACCCGCGCCCGGGGCCCCGCCGGTGCGCACCGCCGCCCGCGGGGGCGTCACGCCGCGCGCTTCCCGTCCGGCCGCCCGCCCTTCGCCGAGGCCAGCAGCGTGTGGACGGTGACGCCGCCGAGCACCGCGGCGGCCTCGGCCTCGACCTGCCGCCAGACCGCGGTGAGCCCGGCCGCGGGGCCGGGGTAGGCCAGGCCCGCCAGCGGCTCCCCGCGCAGGGTGATCAGCTCGCCGTCGACGGCGCGCACGACGTCCAGGAGCGTGATCTCCTCCGCGGCCCGGCCCAGCCAGTAGCCGCCCTCGCAGCCGCGCTGGCTGCGCACCAGCCCGGCTCTTCGCAACTCGGCCACCACGGACTTCAGGAACCGGAACGGGATCTCCTGTGCCGAGGCGATGGCCTCGCAACTGAGCGGGCGCGCGGGCTCGCTGGCGAGTTCCAGGAGGGCGCGCGTGGCGTAGTCCGCCTTCGCGGAGATATGCATGTCCTCATCATGCCCGATCCCCCCGCGCTACGGGTCTCCCCGCCGTGTCCCGACCATTGCGGGAACATTGCCGCAGGTGAAGCGTAATGGACACCTCTTGACATCCTTTTCGGCGGCCGCCTAGCGTCCGGAGCCATGAGTACGCCGCCGACCCAGCCCGGTGAAGGTTTCCACCCCCATCTGCCCGACGCCCCGGCCGCATCCCCGACCTCGCCGCTGCGGGCCCGCCTGCACCACGTCCGCGCCGGCGAACTCGACGGCGACACCGCGCAGACCGGCGGGATGCGCCGGTTCGCCGCGATCAGCGGGAAGACGGTCGGCTCGGAGAAGCTGTGGATGGGCCAGACGCACGTGGCGCCGTCGACCGCCTCCTCCGACCACCACCACGGCGCCTCGGAGACCGCGATCCACGTGGTCAGCGGGCACCCGGAGTTCGTCTTCGTCGACGACTCCGGCGACACGCCGCAGGAGGTGCGGCTGCGCACCTCGCCGGGCGACTACATCTTCGTGCCGCCCTACGTGCCGCACCGGGAGGAGAACCCGGACCCCGACGACGAGGCCGTGGTCGTCATCGCGCGCAGCACCCAGGAGGCGATCGTGGTCAACCTCCCCCGGCTGTACGCGCTGGGCTCGGCACCGCGGGAGGAGCCCTCGTGACCAGTACCGAGTCCCGCCCGGACGTCGAGCAGGAGCTGAAGTCCGCGTTCCGGGAGGCCATGGCCGGGGTGTGCACACCCGTCGCGGTGGTCACCGCCATGGCGGGCCCCGCGCCGTACGGCACCACCGTCAGCGCCTTCACCTCGCTGTCGATGGACCCGCCGATGGTGCTGGTCTCCCTGGACCGGTCCTCCGACCTGCTGGCGGTGATCGACGGCAGCCGCCGGTTCGGCCTCAACATCCTGGGGGCGCAGCAGCCGGAGCTGGCTGTGAACTTCGCCCGCAAGGGCGGCCCGGCCAAGTTCGGCGGGGTCGAGTGGCAGGTGGGCGGGCAGGTGCCGCGGCTGCCCGGCGCGACCGGCTTCCTGGCGTGCGAGGTGGCCGACCTGGTCGCCGGCGGCGACCACGTCGTGGTCTTCGGCCGGGTGCTCAGCGCGGACACCGCGCCGGCCCGGCCCCTGACCTACCACGCCCGGGCCTTCGGCACCCACACCGCGCTGGACGCCAACGCCCCGGCCTGACACCGCGGGTCAGCGCACGGAGGTGGAGTACGGCAGCAGCGCCATCTCCCGCGCGTTCTTGATCGCGCGGGCCAGCAGGCGCTGCTGCTGCGCGCTGACCCGGGTCACCCGGCGGCTGCGGATCTTGCCGCGGTCGGAGATGAACTTCCGCAGCAGGTCGGTGTCCTTGTAGTCGATGTACGTGATCTTCGCCGCGTCCAGCGGGTTGACGCGCGGCTTCAGCGGCTTGCGGGGATCGGCGGAACGGCGGGCCATGAGGGCACTCCTCGGTGCGGGCGGGGGATACGGACTGCGGGACGGATACGGGCGCCAAGGCCCAGGGGGCGCAGGGGCGTTGGGGTGCGGGAGACCGGGTCTCAGGAGACCGGGTCGAGCAACTCGTCGAAGGCGGCCGGGAAGCTGCGCCACCCGTCGGGTCCGGCGGCGTACTCCGCGTCGGTCAGCAGGCAGGACTCCAGCACCCGCGCCAGCCCGTCCCGGTCCAGCGCGGGCGAGGTGAAGACCAGGTGCTGGCAGCGGTCGCCGTGCTCGGGGTCCCAGTCGAGCGTGGCGGCGGCGCGCCGCATCGCGGGCACCATCTCCCAGGCGGCCCCGGGCAGCGCGGCCAGCCACGGCCCGGCGTTCTCCACCACCAGCGCGCCGCCCGCCGCCTCCCACGACAGCAGGGTGTCGGGCCGGTCGGCGAGCCAGAACCGGCCCCGGCTGCGGGCGGCGGCGCAGACCAGGTCCTCCAGCGCGGTGTACAGGCGCCCGGGGTGGAAGGGCCGGCGCCGCCGCCACACCAGGGTGCCCACCCCGGCCTCGTCCGCCTGCTGGGGCAGCCGCGAGCAGGCCGGGTGCTGGGCCGCGGCGGCGGCCTCGACGTCGAACCCGGCGAACGCCGCCCGGGCCAGCTCGGTCGAGCGGTCGGAGACCTGCCGTGCGGTGGGGTGCAGTTGGGACAGCAGCGCGCGGTCCTCGTCGGTCGCCTCGGCGTCCTGCGCGACGACCAGCACGGGCGCGTACTCCAGTTGCCGCGCCCAGGTGTCGCCGACGGTGCGGCGGTCCTCCCGGGCCGCGGCGAGGCCGGCCTCCTCCAGGTCGTCACCGTTGGCGAGGCAGGGCAGCACCAGGCCGGGGTCGACCGCCGTCATGACGCTGCCGAGCTCCAGGAACCGCCCGCCCTGCCCGGCGATGACCTCGGCCATCCCCTGCGGCTCGACGGAGTCCCACAGCTCGACCACCGCGAGCCGGGTCAGGCCGTCCCCGGCCAGCCGCTCCAGTTCCGGGACGAGGTCGGCGCGCAGCGCGCAGCACGCGCAGTCGTTGACGAGCGGGGTCTCGCCTTCCGAGAGCAGGCCGTCGGCGTCGCGGACGGTGCGCCGCACCGTGCCGTCGGCCGCCGAGGACAGGTCGTGGTGGAGCGCGACGCTGCCGGGCACCATCGTCAGCAGGTTCCCGACCGCCGTCCGGCGCGCCTGCGCGTGCATCCCGGCGACGATGACGACGGGGAGCTTCCCGCGCGGGTCCATCAACGCCCCCCGTGGACCCGGCCGAGGCCGGCGCGGGCCGGGTCGAGCAGCCCGCGCTCGTACGCCGCGACCAGGCGCTGCGGGACCAGGTGGGTGGCGCCGTCCACGGTGACGGCCACCAGCCGGGGCGCGCTCGCCTTCCACTGGGCGCGCCGGTGCCGGGTGTTGCTGCGCGACATCTTCCGTTTGGGTACGGCCATGGCTGGCTCCTCCGGTGGGTCGGGATGACAAGCTCGACGCTATATGAAAACGACTTCCATTACCAATCAGTGGCCGGGTGGCTCCGCCCGCCGCCCGGCGCCGCCACGGCAGTCCGCGCACACGCCGGTCAGCTCCACGGTGTGCTCCACCTCGGCGAAGCCCGACTCCTCGGCGACGGTCCGCGCCCAGCTCTCGACCACGGACGCCTCGACCGGGCTGCTGGCCCCGCAGGTACGGCAGATCAGGTAGTGCCGGTGCTCCCGGCTCGGGCGGTGCCGGAACAGCCGCTCGCCCCCGGCGTCGCGCACCACGTCCACCACACCGGCGTCGCCCAGCGCGGCCAGCGTGCGGTAGACGGTGCTCAGGCCGACCGGCACGCCCGCCGCGACCACCGCGGCGTGCAGGCTCTGCGCGCTGACGAAGCCGTCGCCGTCGACCAACGCCCGCAGCAGGGCCCTGCGTTGCTGGGTGCGGCGCCCCGGCACCCGGTCGTCGTCGCGCCGCGGCGGCTGCCCGCCCGCGGAGGTGCTGTGCACGGTTGGCCCCCTGGGGTGCGTGCTCGGGTTCGTACGGGACCGGCGCCGGGACTCAGGCGCGGCGCAGTCCGGCGCCCGGGGCCGCGAGGCCCGGACCGCGGCGCCGCCGCCGGCCGCCGACGGCGAAGGCGGCCGCGTACACCGCGGCGGCCAGCGCCACGATCGCGAAGCTCGGCGGCATCTTCGGCACCGCGTAGCTCAGGGACAGCCCGCCCCACATCTCGGCGACCGCGAGCACCGTGGACAGGGCGAACGCCCGGGCCGGGCGGTCGGTGAGCCGCTGGGCGGTGCCCGCGGGCGCCGCGAGCAGGCCGAGCAGCAGCAGCGACCCGACCGCCTGGCTCGCCTCGGCCGCGGTCACGCCGATCAGCGCCAGGAAGCCGTAGCCGAGCAGGCCCACCGGCACGCCCCGCGCCGCCGCGACCGCCTCGTCCACGGACGCGAACAGCAGCGGCCGGAAGACGGCGAGCACCACCGCGCACACCCCGGCGGCCACCGCGGCGGCGGTACCGGCCTGGCCCGCCGACATCCCGAAGATCGAGCCGAAGAGCACCCGCACCCCGGCGCCGGCGTTGTCCGCGCCGCCGGAGGTGCTGTACATGGTGAGGAAGAAGGTGCCCAGGCCCGTGATCCAGGCGAAGACGTTGCCGATGGCGACGTCGTCCGCGCGGCCGGAGCGGGCGAGGGTGCCGAGCAGCACCGCGACCGCGATGGTCGCCGCGTACAGGCCCAGCCGCAGGTCCACGCCCGCGGCGAGCGCGGCGAGCGACCCGGCGAACGCCATGTGGCTGAGCGCGTCGCCGGTGAAGACCTGCGCGCGCAGCACCAGGAAGTAGCCGACCATGCCGGACGCGGCGGCGACGGCCCCGCCGGCGAGGACCGCGTGCAGGAAGAAGGGGTGCCCGAGCGCGCCGGGCCAGCCGAGGGCGAGGGTGTTCACAGCAGGCTCCCCGAGGTCCAGACGGCCGCGGCCTCGGCCGGTACGGCGCCCGGGCCCGCACGGTCCGGCGCGCGTCCGGCGCGTTCGCGCAGCAGCCGCGCGCCCCAACTGGCCGCATAGGCGGCGAAGGCGAAGCTGGTCACCCAGAATCCGATCGGGTAGGGCGAGTAGTAGGCGACCGTCAGGCTGGTCCAGGTCACCACGAGCGCGATCAGCACGGAGCCGGCGAGGCCGCGCACCGGGCGGGCGGTCAGGTTCTGGGCGGTGGCCGCGGGCATCACCAGCAGCGCGAACACCAGCAGCGCGCCGGTGATCTGGCTGGTCGCCGCCGTGGCCGCCCCCAGCACGACCAGGAACACCGCCGACAGCAGCCGCACCGGCACCCCGCGGGCGGCGGCGACCGCCGGGTCCACGGACGCGAACAGCAGCGGCCGACCGACAGCGGCCAGCACCAGCAGCACCACCGCGCCCACGACCGCCAGCACCCGCACCTGGCCGGTCGTGATCCCCAGGAAGCTCCCGAACAGCAGGGCGTCCACCCCGCCGAGGAAGCCCTTGTAGAGGGCGATGAAGAGGAAGCCGGCGCCCAGCAGGAACGCCTGGACCGTGCCGGTCACCGCCGCCTCCTCGCCGCCGCCGGCGCCCGTCCCCCCGCCGGAGCCCGCGCCGCCGCCCCCGGCCCGCGGGATCGCGGCGATCACCAGGGCCGCGCCGACGCAGAACGTGAAGTAGCCGTAGACCGCGCCCACCCCGACCAGGGTCGCGCCGGCCGCGCCGGGGAACGCCACCGCCGACAGCGTGTGCCCGGCGAAGCTCTGCCGCCGCAGCACCATGAACCAGCCGATCGCCCCGGCCAGCACCGCCACGATCGCGCCGGCCCGGAAGGCGTTGACCATGAAGGGGTACGCCCACATCTGCTGGACGTCGGCCACCGGGTTCCACGACCAGCCGGCCGCGCCGTCAGCGAGTCCCACGGCCGGCCCCCTCCCCCGCCGGCGGGTGCCGGTCGGTGTGCACCGCGGGTGCCTCGGGCTGGCCGACCACGACCAGCCGCCCGTCGGAGGTCCGCAGCACCTCGATCGGCGTGCGGTACAGCTGGCTCAGCGTCCGCGAGGTGATCACCTCCGCCGGGGTCCCGGCCACCGCCCCGCCCTCGGCGAGGTACACCACCCGGTCCAGGTGCGCGAGGATCGGGTTCGCGTCGTGCGCGACCATCACCACGCTGACCTGCTCCTCCCGGCAGATCCGCCCGATCAGCGCGGCCACCGCGGCCTGGTTGGGCAGGTCGAGGCTGTCCAGTGGCTCGTCCAGCAGCAGCAGGCGGGGCCGCCGGACCAGTGCCTGGGCGATCAGCAGCCGCTGCTGCTCGCCGCCCGAGCACTGGCCGATCGGCCGGTGCGCGTAGGCGCTCGCGCCGACCGTCTCCACCACTTCGGCGATCCGCTCCCGGGCCGCCCGCGCCGACCCGGGCCGTCCCAGCCCCCAGCGGTCGCCGTCCCAGCCCAGCCGGACGACGTCCACGCCGCGGATGCGCAGCCCGGGGTCGAAACTGCGCCGCTGCGGCAGGTAGCCCACCTGCTGCGCGCGCCGGCCCGGCGGCCGCCCGAGCACGCTGATGCTGCCCGCGGCGGTCGGGACCAGGCCGAGTATCGCCTTGACCAGGGTCGACTTGCCGACCCCGTTCGGGCCGAGTACGGCGACGAACTCCCCCGGCGCGATGTCGAGTTCGACGTGCGACCACAGGGTGCGGCCGCCGACCCGCACGGCCGCGTCGCGCAGCGAGACCACCGCGGGCCCGGCCGCGGGGTCCCGCGGCCGGGTACTCTCCGGCGCGGCCGGGGGCGCGGCTTGCGGCGCGGCTTGCGGCTCGGCGGTTTCCGGGGCGGCGGCTTCCTCGCGCGCCGCGGGCACTTGCGGCCGTACGGCCTCGCGCAGTCTGGTGAGCGGATGCATCCCTACTTGCCCGTCGCCTCGGCCAGCGCCTGCTGGATGCCCTTGAGCTCGGTCACCTGCCACTGCTGGAACGACGCCCCGGCCGGGGTGAGGGTCTCGGTGACCGTGGCGACCGGAATGCCCTTCGCCTTGGCGGCCTTGACCTGGGCCTGCACGTCGGGCGTGGCGTTCTGGCTGTTGTAGACGTAGAGCTTGATCTGCCGGGTGGCGATCTGGTGGTCGATGGTGGTCTTGTCCTGCGCGGTGGGGTCGGCGCCCTCGCTGATCGCGCTGAGGAACGAGTACGGCGTGAGCATCTTCAGGCCGAGGCCGTCGGCGAGCGGGCTGACAATCGACTCGGACGCGCCGATCGGGGTGCCGGCGTACTTCGCCTTGATGTCGGCGATCAGCGTGTTGTACTCCCCGAGGGTCTTGGTCTCGAAGGTGGTCTTCTGGGCGTCGAAGTACGCCGCGTCGGCCGGGTCGGCCTTCTTGTAGTCGGCGGTGATCTGCTCGATCACCTTGTGCACGTCGTCCGGGGAGTACCAGCGGTGCGGGTTGCCGCCCTCCTTCACGCCGACCAGGTCGCCGACGGTGAGCACGGTGCGCTGCGCGGAGGGGTTCGACGCCAGGAGCTTCGAGGCCCAGGAGTCGTAGCCGATGCCGTTGACGATCACGTACGACGCGGAGGCGACGGTCCGCGCGTTCGCCGCGGTCGGCTCGTAGTCGTGCGGGTCGGTGTCGGGGTTGGTGATGATGCTGGTCACCTTCACGTGGCTGCCGCCGATCTGCTCGGCGATGCTGCCCCAGAAGTTCTCCGCCGCCACCACCTGGATGACCTTGCCGCTGCTCTTGGCGCTGCCCGAACTGCCCGCGGAGGCGCCGGCCTTGCCGTCGTCGCTCGGGGAACTGGTGGAGCAGGCGCTGGTCGCGACCAGCGCGGCGACGGCTATCCCGCCCGCGGCGAGCAGGTGGCGGCGGCGGGGCGCCGCGCTGCGGTTGTCGGGGCTGGCCATGGGTTCTCCTCGGGCAGTGGTGGCGGCAACGCGGCACGTCCGGCCGCGACCCCCTCACCGTAATTGAAAACGACTCCCAATCCCACTTTCCGCTACGCGAGATGAAAATCATTACAGAATCTTGACCTTTGAGTCGGCTGTGCACGGTCCGGGGCCGGCGGGACCCGCGTCCCCGCAGGTCACCTGCGGTGGGCGGGGGACCGGGCCGCTCGGGCCGCGGCCGCACCCGGCCCCCGCGGCGGCCTCCGGCGGGCCCTGCGGGCGGCTGCGCCGGGCTTAGCCGCCCGATGCGGTGGACATGCTGCAACCGCACCAGCCCGCAACGACCGAACCGGACCGACCAGTCCGCAACCGACAGACCGCCACCGCCGATCCGGCCCGACACCGGCTTGCGACGCGCAGCCCGCAACGACCGGAACACGATCCCCGGACCGCGAACCACAGACCGCAACCACCAGACCGGCCCGACACCGGCCTGCGAGCCGCAACCCGCAACGACCGAACCGCGACCACCGGACCGCGAACCACAGCCCGCAACCACCAGACCAGCCCCACACCGGCCCGCAACCCGCAACCCGCAACCCGCAACCCGCAACCCGCAACCCGCAACCCGCAACGACCGAACCAGCCCCACACCGGCTTGCCAGCCGCAACCTGCAACGACCGGAACGCCACCACCGAACCGCGAACCACAGCCCGCCACGACCACAACGGCACCGCCGAACCAGCCCGACACCGGCCTGCGAGCCGCAACCCGCAACGACCGGACCGAGACCGCCGGGCCGCGAACCACAGACCGCAACCACCAGACCGGCACCGCCGAACCAGGCCGGCACCGGCCTGCGAGCCGCAACCCGCAACGACCGGACCGAGACCGCCGGGCCGCGAACCACAGACCGCTACCCCCGGACCGCGAACCACAGACCGCGACAACCGGAGCGGGACCGCCGGGCCGAGAACGCCGAACCGTGACGGCCACAACCTGCGAGCGCCAGACCGGCACCACCGGATCGGCACCGCCAACACGGCGGCTGCGAACGGGAACAGGCAGGACGACATCGACAGACCGACACCACCGACACGGCAGCACCAGTCCGGAGTGATCAGCCCGGTACCGACAGACCGGCACCGACAGACCGGCCGCACCGATCCGGCAGCGCCCACCCGCAACCGACAGACCACGACCGACAGACCGCGACCAGCAGACCGCAATCGTCCGGTCGCGCCCCGACAGCTCAGCCCCGGCCCCGGCGGTCAGGGGTTCCATGGAAGGCAGGACGAGACGATGGCCGAGCCGCTGTATCTGCGGGCGCGGGTCGAGGGGGAGGCGGCGGCGCTGCTGGCGGAACCGGAGCTGGTGCACTCGCTGGTGGACGCGTTGGAGTCGCCGCTGAACGTGGTGCTCCCCGAGCAGGCGGCGGCGAACGCCGAGGAGTTCGGCGCGGTGCTCGGACGGCACCGGCTGAAGGGGCGGGTGCTGTTCGCGCACAAGGCGTCGGCGTCGAGCGCGCTGCTGCGGCGGCTGGCGGACACCGCCGCCGGGGTGGACGTGGCGTCGTTGGGTGAGCTCCAGCACGCGCTGGGCTGCGGCTTCACACCGGACCGGATCACCGCGACGGGCCCGAAGAGCCCGCAGTTCCTGTGGCTGGCCGCGCGCAGCGGGGTGACGGTCGCGGTCGACTCGGCCGAAGAACTCGACCTGCTGGCAGGGCTGTTACGCGGCCACGCCCTGCCGCGCTGCCGCACGATGCTGCGGCTGAGCGGGTTCACGGCACCGGGCGTCCGGGTCCGCTCCCGGCTCAGCCGGTTCGGCATACCGGTGGCGGCGCTGGAGGACACGCTGGACCGCGTCGTCCGGTACGGGGACGTGCTGGACCTCGTCGGTGTCGCCTACCACCTGGACACCACGAGCCTGACGGAGAAAGCGACCGCGCTGGAAGGGTGCCTCCGGGCGCTGACGGCGTGCCGTGACCGCGAACTGTCCCCCGGCATCGTGGACATCGGGGGCGGGTTCGGGATCAGCTACCTCGCCCACCGCGAGGACTGGGACACGTACACCAGCGCGCTGTCCGCCGCGGCGCTCGGCACCCGACCCGCCCTCGCCTGGGGCGGCCACGGCTACGGGCTGCGCAACGACAAGGGCACCCTGCGCGGGTCGCTCGCGCTGTACCCGTCCTGGCGGCCGGCCGCGGGCGCGCACTACCTCGACGAGCTGCTGTCGGCGCCGTCGTCCGCGCAGCTGGGCGGCCGCCCACTGGCCGCGCTGGCGCTGGAGCACCTCTACGACGTGCACGCCGAGCCCGGCCGGGCGCTGCTCGACCAGTGCGGGCTGACCCTGGCGACGGTGCAGGAGGTCAGACGGCCGCCGGACGGGGGCGCGGACCTGTGGGTGCGGCTGGCCGCCAAGGCCGACGACATCGCCCTGGAGGAGCATGGGGTGCTGCTCGACCCGGTGCTGCTCCCCCGCCCCGGCACCAGCGAAGCGGCGGACCCGGGACCGTACGGCACGGGACCGTACGGCGCGGATTCGTACGGCGCGGGCTCGTACGGCCGGGGGCCCGTGGCGGTGCACCTGTTCGGGCACCTGTGCCTGGAGACCGACCTGATCACCCGCCGCCTGGTCCATCTGCCGCGGGCGCCGCGGCCCGGTGACGTGCTGGCGTTCGCGAACACCGCCGCGTACTGCATGGACTTCCACGCCGGGCGGTCCCAACGCCACCCGGCCGCCCGCAAGGTCGCCCTGTGGCGGTCGGGCGGGAGCTGGAAGTGGTGCCTGGACGAGGCGTACTGGCCGACAGTTCACAAGGGAGAGCCGCAGTGAGGTACGACCGCATCACCGACGCCATCGGCAACACACCGCTGGTGCGCATCGATCCGGCGGTGCACGGCCTACGCCACATCGACCTGTTCGCCAAGCTGGAGATGCTCAACCCGTTCGGCTCGGTCAAGGACCGCGCCGCCTGGCACATGGCGCGGGCCGGCCTGCCGGACGCGCAGGCCGACGGCAGCCGGATCGTCGAGCTGTCCAGCGGCAACACCGCCAAGGCGCTGGCGGTCATCGCGGGCATGCACGGCCTGACGTTCAAGAGCGTCACCAACCGGATGCGCATACCGGAGACCAAGGAACTGCTCCTGCTGCTCGGCGCGGAGATCGAGGAGCTGCCCGGGCAGAGCGAGTGCCTGGACCCCACCGACACCGAGGACCCGCTCACCCTCTTCCACCAGGCGCTGGCGGACTCGCCGACCCCACTGCTCCACACCGACCAGTACTTCAACCCCCGCAACAGCGAAGCCCACTTCGAGGGCACCGGCCCGGAGATCGTCGCCGACCTCGACGGCCGCGCGCCGGACTACTTCATCGCGTGCGTGGGCACGGCCGGCTCCTCCACCGGGGTGGCGAGCGCGCTGCGCGCCCACCGCCCGGACGTCGAGGTGGTCGGCCTGGTCGCGGCGAAGTCCGACTTCATCCCCGGCATCCGCACCCGCGACGAGGTGCACGAGGTCGGCCTGTTCGACCCGGCCACCTACGACACGCTCGCCGCGGTGGACTCCGGGGAGGCGATCGACGGCATGGTCACCCTGATCCGGCGCTGCGGGCTGCTCGCCGGGCCGACCGGCGGCGCCGCCTTCCACGGCGCGCTGCGGCACCTGCGCGCGGCCGACGAGTCGCTCGCGCGCAGCGGGCAGCCGCCCGCCGAGCGGAAGACCGCGGTGTTCATCGTCTGCGACCGGGTCGAGGGCTACCTCAGCTACATCCGGCAGCGGCGGCCGGACCTGCTCGGCGACACCGCCCGCACCCCGAACACGGTCGCCGGGCTGACCGCGGCCGAGGTCGCCGCGGCCCCGGCGGTGACCGTGGCCGAGGCGCGCGCCTGGATCGAGGAGGCGGACCCACTGGTCGTGGATCTGCGCAGCACCTACGCGTACACGGCCCTGCACATGGCCGGCGCGGTCAACATCACCGACGAGATCCTCGGTGAACTCCTGCGCGCGGGTGTGCCGTTCGCCCGCAGCCGGCCGGTGCTGCTGGCCTGCCCGGTCGGCGAGCAGTCCGCGCGGTACGCCGCGCTGCTCACCCGGATGGGGCACCCCGACACCCGCAGCCTCACCGGGGGCATCGTCGCCTGGCGCGACGCCGGCGCACCCCTGACCCGGGACTGACGCCGATGACGACACCCGAGAACCCGGAAGCCGCCGAGTCCCCCGAGTCCCCCGACGACGTGCTGCGCGAACTGGCGTCCTGGCACGAGGAGGTGCGCGCCCAGTTTCCGATCCTGCGGGCCGAACCCGGCCTGGCCTACCTCGACAGCGCCGCCACCTCGCAGAAGCCGCAGGCGGTCCTGGACGCGGTCCAGGGCTACTTGACGACGTCGAACGCCAACTCCGGCCGCGGGTCGTACCCGTGGGCGAACCGCACCACCGCGCTGGTGGCGCAGGCCCGCCGGCAGGTCGCCCAGTCGCTCGGCGACCCCGACCCGGACCGTTCGCAGGTCGTGCTGACCAGCGGCGCGACCGAGGCGCTGCGCCTGGTGGCCCGGGACTGGCTGGCCGCCCAACTCGCCGACGGCGACGAGGTGATCGTGCCCTTCGCCGACCACCAGGCGAACATCTCCCCCTGGCAGGAGGTACGGGACCTGCTCGCACGCCAGGGCGTACGCGTGGTGCTGCGGCCGATGCCGTACCAGCGCGGGTCGGGCGACTACGACCACGTGGCGCTGGCCGAACAGGTCGGTGCGCGCACCCGGTTCGTCGCGGCCACCCATGTGCACCACGTCTACGGCAACGACATGAACGTCCACCGGGTCCGCGCCGCCGTCGGCCCGCACGTCCCGATCTGCCTCGACGCGTCGCAGAGCGTCGGCCACCAGCCGATCCGGCTGGACGCCCTGGACGTCGACTTCGTGGCGTTCTCCGGCCACAAGGCGCTGGCGCTGCCCGGCACCGGCGCGCTGTGGGCACGGCAGGCGCGCGGCCCCGAGCTGCGCCCGGGCGGGTGGTCCGGCACCCCGAACACGGTGGGCGCGGTCTCGCTGTCCGCGGCGCTGGACTGGCTGCGGGACGCCGACACCGCGCGCGTCCACCGCTGGACCCGCGCCCTGACCGCGCGGCTGACCGACGAGCTGAGCCGGCTCGGCTCGTACCAGGTGCTGGGCTGCCGGACCAGCCTGGCCGCCGACTCCACCGTCCAGCGCCGCCAGAGCCTGGTCAGCTTCCGGCACCGGGCGATCCCCTCCGGCGACCTGGGGTTCGTCCTGTTCGACCGCGGGCTGATGGTGCGCAGCGACCAGCACTGCCAGGGCGGGTCCGGCGAGAAGACCGGCTCGGTCCGGGTCAGCACGCACGCCTACACCTCGGTCGAGGAGATCGACCGGCTGGTGGAGGCGCTGCGCGCGTTGGATTGAAGGGGCGCGCACCGGACCGGAGAGCGACCATCGGGCGGAACCGCCGCCGACGCGCCGCACTCCCATTGGAATGAAAACTGTTTTCAACTATAGGCTGGCAGGAAGACGGGGACACGGAACGGCGGCAGACGGCTCAGGCGGGCGGCGAGGACGATGGACACGGTGCGGGCACGGGAGTACGCGGAGCGCTGGGAGGCCCAGCAGCAGCGCTACGCCATCGCGCGCGAGGAGCGCGCCGGCGTCATCGCCGACGTGGTCGAGCACGTCACGGCCGGGCGGGAGCGCCCGCTCGTGGTCGATCTGGGCTGCGGGCCGGGCACCTTGACCGCCCGGCTCGCGGCCCGGCTGCCCGGCGTGGACTTCGTCGGCGTGGACCGCGACCCGGTCGTCCTGGGCCTGGCCCGGCAGTGCCACGGCGCGGCGGTCCGCTTCGTGGAGGCGGCGATCGGGGCGGAGCGGTGGACCGCCGACCTGGGCCTGGACCGGCCGGTCGACGCCGTGGTCTCCACCACCACGCTGCACTGCCTGCCGGAGCCGCTCCTGCGCCGCGCCTACCGGCAGCTCGGCGCGCTCCTGCGGCCGGGCGGGGCGCTGGTCAACGGCGACCACTTCGCCCCCGAGCCCACCGGGCCGCGCGAGATCAGCGCCCGCGTCGGGCGGCTGCGGGCCGAGCGGCAGCGGGCGTTCGACCACGAGGACTGGGACCAGTGGTGGCGCGCGGTCTCGGACGACCCGGCGTTCAGCGAGCTCGTCGCCGAGCGGCACCGCCGCGCCGGGTCGGTGCCGAGCACCAAGGACAGCGACCTGCCGCTCTCCCACCATGTGCGGCTGCTGCGGGCGGCGGGGTTCGGCCAGGCCGGCTCCGTCTGGCAGTTCGGCAGCAGCCACGTGCTGGTGGCGGTGCGCTGACCCGCGCCTCACCCGTACGGGCACCGGGCCGTCGTCCCTACGGCGCGGCAGGCCCTCTCCGTCGGCGCGGCACGCCCGCAACCTCGATACATGCAGAGATTGCCATATGTTAATGTCGCTATAGAGGCGTGAGCGCGCCTCCGTCGCACCACGACGCACCTTGATGGGAGTGGCAGCATGACCACCTCGACCGAGCACCGGCCGCACACCGACCACCAACACGTCCACGGCGCCGAGTGCGGGCATGTCGCGGTGCCGCACGGCGACCACACGGACTACGTGCACGACGGCCACCTGCACCGCACCCATGACGACCACGCCGACGAGTGCACGATCGCGCGGCACAGCGAGCACCAGGGCCACGCCCATGAGCACGGCCCCGGCTGCGGACATGTCGCGGTCCCGCACGAGGGCCACACGGACTACGTACACGACGGGCACCGGCACGCGGCCCACGAGGGCCACTGGGACGACCACTGAGCCCGCAGCCCCCCGCACCACCGGCTCCCTGTGGCCGGTTTCCCGATCCACCGCCCCCAGGCCCTATATGAGACCGATTCTCATATGTTAGGTTCTGCATATGACGGCTCCCGCGCATCCGGACGACCGGACCCTCGCCCTGCGAGCGGCCAGCGAGCTGCTGCGCGCACTGGCGTCCCCGGTACGGATGGGCATCGTGCGCGAGCTGTCCACCGGCGGCAAGCGGGTCCATGAGCTCGTCGCGGCACTCGGGGTCAACCAGCCCCTGGTCTCGCAGCACCTCAGGGTGCTGCGCACCTCGCGCATCGTGACGACCCACCGCGAGGCCCGCGAGGTCGAGTACACCCTCGTCGACGAACACGTCGCGCACATCGTGCTCGACGCGATCCGGCATGTCGAGGAGTGACCGCCCGGCCGCACCGCAGGCCGCCGCCGAGCACAGCGCACGCACCGCACCACCGACGGAGGGAAGATCCGTGAGCACCGCCGGGCAGTCCGTCCGCAGCCGTTCCACCCGGCAGCGCACCGCGGTGTCCGCCGCTCTGGACGAGGTCGACGAGTTCCGCAGCGCGCAGGACCTGCACAACATCCTGAAGCTGCGCGGGGAGTCGGTGGGGCTGACCACCGTCTACCGCACGCTCCAGTCGCTCGCCGAGGCGGGCGAGGTCGACGTCCTGCGCACCGGCGACGGCGAGTCCGTCTACCGACGCTGTTCGGAGGGCGGCCACCACCACCATCTGGTCTGCCGCTCCTGCGGCAAGGCGGTCGAGGTGGAGGGCCCGGCGGTGGAGCGGTGGGCCGAATCGACCGCCTCGGCGCACGGGTTCGTGGACATCGTGCACACCATGGAGATCTTCGGCACGTGCGCCGCGTGTGCGGCCGAGGGCCCGAAGGGGATCGCACCGCAGGGGCGCTGACGAGCAGGAGCGGCCGAGGCCGGAGCGCGTCCCGTCACGACGGGGCGGCGCCGGCCTCGCGCATGCCGGCACCCGGAGTGCATTTGGAAATGAAAACGCTTTTCCTTAAGCTGGTGGCCGTCCGACTCGCCCACCCACGGAAAGGCAGCCCCATGTCGGCCCACTGCCAGCTGACCGGCCGCAAACCCGGCTTCGGCAACACCGTCTCGCACTCCCACCGACGCACCGCGCGCCGCTTCGACCCCAACATCCAGACCAAGCGCTACTGGCTGCCCGGCGAGAACCGCCATGTGCGGCTGACGCTGAGCGCCAAGGGCATCAAGACCGTCGACCGCATCGGCATCGAGAAGGCCGTCCGGCTCGTCCGCGCACGCGGCCACCAGGTCTGAGGGGACACCAGCGCCATGGCCAAGAAGAGCAAGATCGCCAAGAACGACAAGCGCCGTGCCGTCGTGGCCCGTTACGCCGAGCGCCGCGCCGAACTGAGGCGCGTCATCGCCTCGCCCGCCACCTCCGCCGACGACCGCGCGGCCGCCCAGCGCGAGCTGCGCCGCCAGCCCCGCGACGCCAGCGCCACCCGCGTCCGCAACCGCGACGCGGTCGACGGCCGCCCCCGCGGCTACCTGCGCGCCTTCGGCCTGTCCCGCGTGGCCCTGCGCGCCCACGCGCACGCCGGCCACCTCCCCGGGGTCCGCAAGGCCAGCTGGTAGCAGCCGTCCCTCCGACCGCGCGCCGCCCGGCGCGGCACCCGGCCGCGGGTCAGTCGGTCCGCCGCCGCGACGGGCGGAACTCGGCCCAGGTCTTGACGGTCTCGGAAACCCGGACCGCCACCAGCTCGGGCAGGCGCGCGGTCCACCCGCCGAAGATCCACATGGCGAGGTTCTCGGCGGAGGACGGGAGTTCGCCGAGCACGTCGTTGAGGTGGCGGTGGTCGAGCGTGTCGTCCAGCCACTTCTTGAACCCGTCCAGGTCGCGGTAGTCGCGGACGAAACCGCTGTCCGTCAGCTGGTCGGTGCGCGCGGACAGCTCCAGGACCACCACGTAGTTGTGGCCGTGCATCCGCGCGCACTGGTGCCAGCCGGGCAGCCCCGTCAGCACATGGCTGGCCGAGAAGTGGAACTCCTTGGTGATGGTGAGGACAGCGCTGTCCATGTCCCACGCGGGCAGTTGCCCCGCCCGCGTGCGAGCCTCCTCCGCGGGACCCGGGTTCCCCGTCATGCCGCGCCCCCGCCCTCGCCGAGGATCACCCGGTTCAACCGCTCCGCGCCGAACGACTCACGCATCGCCGGATCGGTGATCAGCGCCCGTTTGCGCGCGACCTCTTCGCGGGCTCGATCCAGCAGGCCGTCCGCCTGTGCGGCCCGGCCGCCGCGCCGCATGGCGACGCCGGCGTGGTAGAGGACCTCCTCCGTGCGCAGGGCGGGCATGGGCCCGACCTCGTCCAGGATGCGCAGTGCTTCCTCGGCTTCGGCCACCGCCGCCACGGTGTCCCCCTTTCGCAGGAAGGTCCGGCTGCGCAGCGAGTGCGCCGCGATCGTGCTCCTGATCATCCCACTGTGCGCCGTCTCACGGATCGTGTCGACGGCAAGCCGGTCGGCCTGCTCCAGGAGTTCCGCCCGCTGCCGCGCGACGCGCAGCAGCACGTCCGCGTAGAGGTTCCGGACGATCGGCACCAGGTTCGCCAGCCAGGTCCGCTCGGTCTCGGCCCACGCGTCGGCGGCGAGCGCGAGGGTCTCCTCCGCGCGCTGCGGGTCGTGGGAGTACAGCTGGGCGAGCAGCGCCGTGTTGTAGGCGTGCCAGCCGCTGTCACCGCCGCGCCGGACCTCGAAGTCGAGTGCCTCGCGCAGGACGTCGGCGGCCGGCTGCTCCTGCCCGAGGCCGGTGAGGACCTGGGCGAGGTAGTTCAGGGCGATCGGCAGCTCCGCCTTGAGGGTCTCGCCCCGCAGCCGGTCGACGCAGCGCCGCAGCCGGGTCACCGCCTCGGTCAGCCGGCCGCTGTCGAAGAGCGAGATGCCCAACTGCATCTCGGCGAGGTTGCGCGCGTGCTGGAGCACCGGATCGCCGCTGCCGCCCAGCCGGGGGTCGGCGGCGTACATCCGCTCCGCTTCCTCCAACTGTGCGAGGCCCTCCTCGAGCCGCCGCTTGGAGACCTGGCGCCCGTACTCCACCCGGGCGACGAACAGCGCCACCGGGTCGCCATGCTCCTCCGCGAGCTCCACCGCGCGGCGCAGCTTCTCCAACCCCGGGACCAGCCCCCGCGTGGCCAGTTGGGTCTTCCCGCGCATCAGGGTGGTACGGATCATGAGGTCGCGGTCGCCGCACCGGGCGGCCGCTTCCTCCGCCTCCGCGGCGAGGCCGTCGATGTCCGGCACTCCGGCGTCCCGGTGCTGGCCGCGCCAGCGCACTTCCGACAGCGAGAGCAGCAGTTCGACGGCCAGCACGAGGCGGCGGTCGCGCCCCGGCACCGTCGGCGGCAACTCCCGGGCCGTACGGATGGCCTCCTCGCAGTGCTGTTCGGCCTCGGAGAACGACAGGCCGTCCACCGCCGCGTCCCGGGCCAGCCCGTAGTAGGCGTCCGAACAGGCGGCCAGGCACTGGCTGCCGCCCCGCTTGAGGTGGCGGGCGATCTCCAGCCGCCGCCCCAGCAGCGGCTCCCCCTGGGCCTGCGCCGCGAGTGCCGCGGCGATGCGCTCATGGCGGGACCTGCGCTGCTCGGGGGTCTGCCGCTGGTAGACCACGCTCCACAACGCCTGGTAGGTGAAGGCGTAGCAGTCGCTGACGTCCGCGCGCGCCCAGGCCGGCAGGGGGTGCTGCACCAGCAGTTCGGTGTTCTCCCTGATCTTCCGCAACTGCTCCATCACCCGGTCGTGCGACTGCTCCAGGACGGACGCCGCGGTCCGGGACAGGAAGACGCTGCCCTCGGTGGCGCCGACGGTCAGCAGTTCCTGGTCGGCTTCGGTGAGGTGGGCGAGCCGGGCCTCGACGACCCGGGTCAGGGTGCTGGGGATCGTGACCTCCGCGCCCTGCTCCTCCTTCCACGCGTCCAGGCACAGCTTGACGAACACCGAGTGCCCCGCGGTCACCTGGCTCAGCCGGGTGGACAGCTCCGGCGGCGCCGTCGGGTGGACGCTCACCACCAGTTCGCGGACGGCCTCCGCCGGCAGGCCCGGCAGCACCCGGCGGTCCACCAGCCCGTCCAGCTGCCAGCGGTAGAGCAGCTCCTCGACAGCGGCACCCGAACCGGAGGCCGGGCCGCTGCCCGTGGTGTGGCTGAGCAGCAGGCCGAACCCGGCCGACCGGGCCCGGCGCAGCAGGTAGTCCAGGACCAGCAGACTGCTGTGGTCGATGTGCTCCATGTCGTCGACGATCACCACCGCCGGCCCGTCCTCGCCCATCAGCCGCACGAGCTCGTCCACGATCCGCATGGCGGCGCCCTGCTGGAAGGGCACCAGGCTGTCGAACGGGATGGACCCGGACGACACCGAGGCGCGGGTGAGGTCGCGGCCCACCGCGAAGGCCTCGCCGAGACCGGGCACCAGCATCGACAGCAGCGCCGGGCCGTAGTCGAGGACCTGCTGACCGGCCTGCTTGAGCGCCCGCTTCAGCCGCCGGCGCCCGCCCGCGGACTCCCGCGCGAACAGCGTGAGCAGTTCGGTCACCGGCCCGTAGGTCAGCCCGGGGCCGATGCCGGGGTGGCACCGCACCGAGTAGACCCGGTTCAGCCCGCTGGCCGTGAGCTGCTGCTGGTACTCCGCCAGGAGCGCCGACTTCCCGATGCCCGGCGGGCCGCCGACCAGCATGGCCCAGCCGGCCCGGTCCCGGCGCTGCCCGGTGGCGAGCGCGTGCAGCTCCGCCATCGTCTCCGTACGGTCGACGAACAAGCCCGGCGCCACCAAGTCCCTGCTCCCCCTTCATCGGATGAAGTCCCCACATGCTGTCACGGGAAGCCACCCGAGGGACGGCTGTTGGCCGCAGTCGGTGCGTTGCAGTGCGTTGCCGCGGTGCGCAGCGGTCCGGGCCGCCCCGGGAGCGCCCCGCGCCAGACCCCGCGGCGCCCGGCGGCGCCCCGCCGCATCCCTCGGCACCCCGCGGACCCTCAGCGGGCGGCGGCGAGGTGGGCCGTGTAGAACGCGGCGAGCTTCTCGACGGCCGGGTCGACGTACTGCTTGCGGTCGTAGAGGTCCACGTGGCCGGCGCCCTCGATCCAGTGCAGTTCCTTCGGGCCGGTGGCGCGCTGGTGGACGTCGACGGCCATCCAGGAGGTGACCGCGCGGCTGCCGACGACCTGGAGCAGCGGGCGCGGGCCGATCAGGGGCACCGCCTGGAAGGCGTCGAAGGCGGCCATCTTGTCGATGCTCGGCCAGGCCAGGGTCCGCGCGGAGCGCTCGTGGCGGCCCCGGTCGGTGCAGTAGTAGTCGAAGCCCTCGGCCGCGTGCTCGCCACCGACGGCGGCGGCCTGCTCGGCGGTCTCGGGGAAGACCGGCAGGGCGCCCGGGTCCTCACCGCGGGCGGCGGCGGTACGGGCCTGGCCTGCGGCGTCCAGCATGCCCTGGAAGGCGGCCGGGTCCTGGGTGCCGTCGGCACCGAGCCGGAACTGCCGGGCGATGTCGACACCCGAGACGGTCGCGACCGCCTTGACGCGGTGGTCGCCCCCGGCCGCGGTGAGGGTGTAGCCGCCGGAGGCGCAGATGCCCAGCAGGCCGATGCGGTCGGGGTCGACCTCCTCACGGGTGGTGAGGAAGGACACGGCGGCCTTGAAGTCCTCCACCCGCTGGGCCGGGTCCTCCAGGCCGCGCGGCAGGCCCGCGGACTCGCCCTGGTAGGCGGCGTCGAAGGCGAGGGTGACGAAGCCGCGCTCGGCCATGCGCTGGGCGTACGTCCCGGCGGTCTGCTCCTTGACGCCCGCGCCGGGGTGGCCGACGACGAGTGCCGGACGCCGGCCCGCGACGGAGGACGTACCGGAGGCGGGGGAAGCGGCTCCGGAGGCGGTGTCGGAGGCGGCGCCGGGTGCGGTGTCGGGGGTGAAGAGGTGGGCGGCGATGCGGATGCCGGCGCTGTCGAAGCTGACGTTGGTCCTGGCCATGGTGCTCTCCTCGCAGGGGTGACGCTGACGGTGCTGACGCGTGCCCTGGAGGCGGGGCGAGGGGCGGGGGCGGTGGGCCGGGGCCCGTGCCCCGCCGGGCACATCTCCACATTCGACCGGTCGGCGCGGGTGCGGGAGAGACAGGTTCCTGCCCGGGAAAGAACGTGCCCCCCTTCGGCGTTTGCCCCGGCCACCGTCGCGTGCGGAGACTGGGGACCATGACCTCGGACTCCGACTCCCGGGCGCTCGGCGCCTTCCTCAAGGCCCGCCGGGCGCAGCTGACCCCGCGGGAGTGCGGCCTGCCGGAGACCGACGCGGCCCGCCGGGTGGCCGGGCTGCGCCGCGAGGAGGTGGCCCAGCTCGCCGCCATCAGCGTCGACTACTACACGCGGCTGGAGCAGGGCCGGGTCCGGGCGTCCGTCCCGGTGCTCACCACCCTGGCCCGCGCGCTGCGCCTCGACGACGACCAGCAGCGGTACCTCTACGAGATCGCCGGCCGCACCGACGCCCGCCCGCGCCGCCGCCGCACCGCCCAGCGCCTGCGCCCGCCCATGCGGCGCCTGCTCGATCAGCTCACCGAGAGCCCCGCGCTGGTCCTCGGCAAGCGGCTCGACGTCCTGGCGTGGAACCCCGCGGCCGTGGCCCTCTACACGGACTTCGCGGACCTGCCGGCCCACCGCCGCAACTACCTGCGGCTGGTCTTCACCCACCCCGGGGTACGCGCCCTGCACCGGAACTGGGCCCATGACGCCCGCGAGGCCGTCGCCGCCCTGCGGATGGAGGCCGCCGCCGACCCCGACGACCCGGACCTTGCCCAGCTCGTCGGCGAACTGTCCCTCCAGGACCCGGACTTCCTCACCTGGTGGGCCGAACACCGCGTCAACAGCGCCAGTTACGGCACCAAGCACTACCACCACCCTCTCGTCGGCGACCTCACCCTCGACTGCGACACCTGGGCCAGCCCGGACGGCTCCGGCCAGCGGCTGATGATCCTCACCGCCGAACCGGACTCCCCCTCGCACGACGCCCTGCGCATCCTCACCTCCTGGACCGCCCAGCGGCCGGCGGCCGACCGCTCGGACGACCCGAAGGCATGACGCGATGAGGACCCGGAGCAGCCCGCAGCCGTAGCCGCGGCGACCCCGGCGCCCGCCACGACCTCGCCCCGGCGCCCGGGCCGCCTCACCCGGCCGGGCGGCCACCGGCCCGCTCCCACTGCGCGTCGTCCCACTCGACGTACTCGATCTGGGCCCCGCCCGGCAGCCGGGCCGTCAGATTCCTTCCGGTGGGGACCTCCTGCGGGCCCCGTATGACCCGCGCCCCCACCTGATCGAGCAGCGCCAGGCACGCGTCGAGGTCGTCCACGATGAGTGTCGCCGACGTCTCCCGGTAGGGGGCCAGGGTCTGCTCCTCCCCCGCCACCACCAGCACCCGGCCGACAGCGGCCAGCTCCAGCCCGTTCGGCAGCGCGAACCGGCCGGTGACCGGCTCCCCGGTCATCTCGCCGAGCGGCACCGCCACCGCGTCCAGGTCGCTGCCATACACCCGCGCATACGTACGAAAGATCCTCATGCCGGTATCAAGCCCCGGCGCCCCACCGCTGTTCCCACCCCCCGCGATGTTCACCCTCCCGAGCGAACGGGCCACAGGTCACGGCCACGGCAGCCGCCCGCCCCGGCCCGTACCGCCGTCCGAACAGGGCCCTCCTGGGCTCTCCGCACAGCAAGGTGAGCAGCCGTCAGCCGAGGCCGAGGACGTGCTCAGCGCCCCTGCGCCGCCAGCGACCGCAGGTCCTCGAAGGCCCGCAGCAGGTGTCGGTCGAGCCCCTGCGCGGAGCCGCCCGCTGCCGGGCCGCCCGCAGCCGAACCGCCCTCGGCCAGGTCGACCGGGGCGGAGTCGTCGATCCACGCCTGGGCGGCGTGGTGGAAGGCGGCCCAGCCGGTCCGCGCGGCCAGGTCGGCCTTCCGGTCGGGGACGCCGCGCCCGCGCAGCGCCTCGGCAAGGGCTTCGGACACCGCCGCGCCCTTGGCCAGGTCGCGTTCGCGCAGCGCCGGGGTCTCGGCGATGAGCGCGAGCCGCGGCTCGGCGAACGGCCGGTTGTCCTCCAGTATCCGCGCGGCCTTGCGGAAGGCCCGCAGCAGTACGGCGAGCGGCGGCAGGTCCGCGGGGGCGGCGGCGACCTCGCGGGTGAGCGCGGCCCGCAGGTCGGCCTCGCCGTCGAAGAGGACCTCCCGCTTGTCGGGGAAGTGCCGGAAGAAGGTCCGCTCGTTCACCCCCGCGCGCGCGGCGATCTCGGCGGTGGTGGTCCGGTCGAACCCGCGCTCCCGGTACAGCTCCAGGGCCGCCTGCTGGAGGCGGCGGCGCGCTTCTGCTCCGCTACGTGGCACCTCTCGAACGTACCCCATGTGCCAGTCACTGGCACTACTTGACGCCAGTGAATGGCGTTACTTAGAGTCAGTGACTGGCGCTACGGGCCGGGGCTCCCCTTCCGCCCGGCCGTCGCACCGCGGCGGACCCACCCGTCGCCCCACCCCGACCTACCGAAAGGCGCCCCATGCGCATCTTCGTCACCGGCGGCACCGGCCAGACCGGTCCCGCCGTCGTCGCCGAACTCGTCGCAGCCGGCCACGACGTCACCGGCCTGGCCCGCTCGGACGCGGGCGCGGCCACCCTGGAAGCGCTGGGCGCGGCGGTGCACCGCGGCTCGCTCGACGACCACGACAGCCTGCGCCGGGGCGCGGAGGCCGCCGACGGCGTGCTGCACATGGCCTACGGGGGCGACTTCTCCGACCTGGACGACATGAAGCGGCGCGACCGGACGGCGATCGAGGCGCTCGGCGGGCCGCTGGAGCACACCGGCAAGCCGCTCGTCGTCACCTCGGGCACGTTCGTCATGCCCGAGGGCCGCGAGACCACCGAACGGGACGCCCCCGACGCCTCCGGGATCGCCGCCTTCCGCATCGCGGGCGAGCGGGCCTGCCTGGACTTCGCCGACCGCGGGGTCCGCGCGAGCGTGGTCCGCCTGGCACCCACCGTCCACGGGCCGCGCGACCACGGCTTCGTCCCCATGCTCATCGCCACCGCCCGCGCGACCGGCTGCTCCGCGTACGTCGGCGACGGCGCCAACCGCTGGCCCGCCGTCCACCGCCGCGACGCGGCCGTCCTCTTCCGGCTGGCCCTGGAGGGCGCCCCCGCGGGCAGCGTGCTGCACGGCGTGGCCGAGACCGGGGTGCCCCTGCGGCACATCGCGCAGGCCATCGCCGACGAACTGGCCGTCCCCACCCGCTCCCTCACCCCGGACCAGGCCTCAGGCCACTACGCCTCCCCGTTCATGGCACGCCTCTACGCCCACGACTCCCCCGTATCCAGCGCCCGCACCCAGGAGTTGCTGCGCTGGACCCCCACCCACCCGACCCTCCTCGACGACCTCGCCCACGGCGACTACTTCACCCCGGCGGGCCAGGCCGTCTGACGCATCCCGCCCGGCCGCCGGGGCCTAGCATGCGAGGCATGCCCATCAGACTCGAGAACGTCGGCATCGCCGTCCGGGACCTCGAAGCCGCGATCGCCTTCTTCACCGACCTCGGCCTCACCGTCCTCGGCCGGGACACGGTCAGCGGCGAGTGGACCGACACCGCGGTCGGCCTCGACGGCAACCACGCCAGGATCGCCATGCTCCAGACGCCCGACGGCCACGGCCGACTCGAACTCTTCGAGTACCTCCACCCCGAGGCGATCGAGACGCAGCCCACGCGCCCGAACGAGATCGGCATGCACCGCGTCGCCTTCTCCGTCGACAACCTCGACGAGGCCCTCGCGACCGCGGCGCGACACGGCTGCCACCCCCTGCGCGGCGTGGCCACCTACGAGGACATCTACAAACTCACCTACGTCCGCGGCCCCAGCGGCATCATCGTGATGCTCGCCGAAGCCCTGCGAAAGCCCTGACCGAGGCCGCACCGAGCGCGGACCGAGCACCGGCCGAACCCCGATCGCGCCCAGATCGGGCGCTGCCGGTCCGCGCCGGCCGCCGAAAACAGAAAAACCCCTGATCAACAGGGGTTTTCGCGGTGTCCGAGGGGGGACTTGAACCCCCACGCCCGATAAAGGGCACTAGCACCTCAAGCTAGCGCGTCTGCCATTCCGCCACCCGGACCGGTGGAGCCGCCGGGACCGGTGGGTCTCGGTGACGACTCCACGATACCAAGGATTCGGGGTGCTCCTCACCTGGGATTCCGGTGGGCGCAGGGGGTGCGGCGCCCGGCCGCGGGGGCCGCGGGGAGGGACGGTGCGGGGCGGGTCACGCCTCCGCGGAGCCGTCCTGGCGGGCGGCGATCGCCCGGTGGTGGCGGACGACCTCGTCGATGATGAAGTTGAGGAACTTCTCGGCGAAGGCCGGGTCGAGGCGGGCGTCGGCCGCCAGTCGCCGCAGTCGGGCGATCTGGTCGGCCTCGCGTGCGGGGTCGGCGGCCGGCAGGTCGTGCGCGGCCTTCAACTCCCCTACTTCCTGCGTGCACTTGAAGCGCTCGGCGAGCAGGTGGACGAGGGCCGCGTCGAGGTTGTCGATGCTGCCGCGCAGGGTGCGCAGCTTCGCCAGGGCCTGTTCGTTTCCGCCCAGGGTGTGTTCTGCGGCCGGCGTCGGCTGGTCTGTCATGCGGTCTGCCATCCTGGGAAGTCCGTGGTGGTCCGATTTCTGCCTGGCACACCCTATGGCAAGGTGCGCGGGCGGGGCGGCCCGACGGGACAACCGCGACAACCGGCCGACGGCGGGCAGCACCGGCCGGAACCGACGAGACCACCAGGACGGGTACGGCATGGGACGCGTCACCGAGCGGCGGCGGATACTGCGGATCAGGGACGGCGCGGCCGGGCACCGCGCGGACACGCTGGTGGCCGAGGAGCCGCTGGAGATCCGGCTGAACGGCCGCCCGCTGGCGATCACCATGCGCACCCCGGGCGACGACTTCGCGCTCGCGGTCGGCTTCCTGGTCAGCGAAGGGGTGCTGGCCCGGGCGGAGGACGTGGCCAGCGTGGTGTACTGCGCGGGCGCCACCGCCGACGGCGGCAACACGTACAACGTGGTGGACGTGGCTCTCGCCCCCGGCGTGCCGCTCCCGGACATCGCCCTGGAGCGGAACGTGTACACCTCGTCCTCCTGCGGCCTGTGCGGCAAGGCGAGCCTGGACGCGGTGCGCACCGCGAGCCGTATGCCGCCGCTCGATCCGGGACTGCCGCGCCTGACACCCGAGTTGCTGAGCGCGCTGCCGGAGCGGCTGCGGGCGGCGCAGAGCGTGTTCGACCGTACGGGGGGCCTGCACGCGGCGGCGCTGTTCGACGGCGACGGGGAGCTGCTGGACGTACGCGAGGACGTCGGGCGGCACAACGCGGTGGACAAGCTGGTCGGACGGGCGCTGCGGGAGGGGCTACTGCCGCTGGCCGGGCGGGTGCTGATGGTGTCGGGGCGGGCCTCGTTCGAGCTGGTGCAGAAGGCGGTGATGGCCGGTATCCCGGTGCTGGCGGCGGTCTCCGCGCCGTCCTCGCTCGCGGTGGACCTGGCCGCGGAGTCGGGGCTGACCCTGGTCGGCTTCCTGCGCGGCAGTTCGATGAACGTCTACGCCGGCGAGGAGCGCTTCGCCCCGGCGGCCGAGCCCGCGCCCGCCGCGCCCGTACGGGACTGACGCCCGCCGGAGCGCTGCGGGTAGGCGGCCGGTCGGTACGCGGCCGCCCGGGTCAGCGCCCCACCGACCCGTCGTACAGCTCCCGCAGGATGTCCGCGTGGCCGGCGTGCCGGCCGGTCTCCTCGACCATGTGCACCAGCACCCACCGCATCGACGGCGCGGGCGTCTCCCGCAGCGAGCGCGCCCCCGGCCACGCCAGGTCCGTGCAGCCCCGCACCACCGCGTCGGCCCGGCGCGCCGCCTCCCGGTACGCCGCCGCGGCCGCCTCGACGGTGTCGCCGTCGGGGGCGGCCAGTTCGTCGTCCCACGGCTCGGCGCCGCCCTCGCCGGCGTACGCCCACACGAACCAGTTCAGCTCGACGGCGGCCAGGTGCCGCAGCATGCCGGTCAGGCTGGTGCCCGACGGCACCGCGGGTGTCCGCGCCACGTCGTCGGGGACGCCCTCGGCCTTGCGGATCAACGACTCGCGCAGGTAGCCCAGGAAGGTCAGCAGGGTGGTCCGCTCGTCGGTCTCGGCCTCCGGCGGACGCAGGTCACCGCCCCAGCCGCTGCCGTCACCGCCGCCCCCGTCACCGCTCCCGTCGCCTCCCCGGTCAGCCCTGTCCGCCGCCGCCCGCTGCGGCGACACCCCCGGTTTGGAACCGTTCGTCCGCCGGGCCGTCCCCCACGCCTTCTCCTGAGTCACCGGGCAACCGTAGCCCGGCCTCCTCCTGCCCCGCCTCGTCCTGCCCGGCCTCCGCATCGCGCGCCCACCGCTTCGCGATCACCGCGCAGACCATCAGCTGCATCTGGTGGAAGAGCATCAGCGGCAGCACCGCCAGGCCCGCGCCCGAGCCGAACAGCACCGTGGCCATGGGCAGCCCGGAGGCCAGGCTCTTCTTGGACCCGGCGAACACCACGGTGATCCGGTCCGCCCGGCCGAACCCGAGCGCGCGGGCGCCGTAGGAGGTGGCCGTCAGCATCAGTGCGAGCAGCGCGGCCTCGGCGGCCAGGAGTTCCAGCAGCCGCGGCACCGCCACCTGGTGCCAGATGCCCTCCGCCATGCCCTCGCTGAAGGCGGTGTAGACCACGAGCAGGATCGAGCCGCGGTCGACGTAGCCGAGCGCCTTGCGGTGGCGGGCGAGCAGCGGCGCGGTCCAGCGGCGCAGCAGCTGTCCGGCGAGGAAGGGCGCGAGGAGTTGGAGCGCGATACCGGTCACGGCGTGCCCGCTGACGCCCGCGTCGCCCCCGATCAGCAGCGCGGCCAGCAGCGGGGTGAGCACGATCCCGGCGAGGCTGGAGAAGGAGCCGGCGCAGATCGCGGCGGCCACGTTGCCGCGGGCGATCGAGGTGAAGGCGATCGAGGACTGGATGGTGGAGGGCAGCACGCACAGGAAGAGGAAGCCGGGGTAGAGCTCGGGCGCGAGGACGTGGGGCACCAGGCCGCGCGCGGCCAGCCCGAGCAGCGGGAAGACGGCGAAGGTGGCGGCGAGCACCGCCAGGTGCAGCCGCCAGTGCCGCAGTCCGGCCATCGCCTCGCCGGTGGACAGCCGGCTGCCGTAGAGGAAGAACAGCAGGCCCACGGCGGCGTCGGAGGCGCCGCTCGCGACATGCGCCCCGCTGCCGGTGGCGGGCAGCAGCGCGGCGAGCAGCACGGTGGCCAGCAGCGCGGCGACGTACGGGTCGACGGGCAGGCGCCGCAGGAGCACGGCAGCGGGGTTCTTGCGGCGGGACGGGTTCCCGGTGGGGCTGGGCACGCCTCCACCCTGCCCGCCACCAGCGACATCGGCAAGCCAACTCACCCCACTGACTGTCATCACGTATCGCGATGACCGCCGCTAGGATGGGCGGCGTGTTCGAACCGGTGCAGCTACGCACGTTCCTGGCCGTCGCCCAGACCCTGAGCTTCACGCAGGCCGCCAGGCGCCTGGAGCTGCGGCAGTCCACGGTCAGCCAGCATGTGCGGCGGCTGGAGGAGGCCGCGGGCTGCCGGCTGTTCCTGCGGGACACCCACGGCGTGGAGCTGACCGAGGACGGCGAGGCCATGCTCGGCTTCGCCCGCACGATCCTGGCCGCCAACGAGCGGGCGGCCGGCTTCTTCGCGGGCACCCGGCTGCGCGGGCGGCTGCGGTTCGGCGTCTCCGAGGACTTCGTGCTCACCCGGCTGCCGGAGATCCTGGCCGCCTTCCGGCAGGAACACCCCGAGGTGGACCTGGAGTTGACCGTCGAGCTGTCGGGCATCCTGCACCGGATGCTGGACGCGGGGCAGTTGGACCTGTGCCTGGCCAAGCGGTCGGGGCCGGACGGCCCGGGGCAACTGGTCTACCAGGACACGCTGGTGTGGATCGGCAGCGAGCGGCTGCGGCTGGACCCGCGGCGTCCGGTGCCGCTGATCGTCTTCCCCGCTCCCGGGATCACCCGGGCCCGCGCGCTGGAGGTGCTGGAGCGGCAGGGCCGGACCTGGCGGGTGGTCTGCACCAGCGCGTCGCTCAGCGGCCTGGTCGCGGCCGCCCGCGCGGGGTTGGGCGTGATGGCGCACGCCCGCTCGCTCGTACCGGCCGGGCTGGTGCGGCTGCCGCCGCGCGCCGCGGGGCTGCCGGAACTGGGCGGCGTGGACTTCGTCCTGCTGCACGGCGCGCCCCGCGGCGCGGCGCAGGAGGCGGCCGCCGCGCTGTCGCGGGCGCTCCTCGCCGCCGGGGACACCCTGCACCGGCCGCTGGAGGCGTGAGCGCGGCAGGCGTGAGCGCGGCAGCCGGGGGCACGGGAGGGGCGGGCACCCGCCAGTGACGCGAAAGCGCTGACCAGGGCGCACGTCCGCGCAATCGGGGTGGAGTGGGCGTGCTCGACCAGGGCAGGTTTGGTGGAGATCCGTGTTCCGCGCCGCCCACGGGTCGGTCCCGACGACCGGGCGCCTACCCTGCTACGACCGGTAACCAGTGGTGGGAACGCATGGATGAGTGACCGAGCGGGTACTGTCCGGCCCCTCCCGCGGGTGACAGGGATCAGGTAGCTTACGGGCTCGCAGAAGGGCCCCATAGGAGAACCACAGTTGCGTCAGTTCACTGTCCCCCCACTGGTCACGACGCCGCAGGCGGGAGGGCTGGCCGATGCCGTCTACGGCAACGGCCGGGACCACCCCGGCCAGGTGGTGCTCGGGCGTGCGGACGGGCAGGGCGGCTGGCGCGACGTGACGGCCGCGGAGTTCCGCGACGAGGTGCTGGCGGTGGCCAAGGGCCTGCTCGCCGAGGGCATCCGGTTCGGCGACCGCGTCGCGATCATGTCCAGGACCCGCTATGAGTGGACGCTCTTCGACTTCGCGCTGTGGTCGATCGGCGCGCAGCCGGTCCCGGTGTACCCGACCTCCTCCTCCGAGCAGGTGCGGTGGATGCTGCACGACTCGGAGGCGGTCGCCGCGGTCGTGGAGCACGGCGACCACGCGATGACGATCGGCGCGGCCGTCGACGAACTGCCCCGGCTGACCCGGCTGTGGCAGCTGGACGCCGACTGCGTCGCGGAACTGAGCGCGGCCGGGAGCCATCTGGCCGACGACGTGGTGGAGCGGCACCGGCTCGCGGTGACGCCGGACGCGGTCGCCACGATCATCTACACCTCGGGCACGGTCGGCCGCCCCAAGGGCTGTGTGATCACGCACGCCAACTTCATGGCCGAGACCGACAACGTGGTGGCCCGCTGGGAGCCGGTGTTCCGCAGCCGGCCGGGCGAGGAGCCGTCCACGCTGCTGTTCCTGCCGCTGGCGCACGTCTTCGGGCGGATGGTGGAGGTGGGCTGCATCCGCGCCCGGGTGAAGCTCGGCCACCAGCCGAGCATGTCCGCCGCCGACCTGCTGCCGGATCTGGCCGCCTTCCGGCCGACGTTCGTGCTGGCGGTGCCGTACGTCTTCGAGAAGGTCTTCCAGGGCGCGCGCCGCAGCGCCGAGGCGAGCGGGCGGCTCGGGCCGTTCGAGAAGGCCGTCGACATCGCGGTGCGGTACGCCGAGGCGCAGGAGGCCAGGGCGTTCGGCACCGGACCGGGTCCGAGCGCGGGCCTGCGCATGCAGCACCAGCTCTACGACAAGCTGGTCTACAGCAAGGTCCGCGGCGCGCTGGGCGGCCGGGTGCGGCACGGCATCTCGGGCGGTTCGGCGATGGAGCGGCGGCTCGGCCTGTTCTTCGCGGGCGCCGGGGTGACCATCTACGAGGGCTACGGCCTGACCGAGACCACCGCCGCGGCCACCGCGAACCCCCCGGAGCAGACCCGGTTCGGCACGGTGGGGCTGCCGGTGCCGGGCACCACCGTGCTGATCGCCGAGGACGGCGAGATCTGGCTCGGCGGCGGGCAGGTCTTCGCCGGCTACCTCAACGACGAGAAGACCACCGCCGAGGTGCTGCGGGACGGCTGGCTGGCCACCGGCGACATCGGCTCCCTCGACGAGGACGGCTATCTGACCATCACCGGGCGGAAGAAGGAGGTCCTGGTCACCAGCGGCGGCAAGACGGTCTCGCCGACCCCGCTGGAGGACCGGGTGCGCGCCCACCCGCTGGTCGGCCAGTGCGTGGCGGTCGGCAACAACCGCCCCTACGTCGCCGCGCTGGTGACGCTCGACCCCGACGCGGTCAGGCACTGGCTCCAGATGTGCGGCAAGCCGCAGCTGCCGATCACCCAGCTGCTGCACGACCCCGAGCTGGAGACGGAGATCCGGCGGGCCGTGGTCGCCGCCAACACCCTTGTCTCCCAGGCCGAGTCGATCCGCACCTTCCGCATCCTGGGCGCGCAGTTCTCCGAGGAGCGCGGCACCCTGACGCCGTCGATGAAGCTGAAGCGGCGCGTGATCGAGACGGTGTACGCGGCGGAGATCGACGCGCTGTACCGGGCCTGAGGGACGCGGCGGCAGCCGTCGACCAGCCTGCCGCGCACGGTGGTCGGCGGTCGGGCGGTATACGGTCGGCGCGGCGGTCAGGCGCCCGGCGCGCGCTGCGGCCCGGGCAGCCCGGCCTGCTCGTGGAGTTGCCGGGTCGCCGCGCCGAACTCGGCCTGCCAGGTGGCCGTCTCGCGTTCGACCTGCCCGCGCACGGCTGCCGCGAGCCGTCCGATCAGGGCCAACTGCCGCTCCACCTCGGCGGGTTCGAGCGGCACGTCGGGCTGGGCCTGGCCGGCGGGCCCGGCCCGCAGCACGTCGGCGGCCCACTCCAACTGGACCGCGCTCAGTTCGAAGCGCAGCGTGTGCGCGGCCTCGATGTCCCGCATCCAGGCCGCGGACAGCCCGAAGAAGTGGTCGAAGCCCTTGCAGCCGGCCGCGGCCGCGAGCAGGACGTATCCCCAGCCCTGGCCGGCCGAGCCGGTGGCGGCGGCGCCCAGCGGCAGCGCGGTCCCGGCGACCGCGAGGAGGATCGCCAGCCCCTGGAGCAGCCGTGACGCGGTGCGCTTGGCCCGCTTGTCCCGCAGATACCAGTCGATGGCGTCCTCGGCGCCGCGCTCGGCCCATCCGCGCAGGTCGGCGAGGGCCTGCCGCTGGGCGGCCGGGGTGCCGGCGGCCACCGCCGGGAAGGGCCGCCGCGCCAGGTCCGGGCGGCCCCGCCCGCGCGCCCGCGCCGCCGCTCCGCCGGCCGTACCCGTATCCGTATCCGTATCCGTATCCCGGTCCCCGTCCCTGTCCGCCACGGCGCCTGTTTCCCCCTTCCGCCGCACCCCCGTGCGGACCCGGCCGTGAGGGTACGGCACACCCGCCTGTTGCACAGCACCCGCAGGTGTAACCGGACCGCAAGACGCGGGGTGGAGCGCCGTTCATCCGGCGCCCGTACATTCGTCGTCATGCTGGACTACGACGTGGAGGCGGCGTGCTACGACGCCGCCCGCGGGGGTGTTCCGCGCGCGGGCTCCGCGGCGCGGGCGGTGCTCGCCCTGGTCCCGGAACGGGCCCGCACCCTGCTGGACGTGGGCTGCGGCACCGGACTGGTGACCGAGCGGCTGCTGCGGCCGGGACTTCGGGTGCTCGGCGTGGACCTTTCGTCGGGGATGACCCGGCTGGCGTCCGAACGGCTGTGCGGCGGGCTGGTGTTGGCCGACTGCCGCAGGCTGCCGTTCGCCGACGGGAGCCTGGACGCGGTGAGCGCGGTGTGGCTGCTGCACCTGCTGCCGGACGCGGCCGCGGTGGTCGCGGAGTGCGCGCGGGTGCTGCGGCCGGGCGGGATGTTCGTGGCCTCGGTGGACCATGACGCCGGGTACGACATGGGCAGCGACGTCAGCGAACTCCTCGCGCCCTTCCGGCCCGCGCGCGCCCATGACGCGACGCTGCGGGTGCTGACGGTGGGCGCCGAGCACGGCCTGCGCCGGGCTGGCGAGGCCCGCTTCACCGGGCACGGCCAGGGGATGTCGCCGGCGTGGGCGGCCGGGAAGGTGGCGCGCGGCGACTTCGCGCCGGCCGGCGCCCTGGACGCGGAGCAGTCCGGGGCGCTGGCCCGGCGCCTGTCGCTGCTGCCGGACCCCGACGTGCCGCGCGCCGATCCGGTCTACCGGCTGCTGGCGCTGCGCAAGGAGGCGTGAGCCGGCCGGCCCGGCGGCAGCCGCCGGCGGCTGACGTTCACTGCTCGGTGTGACGGGCCTCGACGTACGCGGCCAACGTGGCGACCACCCACTGCTCGACCGCCTCGTGGGTGATCCCGAGCGTGGTCAACGCCTGGGCGGCGGGCTGCTGTTCGTCGCTGAGCACGCCGAGCAGGATGTGCTCGGTGCCGATGTAGTTGTGGCCGAGCCGCAGTGCCTCGCGCAGCACCAGTTGCAGGACGCGCTTGGTGGCCGCGCTCACCGGGACGTGGCCCATGATCGGCTGTTCCTCGGTCCCCGGGGTGGCGACCGCGGCGCGGACCTCCGCCACGGTGGTGCCGAGCGCGACGAGCGCGCGCACCGCGAGGGTGTCGGCCTGGTCGAGCAGCCCGAGCACCAGGTGCTCGGGTTCGACCAGGGAGTGCCGGGCCTCGCGCGCCTCCTGCTCGGCCGACGCCACCGACGTGCGGGCGCGGGGGGTGAAGCGGGAGAAGGCCGCCTCGCCGTCCATGAGCCCGAGGTCCTCCGGGGCCTTGGGCACGAACCGCTTCTGCGCGGCCTGCTTGCTGACCCCCATGTGCCGGCCGATGTCGGTCCACGACGCGCCGGCCCGCCGGGCCTGGTCCACGAAGTGGCCGATCAGGTGGTCCGCGACGTCGCCGAGGTGTCCGGCGACACCCACGGCGTGCTCCAGGTTCTGGAGCGGGTCGTCGCCGGGGTTCTGCTGCTTGACGTAGTCGATGAGGTCGTCGAGTCGTACGGTCTGCTGCTGTTCCGTCATGCGTCAACTATAGGTTGACGCCTCCTCATCGTCAACCATCAGTTGACGATCACACCGCGGGTCCGGTCCTGACGGCCGGTCCGGCGCGGTGAGCCAGCCGTGGAAGAGCTGGTGCAGGGCCTGTGCGCCGACCAACGGCGCCGTCGGCAGCGGCAGTTCCACCGGGTGCAGCAGGAAGGGGTGGGTCTGCGGCCCGCCGAGGCCGCCGTGCGAACCGGCCTGCTCCTCGAAGGCGTGCACGGTGCCGGCCGCCTGGTCGCAGGCGGAGTTGACCATCAGGTCGGCGGTGTGCGGAAAGCCGTCCGTGCGCAGCACCGCCGCGGCCGCGCCCGGGCCGAACGGCGCCAGCGGGTCGGCGCCGGTCACCCGCCCGGTGGCCAGGTCGTGCGCGCCGCCCCGGCCGAGCACCACCGGGCCCCGTACGGCACTGCGCACCAGTACGAACCCGATCCCGGGGTGCGCGGTGAGCGTCGGCAGCAGGTCCGGGCAGCGCCGCTCCAGCTCCTCCAGCGTCGCCCGCCCGGCGATGTCGGGGAACGCCACCAGCCCCAGGTTCCCCGAGGCGAGCACCACCGGATCGGACGGCGGCCCCTCGCACTCCGCCTCCTCCGCCCGCCGGCCCCGCTCCGGGCGCCGCAGCGCGGTGCGCGCCGCCGTCCGCGCCTCGGCACCGCCGCGGCGCCGCTCGGTCCGCCGGCCGCTCCTGCCGTGCGCCGGCAGCCCGCAGCCGGTCCGCACCAGCTCGCGCAGCCCCGTACCGTAGGCGCCCTCGAAGGTCTCGCCCGCGCTCTGGCCGTGGTCGGACAGCAGCACGATCCGGTACGGGCGCGGGGCGTAGCGGGCCGAGTCGGCGATCAGCCGCACCGAACGGTCCAGCCGGGCCAGCACCTTGCGGGCGTCGCGGCTGCGCGGACCGGAGTGGTGGGCCACCTCGTCGTAGGCGACCAGGTCGGCGTAGACCGCGGTGCGCCCGGCGAGCATGTCGCCGACGACGGCCGCCACCGCCACGTCCCGCTCGACGACCGTGGCGAAGGCGCGCAGCAGCGGGTACAGGCCGCCGCGCTTGATCCGCGGGCGGTCGCGCCGCAGCCGGGCCGCGGTGGACTCGCCTATCTCGCGGCCCACCTCGGCCGCGAACGACCAGGCGGTGCGCACCGCGTTGGCCGGGTCGGAGAAGTAGGCGAAGTAACCCGACCGGGACCGGGTGAACTTCGCGCGCTGAGCCGCCACCGACATCACCAGCGCGGACTGCTCGGCGCCGCCGGTGAACAGGTTGCCGCGGCTGGCCCCGTCGTCGGCGAGCAGCCCGCCGCAGCCGGTGCGCCGCACCGCCCGCCGCTCCAGCTCCGCCGCGCTGGAGGGCCGGTTGCAGACCATGACCTGCCCGGTCTCCTTCTCGTACCAGCGGAAGGCGGGCACGTCGTGGTTGCTGCCGTGCAGGATCGCCAGCTGGCTGGCGCCGGTCTGGCTGCTCCAGTCCGTGCGCCAGCCGACGAGGTGGTGGGTGCGGTCCAGCCAGGAGGCGACGGTGGGCATCGCGGGCGGGCGGGCGGTGAGCGCGTCGCGCAGCACGTCGTGGCCGACACCGTCGAGTTGGAGGAAGACCGTGCCGGGCGTGGTCGGCAGCGGCGGGTCGCCGACGTGCCGCCGCCTGCGCCCGGCCAGCCGGGCCAGCCGGCGGCCGTAGGCGGCGTCGTCGCGCACGGCCAGCGCCGTACTCGTCGCCGAGGACGCCGCAGACATCACGGCGGCGATCACCACCGCGGTGGCCGGGGTGACCTCGCTGCGGCCGTGCGGGGTCAGGCTCAAAGCGACCAGCAGCAGCGAGCCGTTGAGGAAGAACACCAGCGCGCCCAGCACCAGCGCGGGCACCAGCAGCAGCGCGCGGACCAGCAGCGGCCACACCAGCGCGCTCAGCACGCCGAACGCGCCGGCCCCCAGCCCCGCGGTGACCGCGACCTGGGTGGGGCTGTCGCCACCGGGCGCCTCCAGCGTGAAGTCCGGCAGCACCGCGGCGAGTACGGCGAGCGTCGCCGAGGCGACCACCCACACCGCGAGCACACGGCCGACGGTCCGCACGGCGCTGCGCCTCGCGGCCCGTCTCCGACTCTCTCCCGGCTGAGGCACCCGACCAGACTGCCATATCCGCCGGTCTGCCCGGTTCGGGCCTGTGGACAACCGACGGCGGGCAGGTGGCGGCAGGTCTCAGCAGGTGGCAGCACGTGGCAGCAGGCGGCAGCGGGCGTCATCGGGTGGCGGCGGGCGGGCCGGGGCGGCCAGGGCATACGCTCGAGGTCGGACGGCCCCGGCGGCGACGCCGGCACCGAAGAGGCGGGCGGACCCGCGGACGGCCGGGCCGGGTGGCCGGTCGGTGCCGTGAGCGGCGGGAAGGGCGTGGCGGCGTGGTGGTGGAGATCACATGGTGGGGGCACGCCACGGTGACCGTCCAGGACTCGGGCGTCCGGGTGCTCACCGACCCGCTGTTCGTACGGCGGTTGGCGCACCTGCGCCGGCGGCGCGGCGCACTGCCCACCCCCGCGGCCGCCCGGGCCGACGTGGTGCTGGTGTCCCATCTGCACGCCGACCACCTGCACGTCGGCTCGCTGGCGCGGCTCGCGCCGGGCACCACCGTGCTGCTGCCGCGCGGCGCGAGGGCCGCGGTGCCGGCGCTGCGGCGGGTACGGGACCGGCTGCGGCTGGTGGAGGTGGTGGCCGGCGAGGCGGTGGAGTTCGGCGGCCTGACGGTGCGCGCGGTGCCGGCCGCGCACGACGGGCGGCGGCTGCCGTACGGGCCGCAGCGCGCCGCGCCGCTCGGATACGTGGTGGCCGGGGAGGCGCGGACGTACTTCGCCGGGGACACCGGGCTGTTCGACGGGATGGCCGACGCGGTCGGACCGTGCGACATCGCGCTGCTGCCGGTGGGCGGTTGGGGGCCGTTCCTGGGCACCGGGCACCTGAACGCCGAGCGGGCGGCGCGCGCGCTGGCCGAACTGGCGCCGCGCACGGCGGTGCCGGTGCACTACGGCACCTACTGGCCGATCGGCATGGACGCGGTGCGGCCGCACGAGTTCCACGCGCCCGGTGCGGAGTTCGAGCGGTTCGCCGCCGAACTCGCGCCCGGGGTGGCGGTGCACCGCCCGGCGCACGGGCAGAGCGTGCGGGTCGCGGACCTGGGCCGGGCCGGGCAGGGGGCCGGCGGATGATGGGCCTGCTGGCCGCGGCGGCGGCGCATCCGGCCGCGCACCCGGCGGCGTCGCAGGGCACCCAGTCGGCGGTCGGCTACCCGTCGCTGTTCCTGCTGATCGTGCTCGGCTCGCTGGTGCCCGTGGTGCCGACCGGCGCGCTGGTGTCGGGAGCGGCGGTGGTCGCCTTCCACCAGACCGAACCGGTCGCGCTGGCCTTCGTCTTCGCGGTGGCGTCGGTCGCGGCGTTCCTCGGCGATGTGGCGCTGTACTGGCTGGGGCTGCGCGGGGTGCGGTCGCGCAACGGCTCGCGCTGGCTGCACCGGCTCCAGCGGCGCGCCGAACAGGGCACGCTGGAGCGGGCGGAGCAGCAGCTCGACCGGCACGGGGCGGCGGTGCTGGTGCTGTCCCGGCTGGTGCCGGCCGGGCGCATCCCGGTGATGGTGGCGTGCCTGCTGGCGCAGATGCCGCTGCGCCGCTTCGTGCGCGGCGACATCCCGGCGTGCCTGGCGTGGGCGGCGGCCTACCAGCTCATCGGGATACTCGGCGGGTCGCTCTTCGACAAGCCGTGGCAGGGCGTGGTGCTGGCGGTGGCGCTGACGATCCTGATCGCGGCCGGGCCCGCGGTCACCGGGCGGGTGCGGAAGGTCCGCCGGGCGGGTACGGCAGACCGGCCGGAGCAGCCGCGTACGGCGCCCTGACGCGCTGACGGTCCGGGGGTCAGGGCACCAGCACGCGGGACGCGCCGATCGGCAGGTCCCACAGCGCCTCGCGCGGCAGCCCGGCGGAGGTCCACGCGGCGCGCAGCCGGGTGAGCGGTTCGAGGGGCGGCTCGCCGGAGAGCAGGAACGTCGCCCAGTGCATCGGGGCCATCGCGGCCGCGCCGAGGTCGAGGTACGCCTGCACCGCCTCGTCGGGGTCGGTGTGCACCGGCCGCAGCATCCAGCGGGGCGTGTACGCGCCGATCGGCAGCAGCGCGAGGTCGATGCCGGGGTGCACCCGGGCGATCTCGGCGAAGTAGGCGCCGTATCCGGTGTCCCCGGCGAAGTACACGCGGTGCCCGTCGGCGTCGGTGAGCACCCACCCGCCCCACAGCGTCCGGCAGGTGTCGGTCAGGGTGCGGCGGCTCCAGTGGTGCGCGGGCACGAAGTCGAACCGCACCCCGCGCAGCCAGGTGCCCTCCCACCAGTCCAGTTCGGTGACGCGGTGGAAGCCGCGGCGCCTAAACCAGCTGCCGAGCCCGGCCGGCACGTAGCAGGGCGTGGAGCGCGGCAGCCGTTTGACGGTGGGCGCGTCGAGGTGGTCGTAGTGGTTGTGGCTGATGACGACCGCGTCGATCGGCGGGAGCGCCCGCCACGGCACGCCGACCGGGGTGATGCGGCGGGGGGTGCCGGGGATGCGGCGGGACCAGACGGGGTCGGTGAGCACCGTCAGCCCGCCGATCCGGACCACCCAGCTGGCGTGCCCGGCCCAGGTCACGCTGACCGTGCCGGGCCCGGCGGCGGGCAGCGGGGCGGGCGCGACCGGCAGGAGGGGCACGTCCTTGAGGGTGTGTGCGGGCGGGCGGGCCGCGCACTCGCGGACCAGCCGGGCGATGTCGCGGATGCCGGTCGCCGGGAGCGGTTCGGAGAGGCGGTCGACGAAAGTGGCCGGCCAGCGGCGGGGCCGGGCGGACGGCTCGGGCGCGTCGGCGGCGCGCGGCCGGCCGGAGGCGAGCCGGCCGCCGCTGCCGGGCGCGCCGTCCGGGCCGGGGGCGCTGTCGGGGCGGGGAGAGCCGTCCGGGCGGGGGGCGCCGGTGGCCGCGGGCGCGGTCGGGGCGGACGCGCGCTGGTCGCTCATCTGGGCTCCCTCGCTCCCCCGCCTGGCCGGAACGCTTCTGCCGAACGTATGTCAGGCCCCACCGCCCCGCGATCCGGTGTCGGCCGAACCGCTGACCGCGCCCAGGCCGGTCAGCGCGGTGAACGCGTCGGTCAGCGCGGCCAGTCCGGCCGCGACGTGCGGCACCGCGACCGGGTCGGCGGCGGCCAGCGCGGCGCGCCGCTCGTCCTCGGTGGCGCCGAGCAGCACCCCGGTGCCGATCCTGGCTCGCGGCTCCTGCGGGTCGTCGCCGAAGCGGTGGCCGCCGGGCACGGGACGGCCCAGCGCGCCGGTGAGGAACTCCTCCACCCGCCGGGCCGCCTCGGGGCCGGCCGGACCGGCCGTCGGGTAGAGCTGCCAGCCGGCGCGCGGCGGGCGGCAGGACGCCCCGGCCTCGGTGATCGCCCGGTACGCGGCCGCCGCCGTCCGCGCGTGCAGCAGGTTCGCGGCGGCGGCCCGGCCGGCGACCTCGGCCGGCTCGCCGAGCACGTACGCGGTCGCGGCGGCGACCGGCGCGGGCAGCACCGCGCGCAGGCCGGCCAGCACCTCCGCGGCGCGCCGCCGCCAGGACGTGCCGTGCGCGGTGCCGGGGAAGCGGGCCAGCGCGGCCGGGAAGTCCGCGGGCACCAGCGTCGCGCCGAGGTCGGTGAGCACCACCGTGTGGTCGGGCAGCATCTCGGCCGGGCTGAGCAGGACCGTCTCGCGGTGGTGCAGCGTGTCGGAGTACGTCTCGTCGGACACGATCAGCAGGCCCGCCTCCGCGGCGGCCTCGCACGTCTCGTGGAGCAGCTCGGGCGCGGTGACGGTGCCGGTCGGGTCGTCCGCGGCCGACAGCACCAGCAGCCGCGGGTCCGCGCCGCGCGCCCGGGCCCGCCGTACGGTCTCCAGCAGCGCGACCGGGTCGGGGACGCCGCCGCCCTCGGCGGCCGTGGGCACGGTGTGCACGCGGCGGCCGAGCAGCCGCGCCACCGGGGGCTGCCAGGCCGCGGCGGGGCGGGCCAGCACCGGGTCGCCCTCGCTCGCCGCGAGCACCGCGAGCAGCAGCTGCTCGGCGCCCGGCGCGGCCAGCAGGTGGGCCGCGCCGCCGGGCAGCGCGCGCCGCGCCCAGTACCCGTCGGCCGCGGCCAGCAGGTCCGGGCCGCCTCCGACCGGCTCCGTCCCGGCCGCCGCCGCGGCCACGCGCGCCGCCCAGTACCCGGGCACCGGCAGCCCCGGATCGGGTCTCGTCCCGTCGGCCCACGGCATCGCGCACCCTCCAGGCGTGGAAAACGGCCCCCCTGTGCCCCACCTTCCCCCGTTTCGGGGTTCACCGCCCGTCGGACGGCGGTCAGCCACCAGCCGGACGGCAGGTGCGGGCGGGCCGGGCCGGGGTAGCCGAGCCGCATGACGTATCCGTGGAAGGACTGGGACCGGGAACTGTTCGCCGCCGTGGCCGGGCGGCGCTGGCCGGGCGCGGAGCCCGTGCTGCCCCGGCTGAGCCGGCTGGCGAACCACGGGCGGCTGTGGTGCGGGCTGGCGGCGGGCATGGCGGCGGTGGGCGGGCCGAACGGCCGCAAGGCGGCGCTGCGCGGGATGGGCTCGCTGGCGCTGGCCTCGCTGGCGGTGAACACGGTGGGCAAGGGCGCGGTGCGCAGGGCGCGGCCGCTGCTGGACGCGGTGCCGGTGATCCGGCAGTTGCAGCGGCAGCCGGTCACGACGTCCTTCCCGTCCGGGCACGCCGCCTCCGCGGCGGCGTTCGCGGCTGGGGTGGCGGCGCAGTCCGGCGCGTGGGGCGCGGCGGTGGCGCCGGTCGCGGCGAGCGTGGCGTTCTCCCGCGTCTACACCGGCGTGCACTACCCGAGCGACGTGGTGGCCGGCGCCGCGCTGGGCGTCGGCGCGGCGCTGCTGGTACGCAGGCTGCTGCCGGTCCAGCGGCGGCCGTCGGCGGGAGCGCCCGCGCAGGCGCCGCGGCTGGCGGAGGGGCGGGGCCTGCACGTGGTGGCCAACACCGCGTCGGGCCCGCCGCCGCTGCTGACCACCCCGGCGCGGCGGATCGCCGCGGCGCTGCCCGGGGCGGCCGTCGCGGAGTGCACGGAGGACGACGACCTGGTCGAGCTGCTGGAGCGGGCGGCCGAGGCGGCGGTGCGGGACGGCGGCGCGCTGGGGGTGTGCGGCGGCGACGGCACCGTACGCGAGGCGGCCGCGGTCGCGCTGCGGCACCGGCTGCCGCTGGCGGTCTTCCCCGGCGGCACCCGCAACCACTTCGCCGCGGACCTGGGGCTGCTGTCGGTCGAGCTGACCGCGGCGGCGGTGCGCACCGGCCGGGCCTCGCGGGTGGACGTGGCCCGCAGCACCGGGGTGGACGGTGCTGCGGCGCCGTTCCTGAACACCTTCAGCATCGGCGCCTACCCGGACCTGGTACGGGTCAGGGAGCGCTGGTCGCGGCGGGTGGGCAGCTGGCCGGCGAGCGTGCTGGCGGCGGTGCACGTGCTGCGCACCTGCGAGCCGGTCGAGGTGGAGGTGAACGGGCGGCGGCGCTCGGTGTGGCTGCTCTTCGCGGGCAACTGCCGCTATGCCAGCTGGGGCCCGGCGCCGGTGCGGCGGCGGGAGCTGGCCGACGGGATGCTGGACGTGCGGATGGTGGACGGCGGGCCGTTCGCCCGGACCCGGATGCTGGGCGCCGCCCTGACCGGGGCGCTGACCTCGTCGCCGGTGTACACCGCGGTGGTCGTCCCGCGGCTGCGGGTGCGGGTGCCGGGCGAGGGGGTGCACCTGGCCTGCGACGGGGAGGTTGCGGCGGCTCCCGGGGAGGTGCTGCTCGACAAGGCGCCGCGGGGCCTGGTCGTCTACCGGGCCTGAGCCCAGCCGCGTACCGGGCCTGAGCGCAGCCGTGCCGGACGCGCTCGGTGCGGGTAGGGGGCCGCGCGGTCCTGATGCGGGTACGGCCCCGGCGGGTGGAGCGCCGGGGCCGTACCCGCGGGGGCTCAGTTCCCGGCGACGAGGCCGGCGAGCGCGCGCACGCCCTCCCCGGAGATGCTCAGCGCGTCCTCGTTGCCGGTGTCGATGGACAGGATCAGGTCGTCGGAGGGCCAGGCGCCGCTGAGGACGGCGAGCTGGACCAGCCGGTAGCGGCGGGTGGCGGGCAGCGCCTCGGCCATCCGGGTCTCCGAGGTGAAGACCGGGACGAGCTGGCGGCCGTCCTCCTGCTCGTAGACCGGCAGCTGGATCTCGCGGGGCGGTTCTGCCGCCTCCGCGCCGGCCGGCGGCGGCTGTTCCTCGGCGCCGGGCACCGGCAGCAGCACCTCGCTGACCGCGAGGGTGCTCAGGGCGATCACGTTCTCGCTGCCGTGCGAGATCTCGTGCAGGGCCCGCTGGGCCGGGGGCAGGGCGCCGTTGGGGTTCATGTCGGTCATCGTCGTGCTTCCTCTCGCCGCGTCCGCGCTCGGTGTCTGCAAGTGGCTGAACCCGGCGCGTACCCAGCCGGGGGCGGAGCATGCCGACCGTGCGCGGAAACACCCGAAGGGCCGGATCGCCGGCCCGGCCCTTCGGGGGGCGTGCCCTCACTCGTACTCGGTGCCGCCCTTGCGGGTCAGGTAGGCGTCGCCGACGACCTTGGCGACGGCCCGGCCACCGACGTCGGGGCTGTACTTGCCGTCGGCGGTGCGGACCACCACGCCCTCGCGGATGTGCAGGCCGCGGCCGGAGACCGTCTCGGGACCCGCGGCCAGCGCGAGCACCCGGTCGAGGTCAAACGGGCCGTGGAACAGCCTCGGTACGACGGGCAGTTCGCCCGCCGTCAGGTCGGCCGGGTCGTGCCAGCTGAGCTGCCCGCCGGCATCCGCGCACACGTCGAACGCGGCGAAGGCGGGACATCCGGTGCCCGCGTGCGCGCCGTAGTCGAGGTCCTGCACCCCCTTGCCGTAGACCTCGCCATAGATCCCGATCCGGTCCGCGCCCAGCCGGGCGGCCAGTGCGGCGGCCACGGCCGGCAGGTTGTGCCCGCGCACCGCGCGCCAGTAGAGGTTGCCGTCCGCCTCGCGCAGCGCGAGGCCGCGGGCGCCCAGGCCCTTGGAGGTGACCTGCACGCTGCCCGAGGCGGCGTGGTAGGTCAGGCAGCAGGCGGTGCCGTGCAGCTTCTCGGTGACGGTGACCAGGTCGCCGGGGGCGAAGACGCCCGGGTAGCGCTTGAGGTTCTCGATGTCGGTCCACGGCAGCAGGTCGGGCGCGGCGTCCACGTCGCCGCTCATCGAGACCGGCACCGGCGGCGTCCACTTGACGACGCCCAACGCGTCGGCGAAGTCCGTGCCGTCGGCCGCGGCGCGCGCCAGGTCGACACCGTCGAGGGCGCCCGGCCGGCAGACGATGCCCTGCGAGAGCTCGCCGCGCAGCCGCACCGCCCGCACCCGGTTCCTCCCCGACCCGGCCAGCCGCCCGGTCAGGCCGAGTTCGTCGACGAGCGGACCGGGCAGCACCGCCTGCTCGGGTATGTAGACCGCGAACTCCCCTGTGCGGTAGGCCCCCTTGGCGACCACCGCGCGGTACAGGCCCACCTGTGCGAGCTCCAGCGCGTCGGCGTTCGGGTGGTCGAGGACGGTCAGCCGCTCGGCGGTGACGCGCAGGGTGGACATGGTGGTGCCCCCTTCGGTGTCCACGGGAACGCGGGCCGAGCCCCGGCCCGCGCCCCAACTCTGCGGGGCGCGGCGGGACTTGGGCCAACGGTTTTCCGTTCCGGCCCGGGCCGTGGCCACGAGGCGCCGGACAGGTGCTCGCGGCGGGAGGCAGCGGGCGCAAGCCGCCTGCGGTCAGGGCGGGAGTTGTGCCGGGCGGCCGGGACGTCCAGGGTTTCAGCCATGCGATACATCATGATCGGCGCGGGCGCGATCGGCGGCGCCATCGGCGGACGGCTCTTCGACAGCGGCCACGAGGTGGTGCTCGTGGCCCGCGGCGCGCACCTGGCGGCCGTCCGCGCGCACGGACTGCGGCTCGAACTGGCCGACGGAGAGCGGAGGTTGCCGATCCCCGCGGTCCAGGGCCCGGCCGAGCTGACCGCGCGGGACGACGACGTGCTCGTGCTCGGCGTCAAGACCCAGGACACCCCCGCCGTCCTGGAGACCTGGGGCGCGTACGGCGAGGGCACGGCGGGCGGCGGCCCGGGCGCCGGGCCCGCCGTGGTGTGCGCGCAGAACGGCGTGGAGAACGAGCGCTTGGCGCTGCGCCGGTTCGGCCGTGTCTACGGCGCGTGCGTCTGGCTGCCCGCGACGTTCCTCGAACCGGGCGTGGTCAGCGCGCTGTGCGCACCGCTGACCGGGATGCTGCACCTGGGCCGCTACCCCTCGGGCAGCGACGCGACCGTACGGGCGATCGCCGCCGACCTGACGGCCGCGGGCTTCGCGGCACCGGTCACCGAGGACGTGATGGCCTGGAAGTACGCCAAGCTGCTGTCGAACCTCGGCAACGCGGTGGACGCGGTGCTCGGCTCCGGCGCCGGCCAGGACGCGGGCCGCGAGCTGACCGCGCGGGCCCGGGCCGAGGGCGCGGCGGTCCTGGCCGCGGCGGGGATCGCGTACATCGGCACCGAGCAGCAGGCGCGCACCCGCGGGGACCGGGTGGAGTCCCCTTCGGCCAAGCCCAGTTCGACCTGGCAGAGCCTGGCGCGCGGCACCGGGTCGATCGAGTCGGACTACCTCAACGGCGAGATCGTGCTGCTCGGCCGCCGCTTCGGGGTACCCGTGCCGGTCAACGAGGCGCTCCAGCACGCCGCGAACCGCGCCGCCCGGGAGCGCCGCGCCCCCGGCGAGCTGACCGCCCAGGAGCGGGCGGCCCTGCTCACCGCGGGCGGCTGACCGGGCCGCCCGCCGTCAGCGGTGGGCGGCCGGCGGCTCCTGCGGGCGCATCCGGAAGTCGTACGCGGCCGGCAGCGGGTGCTCGCGGCGGGCCCGGGCGCGCGCGTCCTGCGGGGCGCTGTCGTCGGCGGCGGCGTCGTCGGCGAGCAGCGCCTCGGCGACCGCGTACCAGGTGTCGCTGAGCACTTCGTCGCCCTCGGCGAGGTCGTCGACGGCCACGCCCTCGTCGAGCAGGGCGCGGGCCCGGGCCGGGTCGCCCTGGGCGAGCGCGGTACGGGCCCGCAGCAGCCGCACCCGCCCGCCTTCCAGCGGCGCGGGCGCGGCCTGCCCGTCGGGGCCGGGGACCGGGCGGTCGAGGATGCGCGCGGCGTCCTCGGCGCGGGAGGCGGCGAGCAGCACCGGCACGGCCTCCAGCGCGTAGGCGCGCAGGGCGGTGTGCGCGGAGGGCCAGCCGGAGTCGGCGAGGGCGTCGGCCAGCGCGTCGTACCCGGCCGCGTACCGCTGCGCGGCCTGCTCGGTCCGGTCGGCGGCGGCGTCGGCGACGGCCAGGGCGCGCAGCGTCCACGGGGAGGGGTGCGCGGCGAGCGAGCGCTCCCAGCTGCGGACGGCCTGGGCGCGGTCGCCGGCGGCCCACTGCGCGATGCCGAGGTGATAGTCGCGGTACCACTCGTTGCCGGGGTAGGTGTCGGCGGCTTCCAGCAGCTCGCGCCAGTCGGGCGAGACCAGGGTGGGGCCGGGCACGGGGTCGGCGGTGGGGCGGGGGAAGACGCCGGACAGGAGCAGTTCGAGCCAGGGCTGCTGGGCGGCACCGAGGGTGGCGGGCGGGAACGGGGTGCCGGGCAGCGGGTGGCGGCCGCGCTCGACTTCGAGGGCGCCCCAGCCGGAGCCGGTGGCCAGCACGTCGGCGGGGTCGGGGTCGGTGTCGGCGCGGGTGAGCCAGGCGGTGCGGGCGGCGTCCAGGGCGGCCCGGGGCAGGGCCTCCTCCAGGGCGGTGGCGGCGGCCGCGCGGGCGGCGGGCCAGTCGGCGCCGTGCACGTGTGCCGGGTCGGCGGCGAGCGGCCCGTACGCCTCCAGCCAGCTCACCTCGGACTCGGCGGCCATCGGCAGGTGTTCGAGCTGGGTGCGGGCCAGGCCGGCCTGGATCTCCAGGTAGCCGCCGGTGCCGGGCTCGGTGAGCCACTCCTGCCAGCGGCGGCCGCCGCGGCCGCGGCCCCAGCGGAACAGCTTGCGCCCGCGCAGCCGGTCGGTCGACGTCTGCACCAGGCCGCGGCCCTGCCCGTCGAGCGCGGCGATCCAGCGGCGATCCTCGTCCGCGATGTCGAAGAAGTGGTCGGCGGCGTGCTCGAACCGGGTCGGGTAGGTGAGGTCGGCGCTGTCCGGCGCGCCCGGGCCGCCGGGGGCTTCCTGGGCGCGCGGCACCGGCACGCGGGTGAGGGCGCGGTGGTAGTCGAACTGCCAGGCCGCGTCCGCCGAAACCAGCACCCGGGTGTCGGGGATCTCGGGTACGGCCGTGTTGGACCACCAGTACAGCGGCACGGTCCGGTCGTGCGGATTGCGGACCCGCACGCCGACGTAGAGGAAGTCCGAGCCGGCCGGCAGCCACAGGTCGACCTGGAACGGCAGGTCGCGCAGCCGCTCCCACTCCCACAGCCGCAGCATCTCGCCGCCGTCGGGCGCGGTGACCCGGGCGGCGTGCAGCGGCGCGCAGGTGTGGGCGGCGTGCCCGGTGGCGCCGAGGTTCCACTCCACGCCGCCGGAGAACCAGGCGCCGGCCAGCGCGAAGTCCGCGGGCTGGAACACCGGGTTGCGGTAGAGCAGTTCGCGGCCGGTGGGCTTGTGCAGCAGCGAGTACAGCCGGCCGCCGAGCCCGGGCAGCACGGTGGCGCGCAACCGGTCGTTCTCGACGACGAGGGCGTCGAGTTCGACCGGCGCCCGGTCCCGGCCGTACCCGTCGAGGACCCGCACCGGCAGCACGGTGCGCAGCGGGGCGTAGCCGATCTGCCGGGCCATGTCCGGGGGCAGCGCCTGGCGCTGCTCGGGGTCGAGGCGGTGCGGTTGGCCGCGCTCGCCGAGCGCGGGCAGCGGGTTCTCCGGGCCCAGCGGGGCGGCGGGGATGCGCACGGTGGCGCGCCGCACGGTCGTCGCGGTCGTATCGGTCGTCACGGTCGTCGCGGTCCTGGCCAAGGCCACCTCATCCGGGCGCGGGCGGCCGCCTTCCGCACGGCGGCCGTGTGACGACCATGGAACATCCTCAGCGGCCCGCTGAACAGAGCCCGCACCGTACAGTCTTGGGCAAATCTGCCGCAATGCCGGTAAAACGTTCCGATCCCCGGACCCGCCCCCGCTGTCGCCGCCCGCTGCTACAACGGTGCCCATGACGCCCTTCCACATCCCTCCCGCCGGGGACTTCCCGGTGCTGCGCTTCTCCGACTGGCTGGAACTGGTGGCGGACCGGTCGGCCGCGCTGCGGAAGGCGGCGGAGGCCGCCGACGCGCGGGCCCGGGTGCCGGGGTGCCCGGACTGGACGGTCCACGACCTGGTGGCACACGTCGGGCAGGTGCAGCGCTTCTGGGCGGCGGCCGTCACCGCGGGCCCGGCCACCCGCCCGCCGGACCCGCACCCCGACCCGACCACGGACCCGTCCTCGGACCCGGCCTCGGCCAAAGACGGCGCCCTCCTCCCGCCCGGAGAGCTCTCGGCGTGGTCGGCCCGCGCCACCGCCGCGCTGCTGGACGCGCTGCGGGCGGCCGGCCCGGACCGGGAGTGCTGGACGTGGTGGGCGGCGCCGGGGCGCCCGGCGACGGCCGGCACCGTCGCCCGCCACCAGGTGCAGGAGGCCGCCGTGCACGCCCGCGACGCGCAGGACGCCGCCGGCGCCCCCGAACCGCTGCCCCCGGCCCTGGCGTTGGACGCGGTGGACGAACTCCTCCAGGTCGGCTTCGGCACCATGGACGGCTGGCCGCACGCCCCCGCCCGGGTCGCCCTCGTCTCCACCGAGGGCCCGGCCTGGACACTGATCCTCGACGCCACCGGCGCCTCCGCGGTCCGGGTCGGCCCGGGCGACGGGCCCGCGCCCGACGCCTGCCTCACCGGGTCCGCCGGGGAGTTGCTGCTCTGCCTCTACCGGCGGGTCCCGTGGAACAGCGGCACCCTCCGGGTCTCCGGCGACCCCGCGCCGGTCCGCCAACTGGCGGTCTGGTCGCCGCTGGATTGAGCACGTACCGTCCTGACTGAGGAGTGATGCTCATGTCAGGACGAGCGTTACGGGTGGGCGGAGCCGTGGGCGGGGCGCTCATGCTGCTCGCCGGCTGCTCCTTCGGCGCCCACCCGCATGCCACCGCCACCGCTTCGCCCTCCGCCGCATCCGCGCCGCCACCCGTCGGGAGCATCGAGCACCCCCGGCCGGTGGAGTGCGTCGACGGCTTCGTCCCGCCCGACAACTCCCCCTCCCCACCGCGCCGCACCACCCATCCGGCCGGCTCCCCCACGACCGCGCCCACCTCCCGTTCCCCGCACTCCCCGCACTCCACCCGCGCCGCCTCCCCGTCCACATCGTCGACCACCTCCGCGTCCACCTCCGCCTCCCAGACCGCCGATCCCTCGGTTACCGCCCACCCGGGCACCACGCCCTCGGGCACCGCCGACCCCACCACGGCACCCGCTGGCTCCGACATCGCTGTCGGCCCCCTGACCTGGCAGGGCCTGGGCGACCTGGCCGACGGCGAGCAGCGCGACCTCGGCCGGCAGAACTCCGGCGGCTGGCACTACCGCATCGACACCCTGCTCCATGCGGGCACCAGCGTCACGGTCACGGTCGGCGCCGAGCAGCGGGCCCGCGCCGGGCTGGAGTTCGGCGGCGAGTACGGCTCCGCTCCCGCGCCCGCGGTCTCCTTCCACGCGTGCCCGGGCTCCCCCACCTCCTTTCACGGTGCGTTCTTCGTCGCCGGTGACGGCCGCGCCTGCGTGCCCCTGGACATCAAGGTCGGTGACACCCCGACACGGCATGTGGTGATCTCTTTCTTCAGCGGACGCTGCCCTGCGTAGGGTGGTGGCATGACCGAGTCCAGCCCTGACCCCGCCTCCCCCTCCGAGCCGCCCGGCGAGCCCGCGCACGACCCGGAGGTGCTCCAACTCGCCGCTCAGGTCTTCGACCTGGCCCGGCAGGGCGACACCGACAAGCTCGCCGCCTATGTCGACGCCGGGGTGCCGGCCGACCTGACGAACGACCGCGGCGACAGCCTCGTCATGCTCGCCGCCTACCACGGCCACACCTCGACGGTGCTCGCCCTCATCCAGCGCGGCGCCGACGTCGACCGGATCAACGACCGCGGTCAGACCCCGCTCGCCGGTGCGGTGTTCAAGGGCGAGCAGGACGTGATCAGCGCCCTGGTGGAGGCCGGCGCCGACCCGGCCGCGGGCACGCCGTCCGCGATCGAGACGGCCCGCGTCTTCGGCCGCACCGAACTGCTGGCGCGCTTCGGCGCGCAGTGACCTGACCTGACGCCCGGCGCGCACGGGAGCCGCACCACCGGCTCCCGTCAGCCCGGCCGACACCTCGCCCCGAACCGCCCGACGCCGAGCCGACAGGTCCCCAACGCAGCCGCCAACCGCCCAGCCGCCAGATGCCCGACCGCCGGACGCCCCGCCGCCACCGCCGGTTCAGGCGATCGCTGCCGCCCGCGCCGCCAGCCGCGCCGCGCCCTGCGCCGTCAGCGAGCCGTACAGCCGCAGCCGGGATATGCCCCCGTCGGGGAAGATCTCGATCCGGGCGTCCGTGGCCGGAGCGCCGACCTGGATACCGGCCGGGGCGCCGCCCAGGACAGCGGCCGTGCCGTCCTCGACGACGAACCGGTGCACGGTGTCGGGGTGCAGCCGGACCCGGTCGAGCAGCGGCCGCCAGGGGCCGTCCGCCCCGTCCCGCAGGGACAGCGTGGCCCAGCCGGCCGCATTGCCCTTCAGGTAGGCGGTGTCGATCTCTACCGCCCGGATCACGCCCTGCTCGGCCAGGCGGTAGTCGATCCAGTCGTGGCCGTGGTCGCGGCGGCGCCGGGTCTCCCAGCCGTCGTCCATCCGCCGGGAGCGGCCCGGCAGGATGGTGTGCTCGGGCGGCGAGTAGAAGCGGTCCGAGGCGTTCCGGACTGCGCCGCCGTGTTCCAGGGCGACCAGGTCGAAGGTGCCGAGGGCGGCCAGCCAGGCGGGGTCGGCCACCACCTCGCCGTACACCCGCAGCCGGGCGACACCGCCGTCCGGATACTGACGCAGCCTCAGGTGGGTGAAGCGCCGCTCCCGGCGGATCGCGAAGGCGTTCTCCGCGTGGCCGCCGACCGGGGTGCGCGGCACCAGCGCGGTCCATGCCACCGACGGGTCCGCCACCTCCTCGGCGCCCGCCGACGGGGAGAGCGCGGCGGCTTCCACCGAGACGGACCGCGGGTAGTTGCCGCGGAAGTGCGCGGTGTCCACCACGACGCCGCGGACCACCCCGGGCACCGCGAGCCGCACCACCGCCCAGTCGTGGTCCTCCGCTTCCGGGTGCGGGGCCGACGCGGAGCGGCCCCGGCGCCTGCGGGTCTCCCAGCCGTCCATCACCTTGCCCTTGTGTCCGAACCGCTCGGGGTCGAAGACGGCGGGCCCGGGCAGGAGCAGATTCTCCCGCTCGGCGAAGAACTCGTCATTGGCCGCGACCACCCCCGCCCCGAGCCTGCGGTCGGTCAGCTCCGCCAGCCCGGTGAAGGGGAGCTCGGCCCGCCGGTAGTCCGCGAAGGGATTCCCCCCGCCGTACGGCAGCGCGTCCCCGGTGAAGCCGGTCAGCGCGGTGAAAGCCGCTTCCGCTCCCGTCCCCGCGTCCCCCGCCCCCGCAGCCGCGCCCGCGGCCACACCGGCGGCCGCCGCTCCCGATTCCGTACCCACCCGAACCCCTCCTCCTCGCCGGTCCTCCCTTGCCCCTTTTCCTGCCCCTACTCTCCCCCCTCCGACACTTCAACTCCAGCGATAGTTTTTGAACATTCTGTTCAGCTCAGCTTCACAGTGGGGTCCAGTTCGGCGGCGTGCCGCAACGCGCCCATCGCCCGCCGCACCAGCGCCGCGTCCTCCGTGCCGGCGCGGACCGCCGCCACGATCCTGCGCACCGGCCGGTCCACGTCGAGCGGCCGCACCGCCACCTCCCGCCGCCACCCGCCGACGGCCGCCATCTGCGGCACGAGCGCGATCCCCAGGCCCGCCGACACCAGCGAGAAGATCGCCGGCCAGTCGGAGGCGGCGTGCGCCTGCTCCGGCACGAACCCGGCGTCGGCACAGGCCGCTAGGGTCAGGGTGCGCCACGGCCCGGCGCTGCCGAAGATCCACGGCTCCTCGGCGAGCGCGGCCAGCCGCAGCCCGGGTTCGGCGGCCAGCGGGTGGCCGATCGGCAGCGCGATGTCCAGCGGGTCGGTGAGCAGCGGGAAGACCGTGAACCTCGGATCGCGGGCGGTCGGCGCGTCGACCGCGAGGGACACCGCGACGTCCACCGCGCCCGCCGCCAGCTCCTCGAAGACCGCCGCCGCCTCGACCTCCCGCACCGACACGGTGACGGCGGGCGCCGAGCGGCGCAGCAGTTCCGCGGCCGGCACCACGAGCCGGCTGATCGCGGTGGCGATGGTGCCGATCGTCACCAGCCCGGCGTCACCGCGTGCGTACCCCTCCAACTCCGCGCCCGCGCGCTCCAGTTGGGCGAATACCACCTCGGCGTGGCGGAGCAGGACGTGTGCCGCGCCGGTCAGCCGCACCCCGCGGCCGTGCGCCTCGACGACGGGCGTCCCTATCTGCTTGGAGAGCACGGCGAGCTGCTGCGACACCGCCGACGGCGTCATCCGCAGGGCGGCCGCGGCGGCCGTGACGGTGCCCGCGTCGTGCAGGGCGCGGAGGATGTGCAGCTTCTTGAGTTCCCACTCCTTCATACGGCCAGCCTAAACAGTCCTCCGCGGATCGTACGGCCGATGCCGACGAGTCGGGCGCGGCCTCCTATCCGTCGAAGCCGCCGTGCCGCCCCTCGCCGGCCGCGAACCGGGCGACCCCTGCGGCCATTTCGGCGAGCGAGACCTGCCCGTGGGCGAACTCCCCCGCCAGCGCCTGCTGTTCGGTCTGCCCTTCCTGCTCCAGCAGGGACATCCGGTCCTCGCGCAGGCAGGTCTGCGGGAACGCGGCGATCCGCGCGGCCAGTTCTTCGGCGGCGGCGCGGGAGGTGCCGACCGGGACCAGCCGGTCGGCCAGGCCGATGGCGTGGGCCTCGGCCGCGTCGACCGGGCGTCCGGTGAGGACCAGGTCCATCGCCCGGCCGGCGCCGATCAGCCGCGGCAGCCGTACGGTCCCGCCGTCGATCAGCGGCACGCCCCACCGGCGGCAGAACACTCCGAGGACGGCGTCCTGCTCGACCACCCGCAGGTCGCACCAGAGCGCCAACTCCAGCCCGCCCGCGACCGCGTGGCCCGCGATGGCGGCGATCACCGGCTTGCCCAGCCGCAGCCGGGTGGGGCCCATCGGTCCGTCGCCGTCGGCTGCCAGCCGGTTGCCGCGCGCGGTGCCCACGGCCTTGAGGTCGGCGCCCGCGCAGAAGGTGCCGCCCTCGCCCCACAGCACGGCGACGGCCGCCTCCGGGTCGGCGTCGAACGCCCGGAAGGCGTCCGCGAGCGCCTGCGCGGTGGGCCCGTCGACGGCGTTGCGCGCGTGGGGCCGCGACAGCACCACGGTGGTGACCGGGCCCGAGCGCTCGGTGCGTACCGACGGCGCCGTCGGTTCGGGCGGCACCGGCCGTACGGGCGGTACGGGCGGTACGGGCGGCTGCGGCATCGCGCGGAACTCCTCGCACTCGTACGCGTGCTGGGGCGCGGACACCGTACTGCGCCGCGGGCCGGTCAGCTGTGCTCGGACAGCAGCACCGCGACGGTCCCGGGTTCGAGGGCGCGGAAGACGTGCGGCACGTCCCCGGGGTAGCTGACGTAGTCGCCGGGGTGCAGTTCGACCGGGTCGTCGGCGATGCCGACCATCGCGCGGCCGGTGCTCAGCACCACGTGCTCGACCACGCCGGGCATGTGCGGCTCGGACTCGCGGTCGCTGCCGGTCTGCGCGGAGACGACGTAGATGTCCCGGCGGGCGTGCGGCGGGCAGGACGCCAGGAGCGTGGCGACGTAGGAGGAGTGTTCGGCGGTGAAGGTGGGACCCTCGCCGGCGCGGATCACCTGGACCCGGGGCGGGGGCGGGTCGACCAGTTGGGCGAAGGGCACGTCGAGGGCCACGCTGAGCGCCCACAGCGTCTCCACGCTCGGGTTGCCGGTGCCGGACTCCAGTTGGGAGAGCGTGGACTTGGCGATGCCGGCGCGGCGTGCGGCCTCGGCCAGCGAGAGCCCGGCGCGGCGGCGCTGGTGCTGAAGGGACGCGGCGATGGCGGCGATCGGCGGGCCGCCGCGGGGTCTGTCCTCCGTCGTCATACCGGGTGGCTCCAGTTCCTTCGGGCGTCGATCTTCGTCCGGCCGTCGCTCTGCCGTCGTTCGGTGGAGACGTCGTGTCGTTCGGCTTGACGAACGCGGCTTCCTTATGTTCATTCTATACGGTGATCCGTTCGATATGGCGAACCCGGGACAAGGAGCTGGCGGACCTGCTGCGCGACATCGCGCTGGTCTGCGTGGCCGACGCGCTGGTCGGCGCGTCCTTCGGCGCGATCACGGTGGGCCTGGGCCTGCCGCTGTGGCTGCCGATGCTGATGTCCGTGGTGGTGTTCGCGGGGGCGGCGCAGTTCCTCTTCGTCGGGATCGTCGGCGCCGGGGGCAACCCGCTGGCGGCGCTCGCGGCGGGCCTGCTGGTCAATGTCCGGCACGTGCCGTTCGGCTTCGCGGTCGGCGACGTGCTCGACGGCACCGGGCCGCTGCGCCGGCTGCTGGGCAGCCATGTGATGGTCGACGAGACGGTGGCGTTCACCCTCGCACAGCGCACCCCGGCCCGGCGGCGTACGGCGTACTGGCTGTGCGGGGCGGGCCTGTTCGCCGCCTGGAACCTCGGGGTGGCCGCGGGCGCGTTCGGCGGGCGGGCGGTCGGCGACACCGACGCCTTCGGGCTCGACGCGGCCTTCCCCGCGGTGCTGCTCGCCCTGCTGCTGCCTTCCCTGGACCGGCCCGGCAACCGCCGCGCGGCCTTCGCCGGGGTGGTGATCGCGCTGGCCACCACGCCCTTCCTGCCCGCCGGGCTGCCGGTCCTGCTCGCCCTCGCCGGGGTCGCCGCGGGCCTGCCATACGGCGCCGAGGCGGATACGGAGCACGCACCCGCAAACGCCCCCGCCGACGCTCCCGCCGACGCCGCCCCCACCGAGCCGAGGCCCAGCCGATGAGCACCGAACTCCTGGCCACGACGGCCGCATTGGGAGCGGGCACCTTCGCGTTCCGCTTCGCCGGGCCCGTGTTGCGCTCGCGGATCACCCTTCCGGCCCGCTTCGAACGGCTCATGGCCGTCGCCGTGGTCGTGCTGCTGGCCGCCCTGGTGGCCACCTCCGCCCTGACACAGGGGCACGGCTTCGCCGGCGCCGCGCGCACGGCGGGAGTGGCGGTCGGCGGGCTCTTCGCCTGGCGCCGCGCCCCGTTCGCGGTGGTCGTCGTCGCGGCGGCGGCCACGGCCGCCGTGCTGCGCCTGCTCGGCGCGAGCTGAGCCGCGCGACCGCCCCCACCACCTCGGCGCCCTTGACACACCATCACCCCCACACCCCCGGCGCGATGCGCGTAGGGCCGAACTCCCTTGGCCGACAGTGGAGGTGGTGGAGGTGACAGCGGGACGACAGATCGTGTTACCTGTCATGTCTCCGTCGATTCATGGCCCGCGGGCACCGTCTGGGCGGAGCGACACCCCCACAGGAGGACACGTGACCGTTCGGTTGATCCGCCGAGCTTCCCTACGTATTCGCGCCGCGCTACTGGGCGCATCGACGCTGTGCCTCGCCTTCACCGTCGCGGGCGCCGGCGGCGGAGCCGCTTCCGCCGCCGACACCGACTCGCTGCCGTTCTCCGGCACCACCGGCTCCGGGCTGCACAACACCTACGACCCGAGCGAGTTCAGCTACCTCGCGCAGTCGCTGGACACCGGGACGTCGATGATCGAACTGGACGTCTGGGACGACTTCGTCACCAAGGAGTGGAAGGTCAGCCACTCCAACCCGCTGGGCAACAGCAACAACTGCGTGAACGTCTCGTCCGCGGCCGACCTGTACACCGGCGGCGCCAACAAGGACCTGGAGAGCTGCCTCGACGACGTGCGGGTGTGGCTCGGCGCGCACCCCGGCCACGGCCCGCTGATCATCAAGCTGGAGATGAAGGCCGGTTTCCAGACGACGTACGGGATGAGCCCGGCGAAGCTGGACCAGTCGATCACCGACCACCTGGGCAGCCTCGTCTACAAGCCGTCCGACCTGCTGACGAAGTCCGACGGCAGCAAGTACGCCTCCCTGGACGCGGCGGCGAGCGCGGGCAACTGGCCGACCCGGCAGCAGCTCGCGGGCAAGGTCCTGCTGGAGGTCATCCCCGGCACCGTCGAGGAGTCCAACCCCACCGACTCGCTGTGGACCGACCAGGAGTACGCCGACTACCTGGCCGGCCTGCAGAGCCAGGGCAAGCTGTCGCAGGCCAACATCTTCCCCGCGGTGCACAACGCGGCGGCCGGCGACCCGCGGACGCGCTACTCCGACGCCTCGATCCGCCCCTGGTTCGTGGTCTTCGACGGTGACGCGGCGACGTATCTGAACGGCAGCATCGACACCAGCTGGTACGACACCCACCACTACCTGCTGATCATGACCGACGCGCAGAACGTGCCGCCGACGCTGGACGACACCGCCCCCACGGCCGCGGACGCGCAGGCCCGGGTCGCCCAACTGGCCGCGGCCCACGCCTCGATCGCGTCCAACGACTGGACCGGCCTGACCGGCGTCCAGGCGACGGTGCTGCCGCGCGGCTGACCGCGCGGACGCACCGAATCCCGACGGCCCGGCCGGTCACGCACCGGTCGGGCTGAGGTGGACGGCCGCGAGCTGCCAGCGGCCGTCCACCTCCACGAGGGTCTGGGTGATCCGGAAGCCGGCATCCGCGTCGCGCCCGTCGAAGACACTCTGCTGGCGCTGGACGCCCACCGCCACGGCGCAGCTCCCGTACTGACGCAGCGTCACCTCGGTCCAGGTGAAGTCGTCGTGCACCAGCGCGCCCGACGCGTACCGGTCGAGCCACTGCGCCTTGCCCAGCACGAAGCCCTGCGGGCCGACCGCGGTGAAGTCGTCGGTGAGCAGGGCGTCGAGAGCGGCGACGTCGCCGCGCCGCTCCGCCTCGGCCCAGCGCCTGCCGAAGTCGGCGAGCTCGCCGGGGTGTTCGCCCGCAGGCAGCGTCCGCACCGCTGAAGTCTCTGGCATTCTGGCCTCCGTTGCACGTGTACCGCCCCGCAGGGGTCTCACCATGAAGACCCGCGCGGGCAGGGATTTCGTGACATCGGCCGACGGCGGACACCCGTACGGCTGCCGCCGGAGCCGGCCCGCACCGACCGGCCGGCGCGCTCCCGCAGGGGTAACGCCCCGGAGCGGGACGGGGCAACGGGCACAAACGGGGGACGGCGCCGGCGGCGCGGGCGGACCCGGCCGCCGGCACGGTGGAGGCGGGACGTCAGGCGGCCAGGGACTGGCCGTCGCCCATCACGATCACCGGGTGGTCGGCGGGCAGCAGGGTGCGCAGCAGCGTCACCATGTGGGAGGCCGCGATGCTGACGCAGCCGTGCGTGGGGCCGCCGTGGTCGACGTGCACCCAGATGCCGCCGCCCTTGCTCGCGCCGAGCGGCTGGGTGCCGTCGAGCGGGGAGGTGCCGGGGACCCGGTTGTAGTCGATCGCGATGACGTAGTCGAACGCCTCGTCCAGGGTCTCGCCGTCGAAGCCGACCCCGCCGGCGTGGAAGCTCGACGAGTGGTCGTACGGGAGCTTGGTGCCCGGGTCGGCGTCGAACCCGCCCGCGTCGTGGAGGGTGAACACGCCGATCGGGCTGTGCAGGTCGCCGGCGTGGTGGTCGGCGGTCCAGCCGTCCTTGGCGTTGTGCGCCGTCCAGGTCGCGCCGGGCTGCCAGTGGCCGTCGGACCGTCTGGACCAGAGCGTCACCAGGGAGTCCGAGGAGTTCTTGGCCCGGCCCGAGGCCACCAGCACCTGCCGGCTGTTCGCCGGGATCTTCGCGCGCGTCCTGGGACCGAGGCCGGGGATGGCCAGGGGCATCGGGTCGGACGACGGCGAGGCACTGCCCGCGACCCGCGCGGCGGTGCCGGCGGCGGAGCGGGCGGCCGCGTCGCGGTTGTCGGTGGAGGCCGTGCCGTAGTGGTCGGTGGCCACGTAGCCGGCGCCGAGCAGGGCGAGGCCGAGGGCCGTCACCGACACGGCGACGGCCACCCGCTTCGCGGTGCGGCGCGGCCGCCGGTGCCGGCGAGGGCCCCGGTCGTCTTGGCTGGGACGCTGGGTGGTCGCGTCCGGGAGGGCGGCAGTCATCGCGACGATCCTCGCAAACCCGGAGCCGGAGTACATCATCCAACCCCCGCCAACGCCCGATTCGCCCTACAAGTCACCTTCGTGGCGCACAGATGTGCGGATGTTCGATCGTCTGACGGGGCGTCATATCATCCGACCCCATGTCAGCGACCCCGGTGGGAGCAAGTCCGGCAAACGGCCCAAAACCCGCCATCGGCGGGCCGGTTCAGCTCGCCCCGAAGGCGATCCGGCACCCCCGCTTCGCCCTTGCCGGCGAGGAGGCCGGCCGCATTGTCATCGGGCGGTCGGCCGCGTACGGGCGGCGCGCTCCGGTCCGGACGGCGACGGCGGCAGCGGCGAGGCGGTCGGGGTTGACGCCGTCGGCACCGCACCGCCCGGCCCCGCATCGCCCGGCCCCGCGCCGCCGCACGCCGCGGTCGCGGCGGCGGGAGGGGAGGCGGATGCCGTACGCCCGCGCCCGCCCGGGAGTTCGCGACCGCCGCCGACCGCGACGACGTACACCGCCAGGCACACGCCGGCGACGGCGATCACCGCCGCCGACCACGCGGCGCCGTGCCGCCTGCCGCGCCTGCGCCGACGCCCGCGCCCGCTCCTGGCTCCGACCCCGGCCCCCATCGGCTGCCTCCCACGTCCCGCACCTGCACGGCCCGTTCGCACAGGAGACGGCGGGACCGCGGGGCGGATAACGGAAACCGGTGGGTCGGGCGGGCGCACTCCCGTGGGGCCGCCGAAAGGTCGTTCGAGCCCGGCTGGGAGAATCCTGGGAGAACGCTGTGCGCGACGTCCGGCGCGCGGCTCGGCGGAACCGGTGGATAAGTAGGTACCGCGTGTATACCCTCTGTGTATAGTGAGGAGTGGGCGCGCCCGAGCGGGCCTGCCGACACGACGAGGGGGAGTTCCCGCATGCGCACGACCACAGCGCGCCGAGCCCGCGCGCTGACCACGCTGCTGGCGGCCGCCACCATGGCCTTCACCCTGACCGGGTGCAACGGCTACGACGCCACCTCCCCGGCCGCAGCGCGCAAGCACCTGGCGACGACCGGGGCCGCCGCGTTCGCCAGCGGCGCGAAAGGCAGCGTGGACTGCCGCAAGGTCAAGTGCATAGCGATCACCTTCGACGCGGGACCGAGCGTGCGCACCCCGCAGATCCTGGGCATCCTCAGCAAGTACCACGTGCACGCGACCTTCTTCACGCTCGGCAAGAACCACGTGATGAAGCACCCGCAGATGGTGCGGGACATGGTCGCGCAGGGCCACGAGGTGGAGACCCTCACCTGGAGCCACCAGATCCTCACGAAGATCAGCTCCTCCGAGATCCGCAAGGAGATCACCCAGGGGCGGGACGCGGTGCAGAAGGTCGCCGGGGTCACGCCCACCCTGCTGCGCCCGCCGCAGGGCCGGACCAGCAGCAAGGTCACCAGGATCGTCAAGCAGCTCGGCATGTCCGAGGTGGTCTGGAACTCCGACGGGGCCGACTACCGGACCACCGACTCCAAGCTCATAGCGTCCCGGATACTCAAGTCGGCCAAGCCGGACGGGATCATCCTGCTGCACGACCTGGTCGACAAGACGAACAAGGGCTACAACGGCACGGTCGCCTCGATCGCCCCGATCATCTCCACCCTCCAGGCCCGCGGCTACACCTTCGTCACCGTCAAGCAGCTCCTCGCGCCCGGCACCCCGCAGGCGGGCAAGGTCTACAAGTAGCCCCGGCGGCCCGCTGTCGGTCCGGCGTGATATCCAAGCCTTTGGGGAGCACGCGACAAGGGGGCGGCAGATGGCGTGGCGGAGGCTGTTGCAGGTACGCCAACCGGAGGGGCACGCGTACGCGCTGCGGCCGCGCGGCAGGGGTGCGGCCGTGGACCGCGCCTTCGGCGATCCGCGGCTGGCGGAGATGAGGCAGGCCGCCCAGGGCGGCGCCGAGCGGTGGCCGGTGCTGCGCGCCCACCTGGCGGCGGCCGACGGCGACGAGGACCTGACGTTCCTGGTCGAGGGCGTCGGGGACATCGCCCAGGTCGAGCAGTGGACGCGAGAGGTGGCCGACGCCGACCCCGGCGACACCCTGGCGCTGCTGGTCTCCGGCGCCCGGCACGTGGAGTGGGCCTGGCAGGCGCGCGGCCGGGCGAGCGGCGCCCACGTCTCCGCGGAGCAGTGGAAGGTCTTCCGCGAGCGGCTGCTGGTCGCCGAGGAGCAGCTGTACGAGGTGGCCGAGCGCGAGCCGTCCTGGGCCGCGCCCTGGTACTTCCTCCAGGTCAGCGGCCGCGGTCTGGGGGTCGGGCAGGAGGCGGCCGAGCGCCGGTTCGAGGCCGTGCGCCGCCGGGCGCCGGGCCATGTGGCCGCCCACCGCCAGCACCTCCAGCAGCTGTGCGCCAAGTGGGGCGGCAGCCAGGAGCGGATGCACGCGTTCGCCAGGAGGTCGGCACTCGCCGCCCCCGAGGGCAGCGGCCTGGGACAACTCGTCGCACAGGCCCACCTGGAGGACTGGATGGAGGCCGGCGGCGATCCGGACTCCACCGTCCTGCACGCCCCGCACGTGGTGCGCGCCCTGCACGAGGCGGGCGCGCGCTCGGTGCACCATCCGGCGTTCGCCCGGCGCGGCGACTGGGCCGTGGGCGTCAACACCTTCGCGATGGCGTTCGCGCTGGCCGGGGAGGACGCGGCGGCCCGCGCCATGTTCCGGATGGTGCGCAAGGCCCCCACCGAGATGCCGTGGCGGTACATGGACGGCAGGTCGCCCGCCGTGCCCTTCCTCGCGTGGCGGGCACGCGTCGGCGCCTGACCTCGGTCCCCGTTCGCGCCCGCACGCGCCCGACGCCGCCACCGCGGCCGTTCCGCGCCCGCGCCGCCGCTCCCCCGCGCTCCGCTCCCGCCTGCCGCATCCCGTACCGGGCACCCCGCACCCCGCCCGACGTATCCCGCCCGACCCCTTTGACGACAAGGCTCCTCGGTGTCCGACGACGCACAGACCACCCACACCTTCCAGGTCGACCTGCGCGGCCTGGTGGACCTGCTCTCCCACCACCTCTACTCCAGCCCCCGGGTGTACCTGCGCGAGCTGCTGCAGAACGCGGTCGACGCGATCACCGCGCGCCAGGCGGCGGACGCGGCGGCGCCGGCGCGGATCAGCGTGCGGGCCGGCGACGGGCGCCTGACCGTCACCGACACCGGCATCGGGCTGACCGAGGCGGACGTGCACCGCTTCCTCGCCACGATCGGCCGCAGCTCCAAGCGCACCGCCGCCGGGCCGCTGGACGGCGACCAACTCGCCGCGGCCCGCAACGACTTCATCGGGCAGTTCGGCATCGGCCTGCTCGCCTGCTTCGTGGTCGCCGACGAGATCACCGTACGGACCCGGTCGGCCGCCGACCCGGCGGCGCCCGCGGTCCAGTGGCGCGGCAGGTCAGACGGCCGCTACACGATCAGCCTGCTGCCCGCCGCCGAACTGCCGGAGCCGGGCACCACCGTGACGCTGGTGCCGCGCGCCGACGCCACGGAGTGGACCTCCCACGACCGGGTCGTGGCGCTGGCCCGGCACTACGGCAGCCTGCTGCGCCACGAGGTCACGGTGGCCGACGAGCGCGGCTCCGTGATCCGGATCAACGGCACCCCGCCGCCGTGGCAGGCGTCCCACCCGTCGGTGTCGGCCCGCCGGCAGGCGCTCGCCGACCACTGCCGGACGGTGTTCGACTTCGTGCCGCTGGACAGCATCGAGCTGGACCTGCCGGTGGTCGGCCTGCGCGGAGTCGCGTACGTGCTGCCCACCTCGGTGCACCCGTCGCGGCAGGCCGGGCACCGGGTGCACCTGAAGGGCATGCTGCTGTCGGACCAGGCGCCCGAACTCCTCCCGGAGTGGGCGTTCTTCGTACGGTGCGTGGTCGACGCCGACAGCCTGCGGCCCACCGCCTCGCGCGAGGCGCTGTACGAGGACGAGACGCTGGCGGCGATCAGGGACGCGCTCGGGGCGCGCATCCGGGACTGGCTGACCGGGATATCGGCGAGCGACCCGGCGCTGCTGCACCGGTTCATCGCGGTGCACCACCTCGCGGTCAAGGCGCTGGCCCGCTACGACGACGCGCTGCTGCGGCTGCTGCTGCCGTGGCTGCCGTTCGAGACGACCGACGGGCAGGTGACGCTCGACGAGTTCGCCCGCAGCCACCCGGCCGTGCTGGTCACGCAGACCGTGGAGGAGTTCCGCCAAGTGGCGCCGATCGCGGCCGCGGCCGGGCTCGGCGTGGTCAACGGCGGGTACGCGTACGACCGGGACCTGGTGCACCGGCTGCCGGAGGTGCGGCCGGGCACGTCGGTGGTCGACCTCGACCCGGCGACGGTCACCGCGCACCTGGACGCGGTGGACCCTTCGGCGGAGCTGGCTGCGGCGGCCTTCCTGCACACCGCGCGCGAGGTGGTGGCGCAGTTCGACTGCGACGTGGTGCTGCGGGCCTTCCACCCGGTGAGCGCGCCCTCACTGCTGCTGGACAACCGCGAGGCCCGGCACGAGCGGGCGCGCGGCGAGCTGGCCGGGCAGGCGGACGGGCTGTGGGCGGACATCCTCGGCTCGCTGCGGGCCGAGGCGCCGCGCGCGCAGCTCGTGCTCAACCACCTCAACCCGCTGGTGCGCAGGGCCGCCTCGATCAGCGAGCCGGGCCTGGCGACCACCGCGGTCGAAGCGCTCTACGGGCAGGCGCTGCTGCTGTCCCGGCGGCCGCTGCGCGCCTCGGAGAGCGCCCTGCTGAACCGGGCCTTCATCGGCCTGCTGGACCACGCGATGCACGAGGAGCGGTGATGCTGGAGACCTCGGAGGCCGTCTTCGACGCGCTGCGGGAGAACAACGAGCGGCCCTTCGGACGGCAGCGCACGCTGCGCGCGGAGGAGCTGGCCGAGGCGGCCGGGCAACTGGCGGACCGGGGCGCCCTGGTGACCGCGCTGTTCGAGCTGATGTCCGCGTACACGTGGGCGGGCGAGGAGCGGAAGTCGCCGGTCGTCTTCGCGCGGCTGGTGCGGATGTGGGACGAGCACCCGGCCGACTTCAGCGACTGGGAGGAGCACCAGCTCTACTGGCGCTACAAGTGGGTGACGACCGCGCTGCTCCAGGTGCCGGACGTGCCGCTGGCGGCGGTGGAGCGGTGGACCGAGGAGATGCGGGACCGCTACCAGGCCGCCGGGCACGGCCTCCAGCCGGTGCTGGCGATGCGCTACCACATCGCCGAGCACACCGGCGCGGGTCTCGACGAGGCGTACGACCTGTGGGCGACCCGGCCGCGGACCGACCTGAGCGACTGCGAGGCGTGCGAGACCCGGCACCGGGCGCTGTACCACCTGGCGTCGGGTGACGAGGAGCGGGCGCTGCGGGAGTGGCAGCCCGTACTGGCGGGCGGCCAGACCTGCATGGAGGAGCCGTACGTCAGCATGGCGCACGCGCTGCTGCCGCTGCTGCGCGCCGGGCGGCTGGACGAGGCGCGCTCGCACCACCTGGTGGGCTACCGCTTCGCCCGCGGCAAGCCGGACATGCCCTACGCGCTCGGCCTGCACCTGGAGTTCTGCGCGCTCACCCGCAACGAGGCGCGCGGGCTGGAGCTGCTCGCCGAGAACCGGTCGATGTTCGACGTGGTGGGCTCGCCGCTGGACCGGCTGAACTGGCTGACGGGTGTGGAGGCGCTGCTCGCGCGGCTCGCCGCGCAGGGCCACGGCGCGCTGGCGGTGGCCGGTCCGCCCGGCCGCGCCTGGACGGTGGACGCGCTGCTGGCGCATGTCCGGCAGGAGGCGGAGCCGCTGGCGGCGGCGTTCGACCGGCGGAACGGCACGGCGGCGGTCGGCGCGCGGCGGCGGGAGCGGCTGGCGCGGCGCCCGCTGCTGGAGGAGCCGCTGGCGCTGGGCGTGCGGGCGGCGGCGCCGCTGGCTCCGTCGGCGGGGGCGGCGGGGGCGGCGGGGGCGTCCGGGAGCACGGAGCCCGGCAGTACGGCTCCCGGCGGCGCGGCCCGCACGGAGGGCGCACCCGCCGGGGCGGTCCCCGCGGACTTCGCCGAACTGGTGCTGCACGTCAGGGCGTTGGCGGCGGACGGCCGGCCCGACGCGGACCCGCTGTGGGACCGGATCGGGGCCCGGGCGGCCGAGCCGGGGTACGTCCATGACGAGGCCGCGCTCGGCCCGGAGCAGGTGCTGACCGCCGAACTCGCCGAGCACGCCGGGTTCGACGGCCTCGACCGGGAGCAGTGGGCGCGGGCCCGCGCGGAGTTGCTGCGCGCCGCAGAGCTGTACGAGGCGGCGGGGCTGTCCGGGCGGGCGGTGACGGCGCGGGCCAGGGCCGCGGTCGCGGTGTTCGCGGCGGCCGACCCGTCGGCCCCGGCCGGCACCACCGAAACCGCCGATGCCGCCGATGCCGCCGATGCCGCGGACGCCGCCGAAACCGCGGACGCCGCCGAGGCCCCCGCTGCGGCCGACGCCGGCGCCGTGTCCGGCCTGCCCGGCCCGGCTGCCGCACGCGCCGAACTCGACGCCGAACTGCGGCTCGCGGCTGACCTGTTGGCCGAGGAACGCATCGCACCGGACCGCTACCTCGCGGTCCTCCAGTGCGAGGCCATGACCCGGCGGCGCCAGGTGATCGACGAGCTGCCGGCGCCGGGCGAGGCCGCGCGGGCCGCGTTCGACGCCGCCGTGGCGCGGCTGATCGGGGAGGCGGCCCGCCTCGACGTGCCGGCCCGGGCGTCGGCCGCCCGGCAGTACGCCGCCGACGTAGCCATGCGGCTGGGCGACTTCCGAACGGCCGAGGCGGAGCTGGCCGGCGCGATCGAACTGCTGGAGGGCGCCGGCCAGTTGTGGCGCACCCCGCGGGCGCTGGCGCTGCTCGCCCAGGTCCGGCTGCACGGCGGCGCGCCCGGCGAGGCGGTCGCGCTGCTGCACCGGGCGCTGTCGGCCGCGACGCGCTGGCCCGACCGCTCCTTGCACCTGGGGCCGCTGCACGCGCTGTTGGGGCACGCCTACGGCCGCGACGGCGACGCGGCGAGCGCGATCCGGCACCTGTCGGAGGCGGCGGACCGGATGGACCGGGACGGCGCGGACCAGAGCGCCGCGCAGGTCCGGGTCGAGCTGGCCGACCTGCTGACCGCCGAGGGCCGCCCGGCCGACGCGGTCGCGGTGCTGGAGTCGGTGACGCTCGGCGACACCGCCGGGATCGACCGCCGGCTGCTCGCCCAGATCCGGCTGGACCTGGGCCGCGGGCTCGCCGCGCTCGGCGAACTGCGGGAGGCGGCGGCCGAGTTCGTGTCCCTCGCGGACACCGTCGCCGCCTGGGAGGGCGACCGGGGCACGCACACCCTCGTCGCCTGCGAGGCCGCGGTGGCCCTGGCGCGGTCCGGCCAGCAGGCGGCCGCGCGCGGCGCGTACGAGCGGGCCGTCGCCTCCCACGCGCGCGGCCCGCGGCCGGCTCCGCTGGCCGCCATGATGCGCGAGTTCGCCCGCCTCGCGATGGAGGCCGACGACACCGAGGGCCTGCCGGCCGCGCTGCGCCACCTGGCGGCGGCGGACGAGCTGTGCGCCGAGGTCCCGCCCGGCACGCCGGACTTCGCGCACTGGTACCACAGCGGCGCCACCGCCTACCAGCGCGGACGCGCCTACGCCGCCGCCGACGCGTACGACGAGGCCCTGGCCGCCATGGAGCAGGCGATCGAGGCGTACGCCGAGGGCGGCCGGGCGGGCGAGGAGCCGCGGGCGGAGGCGGTGCGGATCGCCGCGCTCATCGAGGGCAACGCGCTGGGCGACGTGCCCGCGGCCACCGCCCGCCTCGCCGCGGCGATCGAGCGCTGCACCGCGGCGGAGCTGCCCGAGGCCGCCGAGGCGCTGGCGTCCGTACGGGACGGGCTGGCGGCGCAGCGGCAGCAGGGGGCGGACGGCGGCTGAACGGGGCGGCGCCGGCCCGTACGCGGGTCGGCGCCGCCGCGGGCCGCGAGGGCCGGACCAGGTCGGACCGGGTCGATCCGGGCCGATCCGGGCCGCCCCGGATCGACCCGCCCCGCCGCGGGTCAGGCCGCCGGGCCCGGGGCGGCCGGCGCCGGGCCGTACTCCCGCATCGCCCACTCCACGACCGCCTCCAGGTGGGCGTGGTGGGCGCCCTTCCAGTACACCCGCTCGCAGGCGGTGCAGCGGGCGAAGACGTCGTAGGACTTCTGGGTGCCGTCGCGCAGGCGGTCGCGCACGGTGTCCTTGTCCGCGGCGACCAGCGGGCCGTTGCAGGCCACGCAGCGGGTCCAGGGGGCGAGCGGGGGCGCGAACCGGCCGAGCACGTCGCTCAGTTGCTCCTGCGGGCGGTCGCTGTAGACGTAGCCGCCCGCGAAGATCTCCCGGCGGCGCAGCAGCCCGCGGTCGCGGGAGAGCATCACGCGCCGCTCCTGCGCGGAGCGGCGGGCGAGGGCCGGGTCGCCGATGTCCTCGTTCTCGTACGCGGCGTCGACGCCGAGCAGCCGCAACCGGCGGGCCAGCGTGCCCAGGTGGACGTCGAGGAGGAAGGCCGGCGGGCCGGGGATCTGCTGCGGCCGCCGTACCGCCTCGATCGCGATCTCCTCGCCCGCCGCGGGCACGTGTCGTGCCGGCACCCGGCGGCCGCCGGCGCGCAGGGCGCCCACCTCGGTGAGCGGGATGCCCAGCGACTCCACCACGTGCCCGAGCGAGGACATGCCGTCCGTCACCACCTCCGCGGCGCTCCCCCGGTACCCGGCGGCCACGAAGACATGCAGTTCAGGGGCGATGCGCACGCTGATCCGCGGCTTGTCCGCGGTGTTCTGGCTCACGTCCCCAGCATCCCACCGCCCCGCGCCCGCCTTCCACGCCTTTCCGCGCCGCTGTCAGCACCAGACCGCCCTTTCGGACCTGTCGGCGGGTCCGCCTACGATGGCCGCATGGAGATCAGGACGACCCGCTTCGACCACCCGGACGCCATACGTCTCAACGACCTGGTGCAGCTGGAGTACGCGGAGCGGTACGGCGACGGCGACGCGACGCACATGGCCGCCGACCACTTCGACCCGCCGCGGGGCCTCTACCTGCTGGGGTATGACGCCGACGGCAAGCCCGTGGCCAGCGGCGGCTGGCGGGCGCAGGACGATGCGGCCGAGGGCTTCACGGCCGGTGACGCGGAGATCAAGCGGATGTTCGTGGTGCGGTCCGCGCGCGGGCGGGGCCACGCCCGGGCGATGCTCGCCGAGCTGGAGGCGACCGCGGCGGCCGCCGGCCGGACCCGGATGGTGCTGGAGACCGGGCAGAAGCAGCCCGAGGCGATCGCGCTGTACACGTCGTGCGGGTACGTCCCGGTGGGCGGCTTCGGCCACTATCGCGACGAGCCGCTGAGCGTCCACTTGGGCAAGCCGCTCGCGGGCTGACCGGCGCCGGGCGGTCACCGCCGGGCGCGCCGCCTGCTGCGCCTGCCGCTCCAGGCGGCGAACAGCCCGCACAGGACGCCCGCGACGAAGGTGATCAGCAGCGCCGACCACAGCGGCATCCGCACCACCGGCCCGATCAGCCGGATCGGCACCTCCCGGGTGTTCTCGAAGATGAACACGAGCGCGAGCACCGCCAGCACCAGCGCGGCGATCCGGCGCGGCGTCATCGCCTCCCGCCACCGGCCGCGGGTGGGCCGGTCCGCCCTGTCGGCGCTCATCGCGCTCACCTGCCTCCGGTCCGCGGGACGCCCCCTTCGGTCCATGGTCACCGCAGGGGCGGCCGCACGGGCCGGGAACTACTCCGAACAGGTGACGGCGGCCCGGCCACCGCCCGGGGCGCGCCGCCTCACGGCCGCAGCTCCTCGTAGACGGCCATCACGCTGCGCGCCTGCTGCTCGACCTGGTCCGCGACCGGCACCCAGCGCGGCCGGTAGGCGGCCTCGTACGCCGCGCACCAGGAGTCGACCAGGCCCGTCACGGCCGGCAGCGCCGCGATCCGGCGCAGCATCGCGGCCGCGCGCAGCGGGATGCGCTGGGCGTAGACCTCGATGCTGGTGACACGCGCGGTGGTCATCTCCGGCAGCGGCCAGGCGTCCGCGGGGCGCACCGCGGGGTCCCACTCGGCGCTGAGCTGCGGGCCGATGCCGACGAGTTCGCGCACGGTGCGCAGCATCGGGCTGTCGGCGCCAACCAGCCGCGGGTCGATCCGGTCCAGCAGCCGCGCGACGGTCGGCAGGTCGCGGCGCAGCGCGGCGCCGGCGACGCGCAGGGCGCGGTCGGCGTCGGGGTGGGGGGTGGTGTCGGCGGCGCGGTCGCAGGCCCACATGGGCACCTCGACGACCGCGGTCACCCCGTCGTACCGCCCGGCGTGCGCCCAGGTGGAGTGGGCGCCGTCGCCGGCGGCGGAGGCGGGCGGCATGACGTAGACGCCGGGGCCCGGGCTGGGCCACTGGAAGGCGTCCGAGGAGCCGCTCTCCAGCGGGATGTCGAGTTCGGCGGCGGACTTGGCGATCCGCTCGGGGACGCCGGGCACGTCCCGGGTGAGCTGGACGAAGCTGCCGCCGACGTCGATGCCGTGCAGGGAGCACTGGAGCACCGGGCGCAGCCGGTCGAGGAGTTCCACCAGGGTGCGGGTCTCGGGCAGGGCCGCGGAGCGCACGGCCCCGTCGGTGGGCAGCCACTCGGGCTGTTCGGCGGCGCACGGCCGGAAGAAGTGCTCGTAGTGCCGGCGCAGGGTGTAGGGCCCGGTCAGCCAGGGCTCGTTGAGGGCCGCGCCGTCGGGGTCGATGCACAGCAGGAAGTGCCAGGTGCTGCCGTCGCCGGCGCCGGCGCGGCAGGACTCGGCGATGCGTTCGGCCAGTTTCAGGCTGGTGGCGCCGCCCACCGCGGCCTCGTTGGCGTGCGGTCCGGCCACCACCAGGACGTTGCGCGGTCCCTGGCCCACCGTCAGCAGCTGGAGCGGGCGTCCCGCCCGGGACCGGCCGACCTCCGCCAGACGGCACAGCCCCTGATATCTCCACGTGAGACGACGAGCACTCTCGGTGATTTCGCCCGTCGTCGGATAGCGCTCTTCCGTCACCGCAACCCCCTGCCGCGGACCCCCGAGCCGCACCCCGCATGACGGCTTCGAGTTCGGTTCCGTCAGTAGGTCACGCCCCCGCGAAGGTGTCAACGGTGCTACCGGCGCCGCTCCCGGGCCGGGTCGGGACGCCCGTCGCCGGACCGGACCCGGAGGCGGGCGCCCGGGGCCGGGTGCACCGCGTCGGGACGGGGCGCATGCGTGCCCGGGTGCGCCCGGCGCGCGCCCCGGGGTCCGCGCCACACCGGATAGGACCCGAGCCGCATGCCGAACGCGCAGCTCAGCGGGGTCCTGCGGGTGCTCGCGCCGTGCCCCGGGCGGTGCGCCGGAGCGCGCCGCCCGGCCGCTTCCGATCGGGCCCGGGGCGGCCCGCCGCGGGCCCGTCCGGCAGCGCCCGTACCGCCGGTAGCGGCGCCGCCGGACAGCTCCCGCACAGCCGGGACACAGCCCCGCCCCCGCACCCGCCGTGACCGGACGATATACGGCAGATACGCCGGTCCGCGGTCGGCGACCACCGCAGCCCCCGTACGCAAGGCCCGCCCGGGGCGGGCCTTGCGCCCTCACGCCAGCGCGGGCACCCCCATGCTCAGGACCGGGCCGGGCGCCGCCGGGTCGCCGGGCGCGGGCGGCGGCGCGTCGAGGACCGCCGGGACGCCGAGCGGCATCGTGAGCGTGGACGCGCAGTGCCCAAAGCCGAACTCCTCGACGATCGGCACCCCGAGCGGCCCGAGCAGGTCCACCACGAGGTCGCGCACCGCCTCGTACGGGCCGCACTCCGCCCAGGAGCCCAGCACGACACCGGCGACCCCCTCGAACCAGCCGGCGCGCAGCAGCTGGGTGAGGTAGCGGTCCAGCCGGTACGGCTCCTCGCCGACGTCCTCCAGCAGCAGGATGCCGCCGGCCGCCGACGCGCGGGCGTACGGCGTGCCCAGGTCGGCGGCGAGCAGCGACAGGCAGCCGCCGAGGGTGACGCCCTCGGCCCGGCCGGGCACGAGCGTGCGGGCCCCGGCGGGGGCAAGCACCTGGACCGACTCCGGCTCGAACAGGGTGCGGCGCAGGCCCTCCCGGGTCGGGGCGTCGTCGAGGAAGGTGGCGGCCGCGGCCATCGGGCCGTGCACGGTGGCCAGGCCCAGCCGGGTGGCCACCGCTTCGTGCAGGGCGGTGATGTCGCTGTACCCGATCAGGGCCTTCGGCGGTGCGGCCCGCAACTCCTCCCAGTCGAGCAGGTCGACCATGCGCTGCGCGCCGTAGCCGCCGCGGGCGCAGAGCACCGCGGTGGTGGCCGGGTCGCACCAGGCGTCCTGGAAGTCGTCCGCCCGGGCCGCGTCGTCGGCGGCGAGGTAGCCGCTGCGGTGGCCGTCCAGGACGTGCGGGGCCACCTGCGGCACCAGGCCCCAGCCGCGCAGCACCTCCAGGCCCGCGTCGAGCCGGTCGGCCGGTATCGGGCCGCTGGGGGCCACCACCGAGATACGGTCGCCCGGGGCGAGCCGCCGCGGGCGGATCAGCGCGGGCACGGGGACGCCCACGGCGTCGGCGACGCGCCTGAGTCGTTCGGTCATGTGGTCAGCTCCAGGACCGGCACCCCGTCCGGGGTGAAGCCGAAGACCTGCCCGTACAGGGACAGTTCGGCCTCCAGGCAGGTCACCATGGTGTCGAGGCGGCGGAAGCCGTGGCTCTCCCCGGCGAAGGCGCGGTAGGCGTGCGGGATGCCGCGCCCGGCGACTGCGGCGAGGAACCGCTCGCACTGCACCGGCGGGCAGATCACGTCGTCGAGCCCCTGGAGCAGCAGGAAGGGCACCGCGATCCGGTCGCTGCGGGTGATCGGCGAGCGCTCGCGGTACCGCTCGGGCACCTCGTCGACCGGGCCGACCAGCGACTCCAGGTACTGCGACTCGAAGTCGTGGGTCTCGCCGCCCTGCTTCGACCAGCCGAGCAGGTCCAGGATCGGGTAGATCACGGTGCCGCAGGCGTAGGTGTCGGTGCTGGTCAGCGCGGCCGCGCTGGTCCAGCCGCCGGCGCTGCCGCCGCGGATGGCGAGGCGCCGCGGGTCGGCGGCGCCCTCGGCGACCAGTCCCTGGGCGACCGCCGCGCAGTCCTCGACGTCCACCACGCCCCACTGCTCACGCAGCCGGTTGCGGTAGGCGCGGCCGTGGCCGGTGGAGCCGCCGTAGTTGACCTCGGCGACGCCGATACCGCGCGAGGTGAAGTAGGCGATCTCCAGGTCCAGCACCATCGCCGCGCGGCTGGTCGGCCCGCCGTGCACCCAGATCACATACGGTCCGGGGCCCTCGGCGCGGAACTGCGGGTGGCGCGGCGGGTAGAGGTGGGCGTGCACCTCGCGGCCCCCGGGGCCGGTGAAGGTGCGGGCGACGGGCTCGGGAAGGTAGGCGGGGTCCACGGTGTCGTGGTGCGCGTTGCCGATCACCTGGGTGCGGCCGGTGGCGGTGTCCAGCTCGATCACCTCGTAGGAGGTGCGGGCGCTCGCGGCGATGCCGATCACCCGGCCGCCGGTGGCGGCGAGCGTCGGGTTCCACTCCGTCCACGGGCCGGGGGCGTCGGCGACCTCGCCGGTGGCGGTGTCGAGCAGGCCCAGCCGGGGGGCGCCCACGCCGTGCAGCACCGCGACCAGGCCGCCGTCCAGCGGCAGGAACCAGCGGTGGCCCAGCTTCCACAGCGCGCCGGCGAACTCCTCCTCGCGCGGGCACAGGGCGGCCGCGGCACCGCTGTCCGGGTCGATCCGGTGCAGGTTCCACCAGCCGGTCCGGTCGGTGGCGGCCAGCAGGCTGCCGTCGGGCGCCCACTCGACCTGCGGGACGGACTCCTGCGGGCCGCCGATCAGGGTGCGGGCCGGGCCGAAGACGCCGTCGGCGCCGACCTCGGCGACCCGCAGCTCGGTGCCGTCCCACGGCATCAGCGGGTGGTCCCAGGCGAGCCAGGCCGCCCGGCTGCCGTCCGGCGACAGCCGCGGCCCCGTGACGAACCGGTGCCCGGCCGTGGCCAGTTCGCGGACCGCGCCGCGGTCCTCGGCGGCCGAGCCGTCCAGCGGGACGGCCGCGGGCACCCGGCGCACGTCGGACGGGCCGTCGCCGGTGAACTCCTCCAGCACGCCCCAGACCTCGCCGCGCTCCGGGCTGATCGTCAGATCCGCCCAGCGCAGGCCCTCGCCGACCGGCGAGAGGGGGGTGAGCGGTCGGGGGGTGCGGTCCGGCCCGTCCGGGCGGAAGGCGTACAGCCGCTGGTCGGCGTGGTGGGCGAAGACGATCAGCACGGAGCCGTCGAGGACCGCGCCGGCCCAGGGGGTGCCGCCGTACTCGATGACGCGGCTGCGGACGTTCCAGGGCGCGGGCAGCGGGCACTGCTCGGTGCCGTCGGGCAGGCGGCGGACCAGCGCGCGCCGGCCGCCCTCGGCGGGCCGGGGCGCGGTCCACCACACCTCGTCGCCGACGACGCCCACGAACTCCGGGCTGCCGTCGTGGGAGGCGGCGGTGGCGGCGTCGATCGGCGACGGCCAGCTGCCGTAGCCGACGGCCTCGCGGTCGGTGGTGGTCATCGGGCGCCCTCCCCTGCGGTGGTGGCGGGTGCGCCGGTGCGGCGCAGGAAGCGGTCCAGCACCTCGACGCCGAAGTGCAGCGCCTCGACCGGGACGTGCTCGTCCACGCCGTGGAAGAGGGCGTTGTAGTCGAAGCCGGGCGGCAGCTTCAGCGGCGAGAAGCCGTAGCCGACGATGCCCAGGCGGGAGAACTGCTTGGCGTCGGTGCCGCCGGACATGCAGAACGGCAGCACGTGCGCGCCCGGGTCGAAGTGCTCCAGGGACTCGCGCATCGCCGCGAAGGTGGGCGAGTCGACGGGCGCCTGGAGGGCGACCTCGCGGTGGTGGTACTCCCAGTCGACGCCGGGCCCGGTGAGGCGGTCCATGGTGGTGGTGAACTCCTCCTCGCCGCCGGGCAGCACCCGTCCGTCGACGAGGGCGGTGGCGGTGCCGGGGATCACGTTCACCTTGTAGCCGGCCTGGAGCACCGTCGGGTTGGAGCTGTTGCGGACGGTCGGCTCCACGAAGGCGGCGGCCGGGCCGAGCCGGGCGAGCAGGGCGTCGATGCTGTCGGGGTCGGTGGCGCCGTCCCCGTCGGTGACGCGGTCCAGGTCGATGTCCACGCCCTGGATCGCGGCCAGTTCGAGGAGTGCGGCGCGCACGGTGCCGGTCAGGCGCAGCGGCCAGCGGTGCTCGCCGATCCGGGCGATGGCCGCGGACAGGCGGGTGACGGCATTGGCGCCGTTGACCTTCGAGCCGTGGCCGGCCTTGCCGTGGGCGGTGAGCTTCAGCCAGGCGGTGCCGCGTTCGCCGGCGGCGACCGGGTACAGGCGCAGGCCGTCGCCGGCGTGGAAGGTGTAGGCGCCGGACTCGCTGATGCCCTCGGTGCAGCCTTCGAAGAGTTCGGCGTGCTTGTCGGCGAGGAACCCGGAGCCGTAGGCGGCGCTGTCCTCCTCGTCGGCGGTGAAGGCGAGCACGATGTCGCGGGCCGGGCGGTGGCCGGCGCGGGCCCAGGCGCGGACGGTGGCCAGCACCATCGCGTCCATGTTCTTCATGTCGATGGCGCCGCGGCCCCAGACCACGCCGTCGCGGATCTCGCCGGAGAAGGGGTGGACGCTCCAGTCGGCGGCCTCGGCGGGCACCACGTCGAGGTGGCCGTGCACCAGGAGGGCGTCGGCGGACGGGTCGGTGCCGGGGATGCGGGCGACCACATTGGCCCGGCCGGGGGCGGACTCCAGGATCTGCGGCTCGATCCCGGCGTCGGAGAGGTGCCCGGCGACGTATTCCGCGGCGGGGCGTTCGTTGCCGTCCCCGCCGCCGCGGTTGGTGGTGTCGATCCGGATCAGCTCGGAGGTGAAGCGGACCACCTCGTCGAGCGCCTGCGGGTCGACGGACTGCTCAGCCATACTGCTCCTCCACGGCCTGCGAAACGAGAGTGGTGACCGCCTTGAAGGCGCGGATCGCCTCGTACATCGTCGGCAGGGTGTAGGACACCCGCCGCTCGCCGGTGCGCTCGACACCGGGGACCACGGTGGCGGCGCCGGCCAGGTGCACCGCGTCGAACTCCAGCTCCACCGTGTAGGGCCCGGCGTCCGCCGGGGTGTGCTTGACGGCGAGCGCGGCGGCCGACGCGGCGGCGGCGCGGATGTCGGCGGCGGTGCGCGCGGGCGGGCGGCACACCGCGGCGTACCGCGAGACGTAGTCCTTGACGGCCACCGTGTGCGCCTGCGGGGCGTACCCCCGGGCGTCGATGCCGGTGCGGTCGTCGCCGGTGACGAGCACCACCGGCACGCCGTACTCCGCCACCACGAGGGCGTTCAGCCGGCCCTCGCTGGCCTGCTCGCCGTTGACCCACACGCCGGTGATGGAGTTGGCGAGATAGGTGTGGGCGAGGACGCCCTCGGTGCCGGCGCCGGTGTGGTAGCCGACGAAGGCGATGCCGTCCACGTCGCCGTGCTGGACGCCCTCGACCATCGACAGGTCCTTGTGGCGGCCGGTGAGCATCTGGGCGCGCTCGTCGAGCTTCTCCAGCAGGAGGTTGCGCATGGACCAATGGGCTTCGTTGACAAGGACCTCGTCGGCGCCGCCGTCGAAGAAGCCGGCGATCGCCGCATTGACGTCGGACGTGAACATATGGCGGCAGCGCTGCCACTGCTCGCTGCCCGGCAGAACGTCGGCCGGCCACGTCACGCCGGTCGCGCCTTCCATGTCCGCCGAGATGAGGATCTTCGTCATGAGCGTCACGTTACGCGGCCGTCGGACACCCGTGCCAGGCCCCCTGGCCGCCCTGTGGAAAACGTCAGTGGACTGGACCAATTCACGGCCCCCGCCGACCCGTCGCCGACCTTCCGGAATCGCCCGTTTCACCCTCGCGACCAGCGGCTTTCCCGCACCCCGCCGCCACCGCTCCAGCGCCGCGAACTCGGCCGCCGGCGGCGGTTGTTCACCGGTTGCCGGACGCGTCGGGACCCGCTCGGCGGCGCTGTGCGGCCGGGTGCGGGCAACCCGCTTCGGCCGGCCGGCCACCGTGCGTGAGGACCGGGAAATCAGTGGCGGATCACGCCGGTCCGTGATTCGTTGGCCTTGTCCCGCGTCCGCCGCGGGAGACCGTACGAAACCGGGCACGCCCGCACGAGGGCAACCGTCGCGAGCGTGCTAGCGTCCAAAGTCTGTGTTCGAACTCCTGTCACGGCGGGGGTCCGGCCCCGCCGGACGGGACCCGGCCGGGGCACTCCGCACCCGCTACCGGAAGAGGCCACGTGACCACCTGGCAGCCCGCGCGCGTCGCTGTCGCCCGCGGACCGAGGGGCCTGCTGCGGCGGGTCGACCTACGCCACCCGGTGGCCGTGGCCACCTTGCTGGCCGCCGTGCTGCACGTGCTGTGGGCGCTGTACCTGGCCAAGGACTCCGGCGACATGGCCGCCCAGTACGCGTGGACGGAGTTCATAAAGGCCCACCCCTCCGCGTCGTACAACCTGTCCTGGTACGGCGGCATGCACCCGGCCTCGTACAGCATCCTGTCGCCGTACATCATGGCCGCGCTCGGGGTGCGGATGACCGGGGTGATCGCCGGCACCCTCACCGCGACCTTCTCCGCGGCGCTGCTGATGCGGTCCCAGGTGAAGCGGCCGCTGGTGCCGGTGCTGTGGACGACGTTCGCTCTTTGGGGTGATGTCGTCTCCGGCCGGGTCACCTTCGCGCTGGGCATGCTCTTCGCGGTGGTCGCCACCCTGGCGCTCTACCCCGGGGAGCGCACCACGCGCGGCCGCTCGCCCCGGCTGGTGCTGGCCACCGCGATGGCGGCCTTCGCCACGATGTGCAGCCCGGTCGCCGGGCTCTTCCTGCTCGTGGTGGCCGCGGCGCTGTTCCTGACCGGCCGCCGCAAGGACGCGTACATCCTGGCCGCGGCTCCCCCGGTGGTGGTCGGGGCGACCTCGCTGCTCTTCCCGTTCTACGGGGTGCAGCCCTTCAAGTGGTACTTCGCCATCATCCCGTTCGGGGTCTCGGTGGCGACCGCGCTCGCGGTGCCCAAGGCATGGAAGGCCATCCACCTGGGCTCCTGGGTGTACGCGCTCGGCGTGGTGCTGACGTTCATCGTCCCCTCGCCGATCGGCAGCAACGTCGAGCGGCTCGCGCTGCTGTACGGCGGCACCATCCTGCTGATCGTGGCGATGGCCAGCACCTGGGGCACCAAGCGGTCGCTGCTGGTGTGGCTGGCGTTCGCCGGGACCGCGTCGTGGCAGATCGCCAAGCCGATAGTGGACCAGGTCACCACCGCCTCGACCTCCTCCTCGGTGCAACACGCGTCCTCGCTCATCCACGAGCTGCACTCCCTGCACGCCGACCGGGGCCGCGTGGAGGTGGTGCCCCTGCGGTCGCACTGGGAGGCCTCCGGGCTCTCGCCCTACGTCAACCTCGCCCGCGGCTGGAACCGGCAGGCCGACGTGGAGCGCAACCCGCTCTTCTACGACGGCACGCTCACCGCGGACACCTACCGGGACTGGCTGCGGCGCTGGAGCGTGAACTACGTGGTGCTGCCCTCCGTCGCGCAGCCGGACGGCGCGGCCGTCGCCGAGGCGAAGCTGGTGGCCGCGGGGCAGCCGTGGATGACCGAGGTCTGGCACGACACGGACTGGCAGGTGTACTCCGTCGCCGGGGCGGACCCGATGGCGGACCCGCCCGCGGTGGTGGACCAGGCCGGGCCGGCCGAGCTGACCGTCACGATGCCGAACAGCGGGTCGGTGCTGCTGCGCATCCCGTGGTCGCCCGTCCTCGGGATCGAGGGGGCAACCGACAACGACAGCGGGTGCCTGGCGCCGGACGGCGACTGGACGCGGCTGTACGCGCCCAAGGCGGGCACGTACAAGATCGGCGGGACCTATGCGCTGATCCGCGGCACCCAGTGCGACAAGGCGCAGATCGAGGACGGGACGGGGCGCAAGCCGACGTCCTCCTCCGGAGGCTGAGCCGTCCCGCCCGGGGTGCCCCTGCGGCACGGTTCCCGGATCTTACGGTCCGTCCGGGCTTGTCGCGCAGTTCCCCGCGCCCCTGGGCGCGTGACAGCTCCTTCCGCACGAAGGGCCCGCACCGGCAGGGGCGCGGGGAACTGCGCGCCCAACAGGCCACCGGGCGGCAGCCGGAAACCCGCCGGCAGGGCAACGGCGGGATGCCGCAGACCCACCGGCGGGTGGTCCCGGAACCGGCAGCACGTGGCGGCCCGGGGGGGTTGGTTCGGGCCGCCCGCAGGGGCTAGTCGGCGTGGCCGAGTTGGAGGTCGCGTTCGGTGCGGCCGCCGCCGGCTACTTGGAGGACGGTGGCCACGGGCGGGTAGCCGGCGGCGATGACGGTGTACTCGCCGGCCGCGAGGTCGACGAAGCGGAAGTGGCCGTCGGGGCCGGTGGTGACGGAGTCCACGACGTTGCCCGCCGCGTCGAGGAGGGTGACGCGGGCGTCCTCGACGAGGCGGCCGCCGGGGGCGCGGACGATGCCGCGCAGGGAGGCGCCGCCGGCGAGTTCGACGTCCTGCCGGGTCTCGCGGGATGCCTGGACGGTGACGGGGAGGGCCGCCGGGCGGTAGGCGGGCGCGCTGGCGGCGAGGGTGTACTCGCCGGCGACGAGCTCGGTGAGCGTGTAGACGCCCTCGCGGCCGCTGCGGGAGGTGGCGACGACGTCGCCGCGCACGTCGGTGAGGGTGACGATCGCGTCGCGCACGGGGGTGCCGTCGGCGGTGTGCACGGTGCCGGCCAGCCGGCCGGCGCCGCCGAGGACGACGTCGAGCTCGACCGGGTGGTCGCCGACGGCGACGGTGACGGCCTGCGGCTGGTGCCCGCCGGCCGCGGCGATCAGGACGTAGCTGCCGGCTCCGGGGGTGCTCAGGGCGTACCGCCCGTCCTCGGCGGTGGCGCCGCGGCCCACCTGGCGGCCGGAGCCGTCGATGAGGGTGAGCGCGGCGCGGCCGACGGTGGTGCCGTCGGAGTGCTGGACGGTGCCGCAGACGGGCACGCCGCCCTGGCCGCGCCGGGCGCCGGGCACCGGCTGTTCGGGGACCGGCCCGGGGTTGACCGTGGTGGTCGTGGCCGTGGGGCCCGCGCCGTACAGGGGGTCGTGGCCGGACTCGTAGGGGGTGTCGTACCCGGGGTCGTAACCGGGTTCGTACGCCGCCTGAGCGGCGGGGCCGTGCTGGGTCACCAGGGGTTTCTCCTTGAGCAGGAAGGTGATGATGAAGCCGAGGACGAGGACCGGCACCAGGTAGAGGAAGATCCGCGGCATGGCGTCGGAGTACGCGTGCACGTATCCGTCGCGCAGGGACGCGGGCAGGGTGCGGACCAGTTGGGGGGTGACCGACTCGGGGTCGGGCAGTTTGACGCCGTGCGGCAGGTCGGCGGCGAGTTGGTGGCTGAGGCGGTTGGCGAACAGGGTGCCGAAGACGGCCGCGCCGACCGAGCCGCCGATCTGCCGGAAGTAGTTGTTGGCGCTGGTCGCCGACCCGATGTCGGCGGGCCGCACCGAGTTCTGCACGGCGAGCACCAGGACCGGGAGGATCAGGCCGATGCCCAGGCCCAGGACCGCCATGTAGACGCTGTACTCGGGGCGGCCGGTGCCGGCGTCCAGCCGGGAGAGCAGATACATGCCGATCGCGGACAGGGCGCTGCCGACGAGCGGGAAGATCTTGTAGCGGCCGGTGCGGCTGATGAGTTGGCCGCTGCCGATGGAGGCGACGACGACGCCGAGCATCATCGGGAGCATGAGCAGCCCGGACCCGGTGGCGCTGGCGCCGTCGACCATCTGCAGGAACGTCGGCAGGTAGCTGGCGGCGCCGAAGAGCGCGACGCCGACGACGGCGCCGATCAGCGCCGAGGTGTTGAACACCCCGTCGCGGAAGAGCCGCAGCGGGATGACCGGCTCCGCGGCGAACCGCTCCACGAGCACGAAGAGCAGCACGCACACGATGGTGCCCGCGCCGAGCCCGAGGATCTCCTTGGACCGCCAGCCGTAGGTGGAGCCGCCCCAGGTGGTCAGCAGCACCAGGCAGGTCGAGCCGGCCGCCAGCAGCAGGGCTCCGATGACGTCGAGCCGGGGCCGGGCGGTCGGCTTGGGCAGCTTGAGCACCAGGCTGACGACCAGGAGCGTGACCAGCCCGAAGGGCACGTTGACCGAGAAGCACCAGCGCCAGGAGGCGTGGTCGGTGAAGAAGCCGCCCAGCAGCGGTCCGGCGACCGAGGCGACACCGAAGGCGGCGCCGATCAGGCCCATGTACCGGCCGCGTTCGCGGGGCGGCACGATGTCGGCCATGATCGCCTGCACGCCGATCATCAGCCCGCCGCCGCCGATGCCCTGGACCGCGCGGAAGGCGATGAGTTCGTTCATCGTCTGGGACCAGGCGGCGAGCGCCGAGCCGATCACGAAGGTCAGGATCGCGAACTGGAAGACGCTCTTGCGGCCCAGCAGGTCGCCGAGCTTGCCGTAGATCGGCAGGCCGATGGTGGACGACAGCAGGTAGGCGGTCACGACCCAGGACATCCGGTCCAGGCCGTGCAGTTCGCCGACGATCTTGGGCAGCGCGGTCGCCACGATCATCTGGTCGAGAGCCGCCAGCAGCAGGGCGAGCATCAGTCCCAGGAAGACCAGCCGCAGCCGGCGGGGGGACAGGCCGCCCGGCGCCGCGTCCGGGCCGCCGGCCTGCGCGGCAGCCGCGCGCTCCGCCCCGCCCACCGCACCGCCCGGCGCGCCCTGCGCCTCCTCCCCCGCCTGCTCCTTCGGCGGTGCCCCGCCCAGGACTTCACCCAGGAACCCGCCCGGGCGGGGCTCCCCCTGCCGCTCGATCAGTGTGCCGCCGCTCACTGCCACTCCCCTCGTGCCACCTGTTCCGCCACCGTCTCCCGCCATGAGGCGACAACGACGGACGGACCCGGTGTGGTCTCAGGAAGTCGGCGAATTCACCCTTATCGGTGAATGGTCGCGAAACCGGGCGAGCACCGCGGGAGTTACTGCTCCGCGGCGGCGGAGCGCGGCGGGGTCAGCCCTCCACCTCGGCGGCGAGGTTGGCGAGCACCTGGTCGTGGATCGCGTTGAGCCCCTTGGGGGCGAACGTCCGCTCGAAGAAGCCGCCGACGCCGCCGGCACCCTGCCAGGCGGTCGCGTTGACCACCTTGCTGCTGCCGTCGCCGGCCGGGGTGACCGTCCAGGTGGTCACCATCGAGGAGTTGCGGTCGGTCTCGACGAGCGTGCCCTCCGCGGGGGCGGTGACGTCGAAGAGGCAGTCGCGGACCCGCTTGCTGGTGGCCTGGAGCTTCCAGTGCACGACGGTGCCCGCGCCCTCGCCGCCCTCGCGGACTTCGTACTCGCTGTACTGACCGGGCAGGACCCGGCCGCGGGTGCCGGCGTAGTCGGCCAGCGCGGCGAACACCCGCTCCGGCTCCGCCGCGACGATCCGCTCCGTGGTGGCCTCGACCAGCGCCATGAATTCTCCTCGGGTCCATGCCCGTTGGGGCATCGGGGGTTCGTGGTGCGCGCACCTGCGGCGCGCGACACACCAGCCAACCACACTCGCTTATCGAATCTGTGTTCTATTGTGGTGTGGAGGGCGGCCACGAGACCGCCGGTGGGGGCCGGACGACGGAAGGAGGGCGCGATGCGCTGGGACGGGCTGAACGCCGAGGACTCCGCGGGGGCGCTCTTCGGGACCTCGGCGGTGACGACGCGGACGTTCGACACCCCGGGATTCCGCGGCATCACCTTCCACGAGGTGCGCGCCCGCTCGATCCTCAACCGGGTGCCGGGCACCTCGCGGATGCGGTTCGAGTGGACGGTCAACCCGTACCGCGGCTGCTCGCACGCCTGCGTGTACTGCTTCGCCCGCAAGACGCACAGCTACCTCGACCTGGACACCGGGCACGGCTTCGACTCGCAGATCGTGGTGAAGGTCAACGCGCCGGAGCTGCTGCGCCGCGAACTGGCCGCGCCGCGCTGGCAGGGCGACCACGTCGCCATGGGCACCAACGTGGACTGCTACCAGCGCGCCGAGGGCCGCTACCGCCTGATGCCCGGGATCATCACCGCCCTGCGCGACCGGGCGAACCCCTTCTCGATCCTCACCAAGGGCTCGCTGATCCTGCGCGACCTCGAACTGGTGCGGCAGGCCGCGAGCGTCACCGACGTGTCCATAGCGCTGTCGATCGGCTTCCTGGACGGCGAGCTGTGGCGCAGCGTGGAACCGGGCACGCCTTCCCCGGAGACGCGGCTGGCGGTCTGCCGCACCCTGAGCGACAACGGCATACCCACCGGGGTGCTGATGGCCCCGGTGCTGCCCTTCCTGAGCGACTCCCCCGGCCAACTCCGCGCGGCGGTACGGGCGATCGCCGCGGCCGGCGCCACCTCCGTGACCCCCCTGGTGCTGCATCTGCGCCCGGGCGCACGGGAGTGGTACACCGCCTGGCTCCAGCGCCACCACCCCCACCTCGTGCGGCGGTACGAAGCGCTGTACGCGGGCGGCTCGTACGCGCCGAAGTGGTACCAGCGGCAGGTCACGCGCCAGGTGCACGAGTTCGCGGCGGAGTTCGGCTGCGGCCCGGCCCGCCTCGGCGCCGCGCGCGGCCTGGCGGCGGCCGGGGAAGCGCCCCCGGCGGGCCCCGGGGAGGCGTCCGAGGCAGCCAGGACACCCACGGAACCCACGGCACGGAGCACGGCGGAGCCGCCCGCCGGCGCGCCCGGTCCGGGGGCGCCGGAAAACACGCAGCTCACCTTGATGTGACCTGCCTAGAATGCGGCGCATGGTGCGGGTCAGGGAGATGAGCGAGCCGGACGTGGCGGCGGTGTCGGCGATCCGCGTCATGGGCTGGCGGCACGCCTACGCCGGACTGATACCCGCCGGCCACCTCGACGCGATGGACCCGGTCGCGGACGCCGTGCAGCGCCGCGAGTGGTTCGTCCGCTCCGCCGGCCGCGTGCACAACCTGGTCGCCGAGGAGACCGCCGGCGACGGCACGCCCGCGCTCGTCGGCTGGGCCTCGTTCGGGCCCTACCGGGGCGAGGACACCGGCACGGCCGCCGGGGAGCTGTACGCGCTGTACGTACGGCCGGACCGGATCGGTACCGGCGCCGGGCGCGCGCTGACCGCGGAGGCGGTCCGGCGCTCGGCCCAACTCGGCCGCACCCGGCTGTCGTTGTGGGTCCTGACCGGCAACACCCGGGCCCGCCGCTTCTACGCCGCCGCCGGCTTCCTGCCCGACGGCGCGACCATGACGGAGCTGTACGACGGCGTGCCCGTCGAGGAGACCCGCTACACCCGCGCCCTGCCGTAGGGGTGCGCCCGGCGCGCGACACCCGGCGTGACAGATGATCGATATTCGCTCATCTGTGAGTAACGTACATCACCTGTGCAGAAGACTGGCGGGCAAGTTACCCGCGGGTTACAGTCGAGGGACCCGCCGGCGACCGGTGAACCGGGCGCTGGGCGGACGCCGTTGTCGGTTCGGCACTTTGCGGTGTGGCCCCGGGACAGGGCCCCGCCGACGCACGCGGGCGCACACGCGCCGGCCCTTGGCCGCGATCAAGCCCGCGACTCCACTTCATCCTTCCTGCCGTGCGCCCGCGCGCTGCGCGGCGCGGCTCCCGCCATCCCTGGAGTCACGCGATGGACCGTCCCTCCACCCCGTCCGCGGCCGATCCGGCCGCAGTCCCCGCCCAGGCGTCCGCCAAGCCCTCCGCCCGGCCCGCCGCCGCGGTGTCGCCCGGGTCCGCGCGCCCCGAACCGTCCGCGCGCCCCGAACCGTCCGAGCAGCCCGCCCTGCCCGCCGTGGTGGCCGTGATCGGCCTGGGCACCATGGGCGCCGGCATCGCCGAGGTGCTGGCGTGCGCCGGCCACGAGGTGGTCGGCGTCGACATCGACGACGCGGCCGCCCGCCGGGCCGTCGCTGCGCTGGAGACCCGCACCGCCCGGCAGGTCGAGCGCGGCCGGCTGACCGCGGCCGAACGGGCCGACGTGCTCGCGCGGTTCCGCACCTTCCCCGAGCTGCGCGCGGCCGCGGCCGCGGACCTGGTGATCGAGGTGGTCGCCGAGCGCTATGACGTCAAGCGCGAGGTGTTCACCGCGCTGGACCGCATCGCCAAGCCGGAGGCGATCCTCGCGACCGGCACCAACGCGCTGTCGGTGACGCGGCTGGCGGCCGAGACCGGGCGGCCGGACCGGGTGCTGGGCCTGCACTTCTTCACCCCCGCGCAGGCGATGAAGCTCGTCGAGGTGGTCTCCACGGTGCTGACGGCGCCCGAGGCGACGCGGACGGTGACCGCGCTGGTGCGCAGCCTCGGCAAGGAGCCGGTGCCGGTCGGCGACCGCGCGGGCTTCATCGCCGACGGCCTGCTGTTCGGCTACCTCAACCAGGCCGCGGCGATGTACGAGGCGCGGTACGCCGCCCGGGAGGACATCGACGCGGCGATGCGGCTGGGCTGCGGGCTGCCGATGGGCCCGCTGGCGCTGCTCGACCTGATCGGGGTGGACACCGCCACCACCGTGCTGGAGGCGATGTACGAGGCGAGCCGGGACCGGCTGCACGCGCCCGCGCCGGTGCTGCGGCAGCTCACGGCGGCCGGGCTGCTGGGCCGCAAGTCCGGGCGCGGCTTCTACAGTTACGCCTCCCCCGGCTCCGGCACGGTCGTCGCCGACGCCGAGACGCCGCCCGAGCGGGGCGGCGGCGCCCGGGGCCGTACGGTCCGCTCGGTCGGTGTGGCGGGCTCGGGCACCATGGCGACGGGTATCGCCGAGGTGTTCGCGAAGGCCGGGTTCGACGTGGTGCTGGCGGCCAGGACACGGGAGAAGGCGGAGCGGGCGGCGGCGCGGCTGGCGGGGTCGCTGGAGCGCTCGGTGGCCAAGGGGCGGCTCACCGCGCAGCAGCGGGACGCGGCGCTGGCGCGGGTGGCGCCCACCGGGTCGTACGAGGCGTTCGCGCGGGTCGACCTGGTGGTGGAGGCGGTCGCGGAGGACCTGTACGTGAAGCAGGAGCTGTTCCGGGTGCTGGACAAGGTGTGCCGGCCGGGCGCGGTGCTGGCGACGACCACGTCCTCGCTGCCGGTGGTGGCGATCGCGCGGGCCACGGCGCGGCCGCAGGACGTGGTGGGGCTGCACTTCTTCAACCCGGCGCCGGCGATGAAGCTGGTGGAGGTGGTGCGGACGGTGCTGACCGCGGCGGACGTGGTGGCGACGGCGCACGAGGTGAGCGGGGCGCTGCGCAAGCACCCGGTGGACTGCGGGGACCGGGCGGGCTTCATCGTCAACGCGCTGCTCTTCCCGTACCTGAACAACGCGGTGAAGATGGTGCAGGACCACTACGCGACCGTCGACGCGGTCGACGCGGCGATGAAGCTGGGCGGCGGCTACCCGATGGGGCCCTTCGAGCTCCTGGACGTGGTCGGGCTGGACGTCTCCCTGGCGATCGAGCAGGTCCTGCACGACGAGTTCCGCGACCCGGGCCTGGCCCCGGCCCCCCTGCTGGAACACCTCGTCTCGGCGGGCTGCCTGGGCCGCAAGACCGGCCGCGGCTTCCGCGAGTACGGCCCCTCTTTCGCCGCCACCTCGCCTCCGGGCGCTTAGACCCGGTGTCGACAGTCGACCATGCTCGATTCCCTCGTGCCTCGGGAAACTCCGCGTGGTCTCCCTTTCGACACCGGCGCGCCCTTCGGCTCGGTGGCTACTCCGGCCGACCGCAGGACGTATCCGTGCCCCGGGAGGCGGCCCGTCGATCGCCCGCGACCGTACGTGTTACGTTCCCCGCATGCCTGAGAGTGTGAAGTCCGCCACCGAGAGCGCGAGCGGCCGCCGCGCGGCCGCTCAGCGCCAGCGGGTGCGGCAGGACATCGCGTCGGCGGCGATGCGGCTGTTCGCGACTCAGGGCTACGAGGCCACGACGGTGGACGAGATCGCCGCGAGCGCGGGTGTGGCCCGCCGTACCTTCTTCCGGCACTTCCGGTCGAAGGAGGAGGCGATCTTCCCGGACCACGACGACACCCTGGTCCGGGTGCAGGCGGTGCTGGACTCCGCCGACCCGCACGAGCACCCGTTGGACACGGTCTGCCGCGGCATCACCGAGGTGCTGCGGATGTACGCGAACGTGCCCGAGATGTCGGTGGAGCGCTACCGGCTCACCCGTGAGGTGCCGACCCTGCGGGAGCGGGAGATCGCGTCGGTGGCCCGGTACGAGCGGCTGTTCACGCGTTACCTGCTGGGCCACTTCGACGAGGGGGCGCACCGCGACGGCGACGACGACCCGCTGCTGGCGGAGGTGGCCGCCTCCGCGGTGGTCGCGGCCCACAACCATGTGCTGCGGCGCTGGCTGCGGGCGGACGGCAAGGGCGACGTGGAGGCGCAGCTCGACCACGCCTTCGACGTGATCAAGACGACGTTCGGCACGGGGATCGGCGCGGGCCGGATACCTTCGCGGGCCGGCGCCGGCACCACCACGTCCGTCTCGCGGCAGGGCGAGGTGGTGGTGGCGGTGGCCCGGACGGACGCCTCGCCGGCGGAGATCCTGCGCAGCATCGAGGAGGCGCTGCGCAAGGCGTAGCGACCGCCGACGCCCCCCACGACCCACACCCCCTGCGACCCCGCACAACGGCCGCCCGGCGCTTCCCGGGCGGCCGTTCGCGTTGCTCATCCGTGCCGCCGGCGCGACACTTGAGGAAAAATACTGGCACGCAGTGTCTTTACGTCTGGCACGCAGTGCCATAACGTGTCCGTACGCCGAGCACCTGTCCCCCCGGCCCGGCCCCCGAGTTCCCCCTGTTCGCCGAACCGACAACGGCACCTCCATCCCCGTTCCGCTGCACCGGAGGCGAGCCACATGACGACGAGTTCCACCAGGGACGTCCTGGACGCGATCCAGGCACCGGATGCCACCGCCGCGGACTTCGCGGCCATGCCCCTGCCCGCGTCGTACCGCGCGGTGACCGTGCACAAGGACGAGGCGGGGATGTTCGCCGGGCTCGCGACCCGCGACAAGGACCCCCGCAAGTCACTGCACCTGGACGAGGTCCCGGTGCCCGAACTGGGCCCGGGCGAGGCCCTGGTGGCCGTCATGGCCAGCTCGGTCAACTACAACTCGGTGTGGACCTCGATCTTCGAGCCGGTCTCCACCTTCGCCTTCCTGGAGCGCTACGGCCGCACCTCGCCGCTGGCCGCCCGGCACGACCTGCCCTACCACGTGATCGGCTCGGACCTGGCCGGGGTGGTGCTGCGCACCGGGACCGGCGTGAACCGGTGGCGCCCCGGCGACCGGGTGGTGGCGCACTGCCTGAGCGTGGAGCTGGAATCGGCCGACGGGCACGACGACACGATGCTCGACCCGGAGCAGCGGATCTGGGGCTTCGAGACGAACTTCGGCGGGCTGGCGGAGATCGCCCTGGTCAAGGCGAACCAGCTGATGCCCAAGCCCGCCCACCTGACCTGGGAGGAGGCCGCCTCCCCCGGGCTGGTCAACTCCACCGCCTACCGGCAGCTGGTCTCCCGCAACGGCGCCGACATGAAGCAGGGCGACAACGTGCTGATCTGGGGCGCCAGCGGCGGACTCGGGTCGTACGCCACCCAGTTCGCGCTGGCCGGCGGCGCCAACCCGGTCTGCGTGGTCTCCAGCCCGCAGAAGGCGGAGATCTGCCGCCGGATGGGCGCCGAGGCGGTCATCGACCGGTCCGCCGAGGGATACCGCTTCTGGAAGGACGACCGGCACCAGGACCCGCGCGAGTGGAAGCGGTTCGGCGCCCGGATCAGGGAGCTGACCGGCGGCGAGGACGTGGACATCGTCTTCGAGCACCCCGGCCGCGAGACGTTCGGCGCGTCGGTCTACGTCGCCCGCAAGGGCGGCACCATCGTCACCTGCGCCTCCACCAGCGGCTACACGCACGAGTACGACAACCGCTACCTGTGGATGAGCCTCAAGCGGATCGTCGGCTCGCACTTCGCCAACTACCGCGAGGCGTGGGAGGCCAACCGCCTGATCGCCAAGGGGAAGATCCACCCCACCCTGTCCAGGACCTACCGCCTGGAGGACACCGGCCAGGCCGCGTACGACGTGCACCGCAACCTCCACCAGGGCAAGGTCGGCGTGCTCGCGCTCGCCCCGCGCGAGGGCCTGGGCGTCACGGACCCCGAACTGCGCGCCCGCCACCTGCCCGCCATCAACCGATTCAAGGACGCGTGAGACCGCCACGATGACGGACAACCACCAGCCACCGGGCACCCACGTAAGAACGGCGCCCCCGGCGAGCGAGCCAAAGGGGGCGCCGGTGTCGAAAGCGACGAGCGACAAGCGAGGCACGAGCGCGGGAGCGAGGACCGTCGACGCCGGGTCGAAGCCCCCGGAGGCGAGCGAGCACAAAAGGGCGCGCGACCGGCCGTGGCTGATGCGGACGTATGCCGGGCACTCCACCGCGGAGGCGTCCAACGCGCTGTACCGGCGGAATCTGGCGAAGGGGCAGACCGGGCTGTCGGTGGCGTTCGACCTGCCGACGCAGACCGGCTACGACCCCGACCACGTGCTGGCGCTCGGCGAGGTGGGCCGGGTCGGGGTGCCGATATCCCATCTCGGCGACATGCGGCGGCTGTTCGAGGACATCCCGCTGGAGCGGATGAACACCTCGATGACGATCAACGCCACCGCGATGTGGATGCTGGCGCTGCTCCAGGTCGTCGCCGAGGAGCAGGGCGCGGACATCGCCACGCTCCAGGGCACCACGCAGAACGACATCGTCAAGGAGTACCTCTCCCGCGGCACCCACGTCTTCCCGCCCGGCCCCTCGCTGCGGCTGACCACGGACATGATCACGTACGCGGTCAACCACATCCCCAAGTGGAACCCGATCAACATCTGCAGCTACCACCTCCAGGAGGCCGGGGCCACCCCGGTGCAGGAGATCGCGTACGCGATGTCCACCGCGATCGCCGTGCTGGACGCGGTGTTCGCCTCCGGCCGCATCCCGCGGCAGCGGCAGGGCGACGTGGTCGGGCGGATCTCCTTCTTCGTGAACGCGGGCGTGCGGTTCGTCGAGGAGATGTGCAAGATGCGCGCCTTCGGCCGGATCTGGGACCAGGTGACCCGCGAGCGGTACGGCGTGACCGACCCGAAGCAGCGCCGTTTCCGCTACGGCGTGCAGGTCAACTCGCTCGGCCTGACCGAGGCGCAGCCGGAGAACAACGTCCAGCGGATCGTGCTGGAGATGCTGGCCGTCACCCTGTCCAAGGACGCCCGCGCCCGCGCGGTCCAACTGCCCGCGTGGAACGAGGCGCTGGGGCTGCCGCGCCCCTGGGACCAGCAGTGGAGCCTGCGCATCCAGCAGGTGCTGGCCCACGAGAGCGACCTGCTGGAGTACGACGACATCTTCGCCGGCAGCCACGTGGTGGAGGCGAAGGTCGCCGAACTCGTCGAGCAGGCCACCGCGGAGATGGCGCACATCGACGAACTGGGCGGTGTGATGGCCGCGGTGGAGTCCGGCTACCTCAAGTCGCAGCTGGTGGCCTCGCACGCGGAGCGGCGGGCGCGGATCGAGTCCGGCGCGGAGAAGATCGTCGGCGTCAACATCCACGAGTCGACCGAGCCCAACCCGCTCACCGCGGACCTGGACCGGGCGATCATGACGGTGGACCCGGCGGGCGAGGCACGGGTGGTGGCCGCGCTGCACGACTGGCGGGTCGGCCGGGACCAGCCGCGGGCCGACAAGGCGCTTGCCGAGCTGCGGGCCGCGGCCGCCGGAACGGAGAACCTGATGCCTGCGACGCTGGAGTGCGCGCGGGCCGGGGTGACCACCGGCGAGTGGGCGTCGGCGCTGCGCGACGTGTTCGGCGAGTTCCGCGCGCCGACCGGGGTGAGCGGCGCGCCGGTCGCGGTGGGCGCCGAGGTGGACGGCGAACTCGCCGCCGTACGGCGGAAGGTGGCCGCGACCGCGGCCGAACTGGGCGGCGGGCGGCTGCGGCTGCTGGTCGGCAAGCCGGGCCTGGACGGGCACTCCAACGGCGCGGAGCAGATCGCGGTGCGCGCCCGCGACGCCGGCTTCGAGGTGGTCTACCAGGGGATCAGGCTCACCCCGGAGCAGATCGTGGCCGCGGCGGTCGCCGAGGACGTGCACTGCGTGGGCCTGTCGATCCTGTCCGGATCGCACGCGGCCCTGGTGCCGGACGTGCTCGGGCGGCTGCGGCGGGCCGGGGTGGACGATGTGCCGGTGATCGTCGGCGGCATCATCCCGGCCGCGGACGCGGAGCACCTGCGGGCCGCCGGTGTGGCGGCCGTCTTCACGCCGAAGGACTTCGGTATCACGGGGATCATCGGCCGGATCGTGGACGAGATCCGCCGAGCGAACAAGCTGGAGGTATGACGGTGCAGTTCGGGCGTACTTACGAGGAGTTCGAGGTCGGCGCCGTCTACCGGCACTGGCCCGGCAAGACGGTCACCGAGTACGACGACCACCTCTTCTGCCTCCTCACGATGAACCACCACCCGCTCCACATGGACGCGCACTACGCCGGGAGCAGTACGGACTTCGGCCGCAACGTGGTGGTCGGCAACTACGTCTACTCGCTGCTGCTGGGCATGTCCGTGCCCGACGTGTCCGGAAAGGCGATCGCCAACCTGGAGATCGAGTCGCTGCGGCACGTGGCGCCGACCTTCCACGGCGACACGATCTACGGCGAGACGACCGTGCTGGGCAAGCGGCCGTCGAAGTCGAAGGACGACCGCGGCATCGTGGAGGTGGAGACCCGCGGCTACAAGCAGGACGGCACCCTGGTCTGCGTCTTCCGCCGCAAGGTGATGGTGCCGACCGCCTCCTACGTGGCCGAGCGCGGCGGCGAGCAGCCCGGCCGCCCCGAACCCGCACGCGCCGCGGGCACCGCAGAGACCGCCGGCCCCGCCGAACCCGCCGGCACCGCCGGCACCGACTCCCGGGGAGGGAAGTGACATGGCCGACCGCCTCGCGCAGACCGAGGGTCTGACCGACATCCAGCGGGAGATCCTCGCCACCGTGCGCTCCTTCGTCGACAAGGAGATCCTGCCGGTCGCCACCGAGCTGGAGCACCGCGACGAGTACCCGACCGAGATCGTCGCGGGCCTGAAGGACCTGGGCATCTTCGGCCTGATGATCCCCGAGGAGTACGGCGGGCTCGGCGAGTCGCTGCTGACCTACGCGCTGACCGTGGAGGAGATCGCCCGCGGCTGGATGAGCGTGTCCGGGATCATCAACACGCACTTCATCGTCGCGTACATGATCAAGCAGCACGGCACGCAGGAGCAGAAGGACTACTTCCTGCCGAAGATGGCCACCGGCGACGTACGCGGAGCGTTCTCGATGTCGGAGCCGGGGCTCGGCTCCGACGTGTCCGCGATCCGCACCAAGGCCGTCCGGGAGGGCGACGCCTATGTGCTCAACGGCCAGAAGATGTGGCTCACCAACGGCGGCTCGGCCAACCTCGTGGCCGTGCTGTGCCGCACCGACGAGGGGCAGCCGGCCGACGCGCCCGCGCACCGGTCGATGACCACCTTCCTGATCGAGAAGGAGCCCGGCTTCGGCCCGAACCCCAAGGTCTCCGGGCTCACCGTGCCCGGCAAGATCGAGAAGATGGGCTACAAGGGCGTCGACACCACCGAGCTGGTCCTCCAGGACGTCCGCGTGCCGGCCGACCGGGTGCTCGGCGGAACCGGCGGCCGCGGCTTCTACCAGATGATGGACGGCGTCGAGGTGGGCCGGGTGAACGTCGCCGCGCGCGGCTGCGGGGTCGCCCGCCGCGCCTTCGAGCTGGGCATCTCCTACGCCCAGCAGCGCGAGACCTTCGGGCGGCCGATCGCGCAGCACCAGGCGATCCAGTTCAAGCTGGCCGAGATGGCCACGAAAGTGGAGGCCGCCCACCAGCTCATGGTCAACGCCGCCCGCAAGAAGGACTCCGGCGAGCGGAACGACCTGGAGGCGGGCATGGCCAAATATCTCGCCTCGGAGTACTGCAAGGAGGTCGTCGAGGACGCCTTCCGCATCCACGGCGGCTACGGCTTCTCCAAGGAGTACGAGATCGAGCGGCTGTACCGTGAGGCTCCCATGCTGCTGATCGGCGAGGGGACCGCCGAGATCCAGAAAATGATCATCGGACGGCGGCTGTTGGAGGAGTACCGTGTCGACGGGTGAATGTCCGCGTTCGCAGCGGTTTTCCTGAGATGAGAGTCACACTGCGTGAAAACGGCAGGTGCGGGAACCGGCCATCGACTCGCCCATCAGCTTGCCGAGTTGCCCGTGTCAGCCGATACCATCAGTGAAAGCCGCCGTCCCCAGAAGCATTTCGCGGCACCCTCCGCTACGAAGGTCTTCCATGCCCCACAGCCAATCCTCTGCACCTCGCCGCCGGGTCGGCCTCGCGCGCGGAGCGTCGCCGTGGCTCCTGCCGACCGCGGCCACGGCGGCGGTCAGCCTGCTGCGCGCCCGACGCTCCGGACGGTGGACGGCGGTGGCCGTCCCCGCCACCGTCCTCACCGCCGGCATGCTGTGGTTCTTCCGCGACCCCGAGCGGAAGATCACCGAGGGCGGGGTGGTCTCCCCCGCCGACGGCGTGGTCCAGAGCGTCATGCCGTGGAAGGACGGGCGCACCCGCGTCGCGATCTTCATGAGCCCGCTGAACGTCCACGTCAACCGTGCCCCGCTGAGCGGCACGGTCACCTCCGTCGAGCACATCCCCGGCGGGTTCGTACCGGCGTTCAACAAGGAGAGCGAGCACAACGAGCGGGTGGTCTGGCACTTCGACACCGAGATCGGTGACGTCGAGGTGATCCAGATCGCCGGCGCGGTGGCCCGGCGGATCGTGCCGTACGTGCCGCGCGGCTGCAAGGTCGAGCAGGGCGAGCGGATCGGGCTGATCCGGTTCGGCTCCCGGGTGGATGTCTACCTGCCGGAAGGCGTGGGCAGCGCGGTCGAGGTCGGCGAGACCATGACGGCTGGGGTGACGCGTCTTGACCGTGACTGAGCACGAGACGCACAACTGGGTCAGCGAGATCGAGGAGCAGGACGACGACCTGCCGCTGTCCACCCGGCTGTCGATCGCGGACGCGCTGACGCTCGGCAACGCGATCTGCGGCTTCATGGCCGTCTACTTCACCACCACCGGCGTGCTCGTCCCGCACCTCATGGGGAACAGCAGCAACGCGATGTCCAAGCACAGCGCGGCCAACGCGGTCACGCTGATGCTGATGGCGTCCGTCTTCGACCTCTTCGACGGGCTCGTCGCGCGGAAGCTGCGCAGCTCGGCGATGGGCGCCGAGCTGGACAACCTCTCGGACCTGATCAGCTTCGGGCTCGCGCCCGCGTACTTCGTCGTCGTGTGGGGGATCGTCACCGACGACGCCCACGGCAAGGTGGCCGCCGCCGCGGCCGTACTCGTCGTGCTCGCGGTGGTCCTGCGGCTCGCCCGCTTCTCCTGCACCACTCTGCGCGACGGCGTCTTCCAGGGCATGCCCAGCCCCTTCGGGGCGATGACCGTGGTGTCCCTGGTCCTGCTCGAGCTGCCCTTCGTCCCGACCGTGCTCGCGATCGTCGGGGTGGCGTGGCTCATGGTCAGCCGCGTCGAGTACCCCAAGCCGCGGGGGCGCCTCGCACTCGTCACGTTCTGCTGGACGCTGGTCAGCATGGGGTGCCTCGCCGCCTGGACCCTCGACATTCCCGGGGGGCACCAGCTGCTCCAGGCCGGCTGCGCCCTCCAGTGCGTCGCCGCCGCCACGATTCCGGGGTTCGCGACCACCCGCCGCGTCAACACCTTCCGCGCCAACCGTCGCGAACGCGCTACCGCGCGGTAAACGCACCCCCCGGGTGCCCCCGTCCCGTCCGCCCCGGGACCACCGCCCGGTGGGCGGTTCCTGCCCTCCGGGCGGGTGGGTTCCGCCGTCCCGGGATCACCTGCCGGTGACGGGGTCCCTCCGGGCGGGTGGGTTCCGCCGTTCCGGGATCACCTGCTTGTCTGTGGCTCGTCGCGCAGTTCCCCGCGCCCCTGATTGCCTCGGCTCCCTCCGCAAGACGGGGGCCGCAGAAGGGCCGGGCAGAACCAAGGGCGCGGGCTGCCTGTGGCTTGTCGCGCAGTTCCCCGCGCCCCTGATTGGCTCGGCTCCCTCCGCAGGACGGGGGCCGCGGAAGGGCCGATTGGCTCGGGTCCCTTCGCGGAAGAGTCTGAAGCTTTCACCTGCCGACGGGCAGGATGGGGGCCGCGGAAGGGCCGAGCGGAACCAGGGGCGCGGGGAACGGCGCGACAAGCCCAGGACCGGCAGGTGGTCCCGAAGCAGACCGGACCGGGCTGGGCAGGGGGACGGCCGGCACGGAAAGGCCGAGCGAAACCAGGGGCGCGGGGAACGGCGCGACAAGCCCCCCACCGGGGGGTGGTCCCGGGTCGGCAGGACGGGGCTGGGCGGGGGGAGGTCAGCCGAGGAAATCCCGCGCCAGGGAGGCCGCCGCGAGCCGCAGGAGCCGCGCGGCATCAGCCATGCACCGTTGGACATCGGGTTCGAGCTCGGCAAGAGCATACGCACGGGTGATGCCGACGGAGGCGAGCTCCTCGGGGGAAAGGGCGAGGCGGCCGCAGACCGCGGCGACGGGCACTCCGCGGGAGCGGGCCGCCGCGGCGACGCCGACCGGCGCCTTGCCGTGGAGGGTCTGGGCGTCGAGGGAGCCCTCCCCGGTGATGACGAGGTCGGCGCGGCTGACCGCGTCGGCGAACCCGAGGACGTCGAGGAGGACCTCGATCCCGGGCCGGAAGGACGCGCGGAGCCCGACGAGGGCGCCGTACCCGATGCCGCCGGCGGCGCCGGCCCCGGGCGCGTCGGCTGCGGCGAGAGCCGCACCCCCGAGGGTGGCGCCGAGCACGGCGGCGTACTGCCCGAGCGCACCGTCGAGGAGCGCCACGTCCTGCTCGCAGGCGCCCTTCTGGGGCCCGTAGACGGCGGCGGCGCCCTTGGGCCCGCGCAGCGGGTTGTCCACGTCGCTGGCGAGCACGATCTCCGTGTCGGCCAGTCGCGGGTCGAGCCCGGACAGGTCCGCGGTGGCGAGCGAGGCGAGCGCGGCGCCGCCGGGCGCGACGGGCACCCCTTCGGCGTCGAGCAGGCGGGCGCCGAGCGCGGCGAGCATGCCCGCGCCGCCGTCGGTGGTGGCGCTGCCGCCGACCCCGAGCACGATGGTGCGGGCCCCGGCGTCGAGCGCGGCGCGCAGCAGCTCGCCGGTGCCGTACGTGGTGGCGGTCAGCGCCGCGAAGACCCCGGGGGGCAGGTGCCGCAGCCCGGACGCCTCGGCCATCTCGACGACGGCGGTGCCGCCGCGCAGCGCGTACGCCGCGTCGACCGGTGCGCCGAGCGGGCCGGCCACCCGCGCGGTGCGGCGTTCGAAGCCGGCGGCGACCGCCGCGTCCACGGTGCCGTCGCCGCCGTCGGCCACGGGCAGCGACGTGACGGCCACCTGGGGTGCCACCTCGCGCAGTCCGGCGGTGACGTGGGCGGCGACCTCCACCGCGGTCAGCGAGCCCTTGAACTTGTCCGCGGCGACGAGGACATGCCCCACCGGCCGCTGTGCTGCGTCGGACACGTGATCTCTCCTGATCCGGAACGGGACGTCGCGCCGGTTCGAGACCCTATCCCACCGGCCGTACACACCCCGTAGGTTGGTGCGTATGACCACCGACTACGCCACGTACATCGCGTCGCTGCCCAAGATCCTGGCCAGTGCGAGCACCCTGTTCCGCTCGACCGACGGCCGGGTGCTGCTGGTCGAGCCCAACTACCGGGACGACGGCACCTGGACGCTGCCGGGCGGCACCATCGAGTCGGACCAGGGCGAGACCCCGCGGCAGGGCGCCCGCCGGGAGACGCTGGAGGAGATCGGCCTCGACGTGGTGCCCGGCGCGCTGCTGGCGATCGACTGGATCGCCGGCGCCGCCCGGCCGCCGCTGGTGATCTACCTCTACGACGGAGGCGTGCTCGGCGACGACGAACTGGCGGCGATCAAGCTCCAGGCGGAGGAGTTGGACTCCTGGCGGCTGGTGGCGCCGGAGGACCTGGAGCAGTACCTGTACGCGAACGGCGCGCGCCGGGTCCGGGCCGGGCTGGCCGCGCTGGCGGCGGGCACCGCGCCGGTGGAGCTGGTGGACGGCGACCCGGCGCAGGAGGCGGCCGCCGCCGCGCCCGAGGGTAGGTGACCGGCGGCCGCCGCGCCGGCGGCTACGCCTTGGGGATGTCGAAGAAGTACGTCAGACCGCCGGCGAGGCGGATGTCGCCCTTCACCTTCAGCTTGCGGGTGAAGAACAGGGTGGGTCCCGAGGCGTTGCCGGAGACCAGCTTCAGGAACTCCGGTGCGGCCATCGTCAGGCTCAACTGCGGTGTGCGGTCGGTGCGTTCGGTCGTCACCGTGCAGGCGCCGCCGGCTATGTGCGTCTCGTAGACGTCGTCGCGGTCGCCGGGCTCGGTGCCGGACTCGGTGATCCGCCAGCGGATCAGGGCGTCCCGGCCGCCGGCCGCCTCGGGCTTGAACCGGGTGTGCATCCGCCCGAACACCTCGTCCAGCACCCGGCGGCGCTGCGGCCCGGCCATGAACTCGCTGAGCCGGCGGCCCGGCAGGCCCTTCACGATCCGGGCGAACTCGCCCGGCTCCACGGACCCGAAGTCCAGCGCCTCCAGGTCGAGATCATCAAGTGCGGCCATGCTTACGCCTCTTCCTGACTTCGCAGTAACCTTACTGGCGAGTAAGGTTAGTGAACCGCCCTTCGACTGGCAAGGGTTACGGACTGAGGTGGGACACCGGTGCCCCCGCCGACTTAAGATTCTGCGCACGGGGGACGACGGCTTTTCGCTTGGCGGCGGCCATCTGTGCCGGCACGGCCGGACACGGGTCGGGTCGGCAGACCCCGGCCAGGTCACCACAGCGAAAGAAGGCGGAAAGTCCCATGGCGGAACGGCAGTACCTCGGGCGCGGCGTGAACACGTCGTGGGAGAAGTTCTGGTACGTCCTCGGCTGCATCTACTTCGGCGTGTACTACCTCGCCAAGGTGCCCGCGAAGAAGGCCCTGAGCGAGTACGGCCTGGTCCAGATGACCGGCGCCGAGCAGTTCTGGTACGTCGTGCTGTGCATATTCGGCGGGGGCGGCTACTTCAGCAAGGTGATCTTCAAGCGCGCGCTGTCGGAGGTGCGCGACCCGGCCGCGATGTACCAGGCCGGCGGCCAGCCGCAGATCGGCTACCAGCAGCCCGCCCCCGGCTACGGCACCCCGCAGCCCGGCTACCAGCAGCCCGCCCCCGGCTACGGCGCCCCGCAGCCGGGCTACCCGCAGCAGCCCGGCGCCCAGCCCGGCCAGGGCTACGGCTACCCCGGCGCCTGACCGCCCGCGTCCGTAGCCGGGGACCAGTTGTCCCTGGCTACGGACGGCGGCCGAGTGCATGGTGGAGGGGTGGACAGAACCGAACTGGCCGACTTCCTGCGGCGCTGCCGCACCCGGCTCTCCCCCGCCGACGTCGGGCTCTCCGAAGGGCCACGGCGGCGCACCCCCGGGCTGCGCCGCGAGGAGGTGGCGCGGCTGGCGGGGATGTCCACCGACCACTACACGCGGCTGGAGCAGGCCAGAGGCTCGTACCCCTCCCGGCAGATGCTCGCCGCGGTCGCCCGGGCGCTGCGGCTGAGCGGCGACGAGCGCGACCACCTGTTCCTGCTGGCCGGCGAGGAGCCGCCGCGCGGTGGCCGGCCGGCCACCGCACATGTCCGCCCGGGCCTGCTGCTCGTCCTGGACCGGCTGGCCGACACCCCCGCGCAGGTGGTGAGCGACCGCGGCGACGTGCTGGCGCAGAACGCGATGGCCAAGGCGCTGCACGGCGACGCGTCCGCCCGCCCGGAGGACCAGCGCAACATCGCCTGGCGCTACTTCACCGACCCGGCCGCCCGTGAGCTGTTCCCGGCCGAGGACCGCGACCGCGGCGCCCGTGCGGCGGTCGCCGACCTGCGCGCCACCCTCGCCCGGCGCCCGGACGACCAGCGGCTGGCCGGGCTGGTGCGCCGGCTGCGCGAGCGCAGCGCGGAGTTCGCGGCGCTGTGGGACGACCACGAGGTGGCCGTGCGGCGCAGCGACGTCAAGCGCTTCCTGCACCCGGTCGTCGGGCTGCTGGAGCTGGAGTGCGAGGTGCTGGCCAACCCCGAGCACGACCAGCGGCTGGTGGTGTACACCGCGCGCCCGGGCAGCGCGTCCCGCGAGCGGCTGGAGCTGCTGCGGGTGGTGGGCTTGCAGCAGCTGACCCCCGGCTGAGCCGCCCGCGGGGCGCGTTGCCGCGCCGCCCACCGGCCCGGCGGCTACGGTGAGGCGGTGAGCGCGGCGCGGCGTACGGGTCAGGGCGAGCCAAAGCGCCCCGGCGGGTCCGGTGTGCCCGGCGCGGTGGAGCGGTCCCGGCGGCTGCACCCGGCGAAGCGGCTGGCGCTGGGCGTGCTCGGTGGTGTGCTGCTGCTGGTCGGGGTGGCGCTGCTGGTGCTGCCGGGGCCGGGCATGCTGCTGGTGCTGGCCGGGCTGGTGCTGCTGTCGCGGGCGGTGCCCGCGGTGGCCCGCTTCGAGGAGCCGGTACGGGTCCGGGCGATGCAGGGCGTGGCGGCGAGCGTGGCCTCGCCGTGGCGGATCGCCGGGACCGCGCTGGCCGGGCTGGCGCTGATCGGCGCCGGGGTGGTGTGGGGCGCGCGGCTGGTGCCGCGGCTGCCGTTCGGCGGCTGGAGCACCGGGTCGAGTCTGATCCTGTCCGGGCTGGTGCTGCTCGGACTGCTGGGGTGGAGCTACCGCCGGACGCACCGCTCCTGACGCCCCGCGTGACCGCTCCTGACGGCCCGCGTGGTGTCTACGCGCGGGCCGCGGCCCGCCTCAGGTGCCGCAGCACCGCCTTCGCCGCGTTGTGGCCGCTCATGCCGTGCACGCCCGGCCCGGGCGGGGTCGCCGAGGAGCACAGGAAGACCCCGGGGCGCCGGGTCGCGTACGGGATCGCGGCCAGCCGCGGCCGCAGCACCGTCTGGAGCCCGGAGAACGCGCCGCAGGCGATGTCGCCCTCCACGTAGTTGGCGTTGCGGGCGGCCAGGCCCGCGGGGCCGGTCACCGCGCGGGCCAGCACCAGGTCGCGGAAGCCCGGCGCGAACCGCTCGATCTGCCGCTCGACGGCGTCGGTCGCGTCGCCGTGCCAGCCGCGCGGGACGTGCGCGTACGCCCAGAAGACGTGCTTGTCCGCGGGCGCGCGGGACGGGTCGACCACGGTCGGCTGCGAGGTGATCAGGAACGGCGTCTGCGGCATCCGGCCGGCCACGGCCCGGTCGAGGGCGTCGCCGATCTCGGTGTATGTGGGGCCGATGTGCACCGTGCCGGCCTCGCGGGCGGCGGGCGCGGTCCACGGCACGGGGCCGTCCAGCGCGTAGTCGATCTTGAAGACGGACGGGCCGTAGCGGTAGCCGCGGTAGGCGTCGCCGAGCGCGGCGATCCGGGCCAGCGCGGTGGGCGAGGTGTCGAAGACGTACGCGCGGGCCGGCGGGAGTTCGTCGAGCTTGCGCACGGTCACACCGGTGGTGACCGCGCCGCCGAGTTCGGCCAGGTGCGCGGCGAGCGCGTCGCTGATCGCCTGGGAGCCGCCGCGCGCCACCGGCCAGCCGCGTTCGTGGGCGGCCAGCGCGAACATCAGGGCCATGGCGCCGGTGAGCGGTTCGCGCAGCCGCGCGATGGCGTGCCCGGCCAGCCCCGCGAGCAGGCCGCGGGCCTTCGCGTCATGGAACCGGAGCGCCATCAGGCCGACCGGGGGCAGGCCGGTGAGGCCGAACCGGGCGAAGCGGTAGGGGTCCTTGGGCAGTCCCGCCCAAGGCGGCCGGAAGAAGTCCGCGGCCAGGGCGTCCCAGTGGCCGGTGTACGGGGCGAGCAGCTTGCGGTAGGCGGGCGCGTCGCGCGGCCCGAGCGAGGCGGCGGTCTCCCCGACCGTGCGGCCCAGCACGGCCGCGGTGCCATCGGGGAAGGGGTGCGCCATCGGCACCCGCGGGTGCAGCCACTCCAGGCCGTGCCGGGCCAGCGGCAACGCGCCGAACGCCGGCGAGCCGACGCCGAAGGGGTGGACGGCCGAGCAGGGGTCGTGGCGGAAGCCGGGGAGCGTCAACTCCTCGGTGCGGGCGCCGCCCCCGACGGTGTCGGCGGCCTCGTAGACCTGCACGGACAGGCCGGCGCGGGCGAGTTCGACCGCGGCGGTCAGGCCGTTCGGGCCGGCGCCGACCACGACCGCGTCGGCGACCACCGCGCGGCTCACCGCGGGCCGCCCGCGGGCCCGCTCGGCGCGCCGCTGTGCAGACCGTCCGCCGCACTGCCCGCCGCGCCGCTCTCCGAGAAACCGACACCCAGGGTGCGCACCACGCGCTCGGCGGTCGCCGCGTTCCGGGCCACCGTGAACGGCAGCCGGTTGCCCCCGGCGACGCGGAACGGCGCCCCCGCCGGCGTCAGGCTCGCGCCGCCCGCCTCCGAGACCAGCAGCAGCCCCGCGGAGTGGTCCCAGGGCGCCTCCCAGAAGAAGGCCACACCGTCGGCGATGCCCCGGGCGACCTCCAGGTAGGCCAGGCCGGCGCTGGTGACGCACGGCACCGTCTCGACGCCCGCCGCCTCCAGCCGGGCCAGCGCGGCGCGCTCCTCGGCGTGGCGGAAGACCGGGTTGGAGATCCATATCCGCAGCGGCTCGCGGTCGGCGGCCGTCCGCAGCCGCGCCCCGTCGAGGTACGCGCCCAGCCCGCGCCGCGCGGTGGCGAACAGGCCCAGCTGCGGGGCGTACGTCCAGGAGGCCACGGGCTCACCGCCGCGGACCAGGCTCACCAGCGTGGAGAATCCCTCGTCGCCCCGGACGAACGCCGAAGTGCCGTCGACCGGGTCCACCACCCACACCGGGGCGTCACCGCGCAGCAGTTCCAGCAGGGCCGGGTCGGCCGCGACCGCTTCCTCGCCCACCACCACCGACCCGGGCAGCAGTTGGGGCAGCCGCCGCGTGAGGGCCTCCTCGGCCCGCCGGTCGGCGGTGGTGACGAGGTCGTGCGGCCCGTTCTTCTCCACGACGTCGGCGGCGGCCAGCCGCCGCCAGCGCGGGGTCACTTCGGCCGCGACGACGTCCCTGACGACCGCCTCGACATCGGCGGTGAACGCGTCGGTCAGGTCCTCCGCGGTCGGCGGCGCCGTGCCTGCATCGTTGCCCATGCCCCCTATCCAACCAGAGACGGCCCCGGCCCCGTGCCCCGTCTCACCCGGCGCCGGCGGCACCCGGCGGCCGGGCGAGCATCAGGGCGAGGTACACCACGAGGGACGCCCCGAGGCCGACCGCCCAGCCGTAGTCCGCCAGGGGCTGGAGGAAGGGGATCAGCCCGTGCACGGGGAAGGGCCCCGCCTTCGTGCCGTCCGCGCCGAGGGTCGAGTACGAGCCGCCGACCGCGAGCAGGCCGCCGGTCGTGAACGCCGCGACGGCCCGCCAGTTCCAGCCGCCGGTGTACCAGTAGCGTCCGTGGTCGGCGTACAGGTCGGCCAGGTGCAGTTCGGTGCGCCGCACGATCCAGTAGTCGGCGATGAGGATGCCGGCGACCGTACCGAGCAGGCCGCCGACCACGCCGAGCCAGGTGAAGATGTACAGCTGCGGTGTGGAGGTCAGCTTCCACGGCATGACGAGGACCCCGACCACACCCGTGACGACCGCGCCGGTGCGGAAGGTGACGCGCTTCGGCGCGAGGTTCGCCAGGTCGTACGCCGGGGAGACCACGTTCGCCGCGACGTTCACCGAGATCGTCGCGATGAAGACGGTGACCAGCGCGAAGAGCAGGCCGAAGACGTTGTCGGTCCGGCCGGCGAGTTCCACCGGGTCCCAGATCGCCGCCCCGTAGACCTGCTGCGATCCCGAGGTGACCAGCACGGACATCAGCGCGAAGAGCGTCATGGTCGTCGGCAGTCCGAGGGTCTGGCCCCACGCCTGTGCCCGCTGCCCGCGGCCGAAGCGGGTGAAGTCGGGGATGTTCAGGGACAGCGTCGACCAGAAGCCGATCATGCCCATCAGGCCGGGGAAGAAGACCTTCCAGAAGCCCGCGCCCCAGCCCAGCTTCGACGGCTGGTGCAGCAGGGGGCCCAGGCCGCCCGCCTTGTGCGCGATCCAGACCAGCAGCACGGCCGCGCCCACCAGGACGAACGGCGCCGCCCAGTTCTCGAAGCGCCGCAGGGTCTCCATGCCGCGGTATATGACGGCGAGTTCGATCGCCCAGAAGACCAGGAAGGACAGCCACAGCGTCCACGGGTAGCCGCCGACCTCGCCGGTGTCGGCCCACCCGCCGAAGATCTTGCCCAGCAGCACGAAGATGCCCTGGCCGCCGATCCAGGTCTGGATGCCGAACCAGCAGCACGCCACCGCCGCCCGCACCAGTGCCGGCAGGTTCGCGCCGCGGACCCCGAACGAGGCCCGCGCCAGCACCGGGAACGGGATGCCGTACTTCGGGCCGGCGTGGCCGGTCAGCAGCATCGGCAGCAGCACGATCACGTTGGCGAGCGCGATCGTCAGCACCGCCTGCTTCCAGTCCATCCCCAGCGCCACCAGCCCCGAGGCCAGCGTCCAGGACGGGATGCAGTGCGCCATGGCCACCCACAGCGCGAGGTAGTTGTACACGCCCCAGGTCCGCTGCTCCACCGGGACCGGTACCAGTTCGGCGTTGGCGAAGGGTGCGGAGGCCACCGCGGACGGGTCGGACAGCGCGACCCGGCCGTCGGGGTACGCCTGCTGGGCGGAGCCGCCCGGGGACGCGGGCGGGGGTATGGGAGCGGTGTCGGTCATGGGCGGTCCGTCCGTTCGGAGGAGGGCGGCAGGGGGACGCGGTGCCGTGCGGGGGGCCGTCGAACCGGGAAGCGCGGGTCAGGGGTTGAGGGCGGGGATGATGTCGGTGCCGTAGGTGTCGATGACGGTTTCCTGGGCGTCGTGCATGTCGTAGACCGCGAACTGGTCGACGCCCAGGGCGCGCAGGGCCTCCAGCTTGGCGATGTGGGCCTGCGGCGGGCCCAGCAGGCAGAAGCGGTCCACGATGTCGTCGGGGACGAAGGCGGTGTCGGGGTTGCCGGCGCGGCCGTGGTGGGAGTAGTCGTACCCCTGGCGGGCCTTGATGTAGTCGGTGAGTTCGTCCGGGACGGCCGCGGAGTGCTCGCCGTAGCGGGAGACCAGGTCGGCGACGTGGTTGCCGACCATCCCGCCGAACCAGCGGCACTGGTCGCGGGCGTGGGCGAGGGCGGCCGGTGAGTCGTCCGCCGTGACGTACGCCGGCGCGGCCACGCAGATCGTGATCCCCGCCGGGTCCCGGCCCGCCTGCTCGGCGGCGGCGCGCACCGCCTTGACCATGTGCTCGGTGAGGTAGACGTCGGCGAGCTGGAGGATGAACCCGTCGGCCTTCTCCCCCGCCATCTTCAGCGCCCTCGGCCCGTACGCGGCCATCCACACCGGCAGTTCGCCGTCCTCGACCCAGGGCAGGCGCAGCGCGGTGCCGTCGACGGCGGCCTCGCGGCCCTCGGCGAGGTCGCGGATCACCGTGATCGCCTCGCCGAGCCGCGCGAGCGTGTTGGGGCTGCGGCCGGCCACCCGCATCGCCGAGTCGCCGCGGCCGATCCCGCACACCGTCCGGTTGCCGTACATGTCGTTGAGCGTCGCGAAGGTCGACGCGGTCACCTCCCAGGTGCGGGTGCCGGGGTTGGTGACCATCGTGCCGACCCGCAGCCGCTCGGTCCGCGCCAGGATCTGGCTGTGGATGACGAACGGCTCCTGCCACAGCACCGCCGAGTCGAAGGTCCACCCGTACGTGAACCCGCTGCGCTCCGCACGCTGCATCAGCGACACGACCCGCGAAGCCGGCGGGTCGGTCTGGAGAACGAGTCCGAAGTCCATGGCGGCACCGCTCCTTCAGCTTCGATGAATGGTCGACGGAACCCGCCGCGGCGGCGGGTCAGCCGAGGAACTGGCAGGTGCCGCGCGGCACGTACTGCCCGTGCCCGGCCCGCCCGACGTACGCGCGGTCCTGGATCACCGGCACCCCGCGGGAGAGCACCGTCTGCGCCTGCCCGGTGATGCGGCGGCCCTCGTAGGCGTTGTAGTCCACGTTCATGTGGTGGCTGCCGGCGGACAGCACCTGCTCGGCGTGCGGGTCGTAGACGACCACGTCGGCGTCGGCGCCGGGGGCGAGGGTGCCCTTGCGCGGGTAGAGGCCGAACATCCGGGCCGGCGTGGCGCAGGCGATCTCGATCCAGCGGCGGCGGGTGAGGTGGCCGTCCAGGACCGCCTGGTGCAGCAGGTCCATCCGGTTCTCCACCCCGGGCAGCCCGTTGGGGATCTTGGAGAAGTCGCCGCGGCCGATGTCCTTCTGCCCGGTGAAGCAGAACGGGCAGTGGTCGGTGGAGACCACCTGGAGGTCGTCAGTGCGCAGGCCCTGCCACAGCGCGGCCTGGTGCTCGCGCGGCCGCAGCGGGGTGCTGCACACGTACTTGCTGCCCTCGAAGCCGGGTTCGGCGAGGTTGTCGGTGGACAGGAAGAGGTACTGCGGGCAGGTCTCGCCGAAGACCGGCAGCCCCTGGTCGCGGGCGGCGATCAGCTCGGCCACCGCCTGCTGGGCGGAGACGTGCACCACGTACAGCGGGGCGCCGGCCACCCGGGCGAGCTGGATGGCGCGGTGGGTCGCCTCGGCCTCCAGCAGCGCGTGCCGGACCTCGCCGTGGTAGCGCGGGTCGGTCCGCCCGGCGGCGAGCGCCTGCCGCACCAGGACGTCGATGGCGATCCCGTTCTCGGCGTGGGCCATGATCAGCCCGCCGTTTCCCCCGGCCCGCTGCATCGCCCGCAGGATCTGCCCGTCGTCGCTGTAGAAGACCCCCGGGTAGGCCATGAAGAGCTTGAAGCTGGTGATGCCCTCCTCGACCAGGAGGTCCATCTCCTTGAGTACCGGCTCGTTGACGTCGGCGACGATCATGTGGAAGCCGTAGTCGATCGCGCACTTCGCGTCGGCCTTGGCGTGCCAGGCGTCGAGGCCGGCCCGGAGGGTGCCGCCGACCTGCTGGATGGCGAAGTCCACGATGGTGGTGGTGCCGCCCCAGGCCGCGGCGCGGGTGCCGGTCTCGAATGTGTCGGCGGCGACGGTGCCGCCGAAGGGCATCTCCATGTGGGTGTGCGCGTCGACGCCGCCGGGGATGACGTAGCGGTCGGTGGCGTCGATGACGGTGTCGGCGGTCCAGCCGGCCGCGGTGTCGCTGTCGTGGGCGGCGAGCGCGGCGATCCGGCCGCCCTCGATCAGCACGTCGGCGTGGACCTCGTCGGCGGCGGTGATGACCAGGCCGCCGCGGATGAGGGTACGGCTCATCGCGCGCCCCCTTCCGCGGGCTGCTTGGCCACTTCGGCGTGGGCGGCGGCCAGGGCCTCGCCCAGCGCGTCGGCGCCCTCCTCGGCCTCGGCCACGGTGAGGGTCAGCGGCGGGGCGATCCGCAGCGCGTTGCCGGCGCGGCCGCCCTTGCCGATGAGCAGGCCGCGTTCGCGGGCGGCCTCCAGGACGAGGGAGGCGGCGGCCGGCGACGGGGTGTCGGTGCCGGGTTCGACGAGTTCGACGCCGAGCATCAGGCCGCGGCCGCGCACCTCGCGGACCAGCGGGTTGCGGGCGGCGACCGCGTCCAGCCGGGCCCGCAGCAGGCCGCCGACCCGGCGGGCGTTGCCCTGGAGGTCGTGGTCGAGCAGGTAGGTGAGGTTGGCGAGGGCGCCGGCGGTGGTGATCGGGCTGCCGCCGAAGGTGGAGATGGAGTTGGCGTCCAGGCAGTTCATCACCTCGGCGCGGGCCACCACGCCGCCCATGGACAGGCCGTTGCCGATGCCCTTGGCGAAGGTGAGGATGTCCGGCGGGCCGGCCTCGGCGTGCGCCTGCCAGCCCCAGAAGTGGTCGCCGGTGCGGCCCCAGCCGGTCTGCACCTCGTCGGTGATCCACAGGATGCCGTGCCGGTCCAGCACCCGCTTGAACGCCGCGAGCAGCCCGTCGGGTCCGGAGGTGAAGCCGCCCACGCCCTGCACCGGTTCGGCGATCAGCGCGGCGATGGTGCCGCCCGCCTGCCCCAGCAGGTCTTCCAGGTCCGCCACGCAGGCGTCGGTGAACTCCGCGTCCGTCAGGTGCGCGTACGGGCCGCGGGTGCGCACCCCGCCGTGCACGTAGAGCGTCTGGAGCGGGGAGAGGCTGGTCGGGGACCAGGCGGAGTTGCCGGTGATGCCGATCGAGGTGAAGGACCGGCCGTGGTAGCTGTTGCGCAGCGCCAGCACCTGGTTGGAGCGGCGGTAGGTGGTGGCCAGCAGCAGCGCGGTGTCGTTGGCCTCGGTGCCGGAGGTGGTGAAGAACACCCGGGCGTCGGGGATGCCCGACAGCCGGGCGATCCGCTCGGCGAGTTCGACCGCCTGGCGGCTGAGGTAGAGCGTCGAGGTGTGCAGGATCTTCCCGGCCTGCTCGGTGACGGCCGCGGTCACCTCGGGCAGCGCGTGCGCGGTCATCGTGGTGAGGATGCCGCCGAAGAAGTCCAGGTAGCGCCGTCCCTCGGCGTCCCAGACGTGCCGGCCGGCGCCGTGCGTCAGCTCGATCGGCCGGGCGTAGTAGGTGGCCAGCCAGTTCGGCAGCACCGCCTGGTGGCGGGCGTGCAGCGCGGCGTGCGCGCTGCCGGTCGCGGTTGCCATCTGCTCACGCCTCCGTCAGGTCGCCGTAGGCGTCGGGCCTGCGGTCCCGGTAGAACGCCCAGGTCTGGCGGACCTCGTCGATCAGGTCGAAGTCGAGGTCGCGGACGAGCAGTTCCTCCTCGGTGTCGGAGGCGGCGCCGTCCACGAGCTGCCCGCGCGGGTCCACGAAGTAGCTGCTGCCGTAGAAGTCGTTGTCGCCGTACGGCTCGGTGCCGACGCGGTTGATCGCCGCGACGAAGTACTCGTTGGCGACGGCGGCGGCCGGCTGCTCCAGCTGCCACAGGTACGCCGACAGGCCGCGGCTGGTGGCCGAGGGGTTGTAGACGAGCTGCGCGCCGGCCAGGCCCAGGGCGCGCCAGCCCTCGGGGAAGTGCCGGTCGTAGCAGATGTACACCCCGATCCGGCCGACGGCGGTGTCGAAGACCGGCCAGCCGAGGTTGCCGGGCTTGAAGTAGTACTTCTCCCAGAAGCCCTCGACCTGCGGGATGTGGTGCTTGCGGTACTTGCCGAGGTAGCTGCCGTCGGCGTCGATCACCGCGGCGGTGTTGTAGTAGAAGCCGGACTGCTCGACCTCGAAGACCGGGACGACCAGGACCATCCCGGTCTCCTTCGCCAGCGCCTGCATCCGGCGCACCGTGGGGCCGTCCGGCACCGGTTCGGCCCACCGGTAGTGCTCGGCCTCCTGCACCTGGCAGAAGTAGGGGGCGTTGAAGACCTCCTGGAAGCCGATCACCTTCGCACCCTGGGCGGCGGCGGCCCGCGCGTGCTCCTCGTGCTTGGCGATCATCGACCCGGTGTCCCCGGTCCAGGTGGCCTGTACCAGCGCGGCCCTGACGACGTTGCTCATCCGCAGCTCCTCTGACGTGACGTCACGTCGGTTCTACGCCCGTAGATCCCAGCCGTCCGACGAACGTAAGTCCCGCGCACCACTGTGGCAAGGCCCGTGCCGTTACCACGGGGGAACAGGCTTGTTTCGCACCCGCCCGACCCGTACGGCGGCATCCGGACGGCGCGTCAGGCGTACAGCGCGGCCGAGATCTCGCGGTGGCAGGAGCGGGATACGCGGGCGGCGGCGGCCAGGAGGGGCTGGGCCAGGGCGGGCCGGACGCGGGCGGTCTCGGCGGCCGTGGCGGCCGGGCGGGAGCGGGCGAGGGTCTCGAGGAGTTCGCCGGCCTCGGCGGCGCGGCCGGCCAGGTGCAGGGCTTCGGCCACGACGGCGACGTCCTCGGCACTGCGGGCGGCGGCCTGGCGCAGCAGCGTACGGCAGTCGGGCGCGCGCCCGTCGGCGGCGAGTGCGGCGGCGGCCTCGGCGAGCGGGACGGGCGGCAGCGCGGCCGTCTCCCACAGCAGGGTGGAGACGTCGGCGGCGAGCCCGGTGCGCTCCAACTCCCTGATCACGTACGGGATTCGGTCGGCGGGTCCCTCGGCGGTGGCGCACAGCACGAGATAGGCGGCGCCGGACTCGCCGGCCCGCCGCAGGACGCCGAGCCGGGCCGCGGCGGCCTGGGCCTCCGCGGTCCAGCGGGGATCGCGGCCGGACGCGCCGGGTGGAGCGGCGGGCGCGGCCGGGGACGTGGGGGCGCCCGCGAAGCGGGCGCCGCTGGGTGCGGGCGGCGCCGCGGGCGCCGCCTCGACGGGGGCCGGCGCGGTGGGCGCCCCGGCGAACCGGGCACCGCGCGGCGCCGCGGACCGCACCCGGGCGGACGGCTCGGCCGCCGGCGCCTCGGGCGGCCCCGCGCCCGCCCCGGCGAACCGCGCCCCGGTGGGCCGCCGCACCGCCGGGACGCCGGCGGCGACCACCTCCGTCGTCCCCGCGACGGCCAGCAGACGGCCCCTTAACTCCTCGCAGCGCGCGGAGGCGCGCGCCAGGTCGTCGCGCGCCCAGGCCCGCTCGTCCGCGGCGCGGGCCGGCTCCTCGCCGGCCGGTTCCCCGTGGGCGGCCCGCGCGGCCGCCCGGTCGCGTGCGCGGAGCGCCGCGTCGAGCCGGCGGCGCAGCTCGGCGGCCGCGCCGGGTGCCGCGTCCTCGGCGGCGGCAGCGGCGCGGTGCAGTGCGTACGCCCGGCCCGCCTCGGCCGGATCGGCGTCCTGCGCACCGGCGTTGACCGCGACGTCGCGCAGCACCGTGCGGACCACGTCCCACGGGGGGAGCCGCCGCCCGCTGCCGTAGTCGGCCGCGGCCTCGGGGTCGCGCCGGGCGAACGCCCCGTACCAGCCCGGCCGTTCACCGAGCGCCGAGAGCAACGACCTGAAGTAGTAAGAGAATTCGGCTGCCACCGCGCCCTCCACCGTCATGGGCCGGGCTGCCACCGGCCCGGCTTCCGTCCGGCATTGGACACCCGTCCCGTTACGCCGCTGCTACGGCCGTTTTTCGGGCGCGCTCCCGCCGGTAGTCGGGCGGTGGCGGCGGCGTCCGGAATTCGACAGGCAAACTTGCAAGTTTTCCTGTCAACCTTCTACGCTGGAGGCATGTCACAGGCCGAACGCCTCCGCACCGCCGACGAGCTGACCACGCTCGTCGCGCACCTGTCGCGGCGCATGCGCACCGCGTCGAACGACGCGGAGATCACGCCGTCCCAGCAGTCGGTGATCAGCCGGCTCGACCGGGAGGGCCCCGCCACCACCGCGGCCCTGGCCCGGGGCGAACTGGTCCGCCCGCAGTCGATGCGGATGACGCTCGCCGCGCTGGAGGAGCGCGGCCTGGTCGAGCGCGCCCCGCACCCGACCGACGGCCGCCAGGTGGTCTTCTCCCTCACCGACGCGGGCACCGACCTGCTGCGCACCGGCCGCCGCGCCCGCCGCGGCTGGCTCGCCGAGGCGATGGAGGCGCAGCTCACCCCGGACGAGCAGCGCGCGCTGACGGACGTGGTGCCGCTGCTGCGCCGGCTGGTCGAGTCGTGACCCCCGCCCTCATACGTCCCTGCGCCCGCCGGGCGGTCGCGCGGTGACCCGGCCCCCGAACGGCCCGGCGCCCGAGCCCCACGCGTCCGGACCGGACATCTCCGGGCCCGGCGCCTCCGGGCCGCATGCCCCCGGGCCGCACACCTCAGGGCCCCACGCCTCCGGGACGCACACCCCGGAACCGGCCGCGGCCCCCGCGGGCGCGACCCCCGGCTTCGGCCCCCGCCTGGTGGTCCCGCTGATGCTCGGCGCGGTGCTCAACCCGATCAACTCCACCATGATCGCCACCGCGCTGGTCGCGATCGGCGGCAGCTTCCACGTCGGCGCCGCCGACACCGCCTGGCTGGTGTCGAGCCTCTACCTGGCCAGCGCCGTGGCGCAGCCGACGATGGGACGGCTCGCCGACCGGCTCGGGCCGCGCCGGGTGTTCCTGACCGGGCTGCTGGTCGTGGCCGCGGCCGGGCTGGTGGGCACCGCGGCGCCCTCGCTGGGGTGGCTGATCGGCTCCCGGGTGCTGCTCGGCATCGGCACCTCCTCCGCCTACCCGGCGGCGATGGCGCTGCTGCGGTCCCACTCGCAGCGGATCGGCGTGCCGACACCGCGCCCGGTGCTGGGGCTGCTGTCGCTGGCGGGCCTGTCGAGCGCGGCGGTCGGCCCGGTGCTGGGCGGCGTGCTCGCCGCGACGCTGGGCTGGCGCGCGGTCTTCGCGGTGAACCTCCCGCTGGCGCTGCTCGGCTTCGTCCTGGCCGCGCTCTGGCTGCCGCGCACTCCCCCGGCCCCGAACGAGAGCGGCGCCCCGGCCGAGAACGGCGCCCCGGCCGGCGCCGCCGGGCCCGTACGGCCGCAGGGCGGCATCGACCCGGTCGGCATCGCCCTGTTCGCCGCGCTGCTCACCGCCTTCATGCTGTTCCTGATGCGGCTGTCCGCCCCGCCGTGGCCGCTGCTGCCGGTGGCCGCCGTGCTGGCGGGCGTGCTGACCTGGTGGGAGCTGCGCCGCAAGACGCCCTTCCTGGACCTGCGGATGCTGGCCCGCAACCGCCCGCTGACCCTGACCTACCTGCGGCACGGCATGTCGTACCTGGTCGTCTACTGCGTGATGTACGGCTTCGCGCAATGGCTGGAGGACGCCCACGGCTACTCCTCGGCGACGGCCGGACTGCTCATGCTGCCGATGTCGGTGGCGGCGATGGCCACCTCGATGCTGGGCACGCGGACGAAGGGCATCAGGGCGCCGCTGACCACCGCCGCGGTGCTGCTGCTGGCCGGCAGCGGGCTGCTGCTGGCGGCCGGGCACACCACCCCCGCGGTCGCGCTGTGCGCGGCGGGCGCGCTGTTCGGCCTGCCCCAGGGCCTGACCTCCACCGGCAACCAGGCCGCGGTCTACGCGCAGGCGCCGCCCGGCGAGACCGGCAGCGCCGCCGGGCTCCAGCGCACCGCGCAGTACCTCGGCGCGATCACCGCGGCCAGCCTGATCGGCCTGTGCTACGGCCCGCGCGCCACCGACGCGGGGCTGCACGAGATGGCGCTGGCCACGCTGGTCCTCGGCGCCGCCGTCCTGCTGCTCACCGCGGCCGACCGCTCCCTGCGGGGCACGACCCGGTGACCCGCCCCACGACCTTTCCGTCCTTTCCGTACCGCACGGAACAGCACAGCACCACCCACCCCGTGAGAGAGAGCACTGCGCCATGACCGCCACCACCCTCGACGCCCGCACCGCGCTCGTCGTCATCGACCTCCAGCAGGGCATCACCGCGCTGCCGACCGTCCACCCGTCCGCCGAGGTGATCGAGCGCGCCGCGCGGCTGGCCGCCGCCTTCCGCGCGCGCGAGCTGCCCGTGGTCCTGGTGAACGTCACCGGTGTCGCGCCCGGCCGCACCGACGGCGGCCCCGGCGGCGCCGTGACCTTCCCCGACGGCTGGGCCGACCTGGTCAAGGAGCTGGACCAGCAGCCGGGCGACATCACCGTCAGCAAGCAGCAGTGGGGCGCGTTCTACGGCACCGGCCTCGACATGGAGCTGCGCCGCCGCGGGGTGACCCAGATCGTGCTGGCCGGCATCTCGACGAGCATCGGGGTGGAGTCCACCGCCCGCGACGCGTTCGAGGCCGGCTACCACGTCACGATCGCCACCGACGCGGTCACCGACACCGACGCGGACGCCCACGCCAACTCCGTGCAGCGGATCTTCCCGCGGCTCGGCGAGACCGGCAGCACCGACGAGATCCTGGCGCTGCTGCCCGCCGCGGCCAACTGAGCCGCACCCGCGCCCGG
>NZ_JBYIRL010000021.1:0-148183 GCF_057708125.1 Actinacidiphila sp. bgisy145
CCACGCTCCGCATCACCAGTCCGCTGGCCGGCTTCGGCCCGAACGACGTCGACTTGCGGGGCATCATCACGCCCTGCCGGGCCAGGTCGAAAACGACGCCCTCGTGCACCGGGTGCATCAGGACGGCGGTGCCGCCGAGTTGACGGGCGAGCCGGACCGCGGCCTCGGCGTCGTGGATGTAGCGGATGTGCTCGGGGGAGTCCGGCACCCGCCAGACGTGGTCGAGCAGCAGGCTGTGCAGCACGGTCGCGTCCAGCCGCCGCCATGGCTCGGGCCGGTCGTCGGGCACCGTCTCACGCAGGAGCACGGCGTCCGGCCGGTCCAGGAGGTGGAAGTCCTCGCCCGCCAGCAGGAAGGCGTTCCCAGCACGCCCGGCCGCCGCACCAGGGCCCGCGCCCTCGGGCTCCCCGCTCGCCGTCGCCAGTGCCTCCAGCGCCTCCGCCAGGCCTTGGGCGGCCAGCCGCCGTACCCGGAAGGCGCCGCGCGCGGCGGCGAGGGCGGCGCCGGGCGCGAGTTCGGGCAGCACCCGGTGGATCGCGCGCACCCGCAGCGGATAGCGGGCGCTGTCCACGAGCAGCACCAGGCCGTAGTCCCAGCCGGTGCCGGGCGGGTGGTCGGCCTGGAGCCGGCGGTAGGTGGCCCAGCGGTGGTGCCCGTCGGCGATCAGGGCCTGGCGGGCGGCGAGTTCGGCGTCGACCGCGGCCAGCTCGGCGGGGTCGGTCAGCGCCCACAGCCGGTGCCGTACGCCGTCCTCGGTGGTGATCGCGAGCAGCGGTTCCGCGCTGCCGGCAGTGCGTTCGACGATTGCGGCGGTGGCGGGTCCGTCGCGGTAGGAGAGCAGCAGGGGTTCGAGGTTGGCCCCGGTCGCGCGCATCAGGGCGGCGCGGTCGGCGACCGGCCCGGGCATGACGTCCTCGTGCGGGAGGACGGCGCCCTCCTCGGGGCCGCTGAGCCGCAGGGCGCCGATCACCCCGCGCTGGAGGTGGTCGCCGTCGCGCTGCTCGTAGACGTAGAGGGCGGGGGCCGGGTCCTGGGCGAGGACCCCGCGGTCGAGCCAGGTCGCCAGGGTGCGGGCGGCCTTGCGGTGCCGGGCGTCGGGGGTGGTGGCGTCCGGGAGGATCAGCCGGACCACGTTGTACGGGTCGGCGGTCTCCAGATGGCGCTGGCCGTCGGGGCGTACCACGACGTCGTACGGCGGCGAGGTGACGGCGGCCAGGCTGCCGACGTGCTCCCGTACGAAGCGCAGCCCGCGGAACGGCGCCAGGTGAGGGCCCCGCGGGTGGTCCTGATCGGTGTCGGTCATCCGCGCATGCTACGACGCCCTCGCGGCGCCGGGGCCGATCGGCATGGGGGATGATCGAGGGGTAGCCCACCGACGAGGAGCGAGCCCCGCCATGACGTACCGCACCAGCCCGCACCGCAGCGACGAGCCGCTGGACACGGCGTACGACACCGCGCTGCTGGACCTCGACGGCGTGGTGTACGCGGGCGGGGAGGCGATCGCGCACGCGGTGGAGTCGCTGGGCACCGCGCGGCGGCAGGGCATGCACCTCGCCTACGTCACCAACAACGCCTCGCGTACGCCGGACGCGGTCGCCGAGCATCTGACGAGGCTGGGGGTCCCGGCGGGGGCGGACGACGTGATCACCTCGGCGCAGGCGGTGGCGCGGCTGATCGCGGACCAGGTGCCGGCCGGTGCGAAGGTGCTCGCGGTGGGCGGGGAGGGGCTGATGGTGGCGCTGCGCGAGCGCGGCCTGGTCCCGGTGGACTCCGCGGACGACGACCCGGTGGCGGCGGTGCAGGGGTACGGTCCGGACCTGCGGTGGTCCCAGCTGGCGGAGATGGCGTACGCGGTGAACCGGGGGGTGCCGTGGTTCGCGTCGAACACGGACCTGACGATCCCGAGCGGGCGGGGCATCGCGCCGGGCAACGGCGCCGCGGTGCAGGCGGTGCGGATCGCGACGGGCGGTGACCCGCAGGCGGCGGGCAAGCCGCTGCCGCCGATGCACCGGGAGACGGTGCTGCGTACCGGCGCGCGGCGGCCGCTGGTGGTGGGGGACCGGCTGGACACCGACATCGAGGGGGCGTTCGCGGGCGGGGTGGACTCGCTGCTGGTGCTGACGGGGGTGACCGACCCGGCGGCGCTGCTGGCGGCCGAGCCGAAGCACCGGCCCACGTATGTCGGGCGGGATCTGCGGGAGTTGCTGGTGGCGCAGCCGCCGGTGGAGGTGGGTGCGGCGGGGGCCGCCGTGTGCGGGGGGTGGAGTGCGTCGGCCGCGGGCGGGGTGCTCGCGGTGGAGGGCGACGGCGACCCGCTGGACGGGCTGCGGGCGCTGTGCGGGGCGGCCTGGAGCAGTGCGGGCGAGGGGAGTTGCGGCCTGGACGCGGGGAAGGCGGTCGGGCGGCTGGGGCTGTAGAGCGCCGTCGGGCCGGGCACCGCGGGCGGTGGTGCGTCCGGCGCCGCCCCGAGCATCCACCCTATGACGCAGGTCACGTCGCGATGTCGCACGCGGTGTAGACCGGATCGGGCCCGACGAGCGTATGCCCGGTGAGACCGAGCAGACCCGGGAGCGATCGTTGACCGTCGAGGAGTTCGAGGAGTTCTACGCGCAGACGGTCGGTCGGCTGACCGGCCAGTTGTACGTGATGCTCGGCGATCACCAAGAGGCGCAGGACGTCGTGCAGGAGGCGTTCGTCCGCGGTTGGAGCCGGCGGCGCCAACTGCGGTCCGACGCACGCCCGGAGGCTTGGGTGCGTACGGTCGCGTGGCGGCTGGCGGTGAGCCGCTGGCGGGGCCGGCGGCGTACCGCGGAGGCATGGCACCGGACCGGGCCGCCGGTAACTGCGGAGGGTCCTGGGCCGGAGCCGGTGGTGCTGGTGGAGGCGCTGCGCGAGCTGCCGCCGAAGCAGCGCCGCACGCTGACCCTGCACTACGTCTGCGATCTGAGTGTGGACCAGATCGCGGCGGAGACCGGGGTGTCGGTGAGCACCGTCAAGACGCATCTGGTCCGGGGCCGCTCGGCGCTCGCCCACCTCCTGAACGATCCGCGGCACGAGGAGGCTTCCGGTGCCTGAACACCGCGACGCGCACGGCGACTTCGACGACCTGGGCGGCCTGCCGGGGCCCTTCGGCGGGTCCGGTCCTGATGGTCCTGATGGTCCGGACGAGCCGCTGCGCGCCCTGTTCAAGTCGGCCGCCGCCGACGGGCAGGCCAGGACGCGTTCCGCGCCGCCGGCGGAGGTCCGGGCGCGGGGAGCGGCGCGGCGCCGACGGCGTGCGGCGGTGGCCGCGGCCGCGCTGTCCGTGGTGCTCGCCGGAACAGCCGCGGGGCTGGTCTCGGCGCTGCCGCGCGGCGGCGGCTCCGTACCGCCCGGCAGCACGAGCAGCGGCGGGGGCGGGTCCGCCACCGCGCCGGGCACCGCGAGCAGCGGCCCGGTGCGCGGCGCGGACCCGGCCGGCACCACGCTGTCCCGGGCGCCCTCGACCACGACCAGCGTGCGGGGCACCGGCGCCGCGGACGGTGCCACCGGGCTGCCGTCCTCCCCGGCGAGCACCACACCGGCCTACCCGCGGACCACGGCGCCCTGAGCGCCCGCTGCCCGCACACCCGTACCCCCGTATCCCGAACGCCCGCTTCCGATCGACGGCTTCGCATCCTGATCCCGATATCCCGCACCGCCCCCGCCCGCGCGCCCCGGCCGCCAGGGCGCGGTGCCGTACGTCCGGACGCAGCCCGAAAGGTCCGTTCATGACGATCTCCCCTGCCCTGCCGACCGTCGAGGCGGCCGAGTCCGAGCCGGAGCGCCCTGGTGCGCGGCGCCGGCGCCCCTTCTCGGTGCGGCGCTTCACCGGCCGGCTGACGCGTGCCGACCGCGACGTGCTGTGGCTGTACGTCCTGACGCGGGCCGGGCTGTGGGGCACGGAGTACTGCGCCCGCTGGCTCTTCCCGGCCGACGGGGACAGCCGCCACCCGGCGGCGGTCCTCGCGCCGTGGCAGCAGTGGGACTGGGCGTATTACCTGCACATCGCGCGGGACGGCTACTTCCCGGCGGGCGCGCCGGGCCCCGGCCAGGTCGGCTGGGACAACCGGGAGGCGTTCTTCCCCGGCTTCCCGCTGGTGCTGCGGGCGGTGCACACGGTGATCGGCGACTGGACGGCGGCGGGGCTGACCGTCTCCTTCGCCGCCGGCGCGGTCGCGGTGGTGGCGCTGGGGCGGATAGCCGGGCTGGACCAGCCGGGTGCGGGCGCGCCGCGGCGGACGGCCGCGCTGTTCCTGCTGTCGCCGTGTGCGGTGTTCCTCGCCGCGGGCTACACCGAGTCGCTGTTCCTGGCGCTGGCGCTGCCCGCGTGGCTCGCGGCCCGCCGGGAGGAGTGGGGGCGGGCGGCGGTGCTGGCGTGCCTGGCGTGCACGGTGCGGGTGTCCGGGCTGTTCCTGGTGGCGGCGCTCGTGGTCCAGCTGCTGGTGGCGGTGCGGCGGCCGCGCGACCTGCGCCCGCTGCCGTGGCTGGCGCTGCCCGCGCTGCCGCCGCTGCTGTACAGCGCCTACCTGCACTCGCGTACCGGCGACTGGCTGGCGTGGAAGGACGCGGAGGACCGGGGCTGGGCGCGGCAGTTCCACAGTCCGTGGAGCGCCTGGCACCACACGTGGACCGCGGCGTTCGGGCACACCCAGGGCACGGGGTACGCGGTGATGTTCCAGGCCGAACTGGTCGCGATGGCCGCCGGGACGGTGCTGCTGGTGTTCCTGCTGGTGCGGCGCCGGTGGGCGGAGGGGGTGTACGTCGGGCTGAGCCTGTGGGCGCTGGGCACGTCGTACTGGTACATGTCGATCCCGCGGGCGGCGCTGCTGTGGTGGCCGCTGTGGACGTCGCTGTGCGCGGCGACTGCGGTCCGGCCGCGGCTGCGCACCGCCTACTTCGCGGTGGCCGGGCCGCTGGGCACCGTGCTGGCGCTGGCCTTCTTCACCGGGCGGTGGGCGGGGTGAGGGCGGCCGGGCGGTGCCCGGCGGCGGTCAGGCGGCGGCCGTCTGTGCTTGCGCCTCGGCCGCGGCGACGGCGGCGCGGAGCAGGTCGTCCTCGGTGCGGCCCTGGCGCCAGTAGCCGGTGAACGAGACCGCCTTGCGGTCCATTCCGCGCTCGGTCACCAGGTGGCGGCGCAGCGCCCGTACGCAGCCGGCCTCGCCGGCCAGCCACGCGTAGGGCGCGGCCCCGTCGGGGGCGGCGGTGGCGCGTACGGCGTCCAGCAGGGGTGTGGTGCGGTCGTGGCCGGCGCGGACCAGCCATGTGACGCGGGCGTCGGCCCGGGTGGGCAGGTGGCGGCGGTCGTCGGGGTGGCCGACCTCGACGAAGGCGCGGACCGGCAGTCCGGCGGGGAGCGCGGCGAGGATGTTCGCCACCGCGGGGAGCGCGGTCTCGTCGGCGGCGAGCAGCACCCAGCCGGTGCCGGCCGGCGGGCGGAACTCGATGCCGCCGTTGTCCTCGACGACGGGTGCCAGCAGCGCGACGCGGTCGCCGGGGCAGGCCCGCGCGGCCCAGCGGGAGGCCGGGCCGAGGTCGCCGTGCAGGGCGAAGTCGATGTCGAGTTCGGCGGTTTGCGGCCGGACGGCGCTGACGGTGTAGGTGCGCATCACGCCGCGCAGGTCCGGGTCGAGGCCGCGCCAGCGGGCGTACCAGTCGTCGTCGAGGACCTTGGGCAGGACGGGCGCGGACTGGCCGGGGCGCGGCAGGAAGAGCTTGACGCGCTGGTCGCGGCCGCCGGTGACGATCCGGGCGAGGCCGGCGCCGCCGAGCACGACGCGGCGCAGCGTGGGGGACAGCTGCCGGGTGCGCACGACCCGCGGGTGGAAGAACTGGTACGGGCGCTCGTTCACGGGGCGGTCGTTCACGGTGTCAGACCAGCTTCTTCGCGGAGGTGATGGCGTGGGTGAGGGCGTCGATCCGGTCGGCGCACTTGGCGTAGGAGAAGATCGGCTCGCTGGGCCAGCCGACGACCTGGCCGCCCTTGACCGCAGGGAGCTTCGTCCAGGTGGGCTTGCCGGTGAGGTCCTTGGGCTGGAGGGTGGCGGTGCGGTTGTCGAGCATGATGATGTCCGCCTGGTACTTGTCGGCGTTCTCCCAGCTCAGCGTCTCGAAGAAGCCGCCCTTGACCTGGTTCGGGACGATGAAGTCCACCCCGAGGCTCTGGTAGTAGCGCAGGTCGGAGGCGGCGGCGGGGGTGGAGACGTACAGCGAGTCGGCGCTCGCCGAGCCGGCCATGACGGTGATGCCGGGGTGCGCTTTGACGGCCGCGCGCAGGGCGGCGGAGGACTTCTCGAAGCGGGCCTTCTGGGCGGCGTTGGTGCCGGCGGCCATGTCGGCGCCCAGGGACGCGGCGAGTTCGGCGTAGCGCTGGAGCGGCGTGGTGAGGGGGACCCCGGCGACGTTGATGCCGACGCTGGGCGCCAGGGCGAGGATCTTCGCGGAGCTGTCGTCGGGGACGAACCAGAGCGTGGGGGCCTGGTACATGTGGCTGACGAGCAGGCCGGGGTTCAGGGCGGCGTACTTCTCGATGTTGAACTCGCCCCAGGTGTTGCCGATCACGGTGAGTTTCTTCACGTCGAGGTCGCCGGCCATCGGGTCGGGCGAGCCGTCCTTGAGGGTGGTCGGGCCGAAGACGCCGGTGCACTCGACGCCGTAGTCGCGCAGGGCCGCGGCGGTGCCGGTGTAGGCGACGAGGTTCGCGGGTATGCGGTCGGCCTTGGCGGTCTTCTTGCGGTCGTCGGTGAAGCTCCAAGGGCCGCCGGCCTTGGTGTCCTTGCCGCCGGAGGAGGCCGCGGCGGTGTCGGAGCCGGAGCCGGACGACCCGCCGCACGCGGCCAGCAGCGCGCCGAGACCGACGGACCCGCCCGCGGCGAGCACCCCTCGGCGCGACGGTTCGGAGACTGGGGCGAAACGGGACGCGTGCATGGGGCTACCGCTCTGCTCGAAGTGGACTGGCGAGGGTAGGCTAACCTAAGTCCGTGCTGGTCGACCGACACTCCCCGCCCCAGGCGGACACCGGGCCCCCGTCCGCCCCAGCGCGCGGCAGCGTCGCGCGCGCCGACGCGCGCCGGGCCGCCGGGCTGCTGCTGGCCGTCGGGCTGCTCGCCTTCGTGGTGGTGGCGAGCATCGCGATCGGCGCGCGGAACGTGCCCGTCGGCCACGTGTGGCACGGCCTGTTCCACTACACCGGCACGGACGACGACGTGGTCATCCGCAAACTGCGGCTGCCCCGTACCGTACTCGGCCTGGTCGTCGGCGCCGCGCTCGGTGTCGCCGGGGCCGCCATGCAGGCGCTGACCCGCAACCCGCTCGCCGACCCGGGCCTGCTCGGCGTCAACGCCGGTGCGGCCGCCGCCGTGGTCTCCGGGATCAGCTTCCTCGGGGTCACCTCCACCACCGGCTACGTCTGGTTCGCGCTGGTGGGCGCCGCGGTGGTCTCCGTGCTCGTCTACGCCATCGGCGGCAGCCGCTCGGCGACCCCGGTACGGCTCGCGCTCGCCGGCACCGCCATCACCGCGCTGCTCCAGGGCTGGACCACCGCCGTCGAACTCACCGACAAGGTCGCCCTGGACCGGATGCGCTTCTGGCAGGTCGGCTCGCTCGCCTCGGCGAACATGTCCACCGTGCGGGACGTCGCGCCCTTCCTCGCGGTCGGCGCGGTGCTCGCCCTGGCCACCGCCCGCCCGCTGAACGCGGTCGCGCTCGGCGACGACACAGCGCGCGGCCTCGGCGCGAAACTCACCCGCACCCGCGTGCTGGTGATGGCCGCGATCACCCTGCTGTGCGGCGCCGCGACCGCCGCGTGCGGGCCGATCGTCTTCGTCGGCCTGATGGTGCCGCACGTGGTGCGCGGCATCACCGGCCCCGACATGCGCTGGATCATCCCCTACGCCGCGGTGCTCTCGCCGGTGCTGCTGCTCGGCTCCGACGTCATCGGACGGGTCGTCACCCGGCCCGCCGAACTCCAGGTCGGCATCGTCACCGCCGTCATCGGCGGCCCCGTCTTCATCGCGCTGGTCCGACGCCGAAGGATGGCCGAACTGTGAGCCGGACCCTGACCCGGACCCCCGGCCGGAGCACGGCCCCGCACCGGACCGTGCTGCGCCGAGGCCACCTCTCGCTGCCGGTCGACCGGCGCTCGCTGCTGGTCTGCGCGGGCCTGCTGGTGGTCGCGCTGGCCATCTCCGTGGTGCTCATCGGCACCGGCGACTACCACATCGCCCCGCTCGACGTGGTGCGCAGCCTCACCGGCCACGGCGACGCCGGGCAGGACTTCATCGTGCGCCAACTGCGGCTGCCGCGGGTCGTGGTGGCGCTGCTGGTCGGCGCGAGCCTGGGCATGGCCGGCGCCGCCTTCCAGACCGTCTCCCGCAACCCGCTGGGCAGCCCGGACGTCATCGGCTTCGGCCAGGGCTCGGCGGCCGGCGCGCTGATCGTGATCGTGCTGCTCAAGGGCTCCTCGTACCAGGTCGCGATCGGCGCGGTCGCCGGCGGGCTGCTCACCGGGATCGCGGTGTACCTGCTGGCGTGGAAGCGCGGCGTGCACGGCTACCGGCTGGTGCTGGTCGGCATCGGCGCGTCCGCGGTGCTGTCGGCGGTCAACAGCTACCTGCTGGTCAAGGCGGACATCGTGGACGCGGCCCGGGCCGTGGTGTGGATCACCGGGTCGCTGGACGGCCGCGACTGGTCGCAGGCGTGGCCGCTGCTCGGCGCGGCCGTCGTCCTCATGCCGACCCTCGTCATCAGCGGACGCGCGCTGAGGATCACCGAGATGGGTGATGACGCCGCCAGCGCGCTGGGTGTACGCGTCGAGCGCGTCCGGCTCGTCACGGTCCTGGCGGCGGTGCTGCTCACCGCCTCCGCGACCGCCGCCGCGGGCCCGATCTCGTTCGTCGCGCTCACCGCACCCCAACTGGCGCGCCGCCTGACCCGCTCGCCCGGCGTCGCCCTCGTGCCCTCCGCCCTCATGGGCGCGACCTTGCTGGTGGCCGCCGACTGGGCCGCCCAGCGCGCCTTCGGGACGGGCGAGGTGCCGGTCGGCGTGGCCACCGGGGTGCTCGGCGGCGGCTACCTGCTGTGGCTGCTGGTCAGCGAGCGGAAAGCGGGGCGGATATGAGCGGCAAGCAGTCAGCGCGGCCGGCGACGGCCCGACCGGGAAAGGGGTTCCGCCGGATGTTCCGCGGCACCGACAAGTCGACAACCGCCACCGCGAAGACGCCGGGCCGCGGCCAGGACGGCGAACCGTCCGGCGGCTCCCGCCTCACCGCCGAGTCCGTCACCCTCGGCTACGACCAGCGGGTCATCGCGGAGGACCTCTCGGTCGCGATACCCGACCGCTCCTTCACCGTCATCGTCGGCCCCAACGCGTGCGGCAAGTCCACCCTGCTGCGCGCCCTGTCCCGGCTGCTCAGGCCGGCGCAGGGCCGGGTGCTGCTCGACGGGCACGCGATCGGCTCCCTCCCGGCGAAGGCCGTGGCCAGGACCCTCGGCCTGCTCCCGCAGAGTTCGGTCGCGCCCGACGGCATCACCGTCTCCGGGCTGGTCGCCCGCGGCCGCTACCCGCACCAGGGCCTGCTGCGGCAGTGGTCGCCCGAGGACGAGCGGATCGTCGACGAGTCGATGGCCGCCACCGGCATCGACGCCCTCGCCGATCGCTTTGTCGACGAACTCTCCGGCGGGCAGCGGCAACGCGTCTGGATCGCGATGGCCCTCGCCCAGCAGACCCCGCTGCTGCTCCTCGACGAGCCGACCACCTTCCTGGACATCCAGCACCAGATCGACGTCCTCGACCTGTGCGCCGAACTCCACGAGCAGCACGGCCGCACCCTCGTCGCGGTCCTGCACGACCTCAACCAGGCCGCCCGCTACGCCACGCACCTCATCGCCATGAAGGACGGCCGGATCGAGGCCCAGGGCCCGCCCGCCGAGATCCTCACCACCGAACTGGTCGAGCGCGTCTTCGGGGTGCGGTGCCGGATCATCGACGACCCGGAGAGCGGCACGCCCCTGGTGGTGCCCGCCGCCCGGCGCGCGGCGGCCAAGACCGATGACGCGGCCGAAGGCGACGAGGAGCGTACGGACGCGGCAGAGGGGGACGAGGACCGTACGGCCACGGCCGAAGACGGCGCGGAGGACCGCACGGACCGGGGCGGTGGCGCTACAGCAGCGAGCGCAGCCTCAGCAGGTCCCGCAGGCTCGCCTGCACCCTGACCCGGCCGGAGCCCCACGCCTTCGCGAAGTTCAACTCGCCGCCGACCAGCCCGACCAGCACGTCGCCGGTCATCGCCAGCCGGATCTGCGCCTTCTGCCGGGGGGCGCCCGGCACCGTCACCACGTCCTGGATGCTGCTGCCCGCCAGCTTGCCGGCGAAGGTGACGTCCAGGTCCGTGAGGTGGCAGCTCAGCGAGCGTTCCAGGGCGGTGGCGTCGCGGACGGCGCCCTCGGCCTTCGCGAGGTTCGCCGCAAGGGTGTCGAGCGCGCTGCGGCACTCCTCGATGGTGGCCATCGGCTGAGATGTCTCCCGGTGGTCGGTACGTCCGGATGACGGTACCGCAGGGCCCGCGCTCGGGGAGCGGCGACGGAAAGAGGTAGCGTCGTCACCGCGTGCACCAGTGGGCGGCGACATGCGCCGACGGCGAGGCGAGGAGTGTGAGCGATGCGGGACGCGCTGCGTACCTGTCTGCAGATCGCGGGCGGCCTGACCGAGGCCACCCGCCGCCGTGCGGCAGAGGCCGCACGGGAGATGCTCGACCAGGCGGGTATCGACCCGGCGGCCCTCCAGGAGCGGATCGGCGCGGCCATCCCGCAGGAGGTGCAGACCCTCGCGGACGAGCTGGTCGCCTCCGGCCGGGCCAACCGCGACCTGCTGCTCGGCATCGTCCGCGAGGAGGTCGACAAGGCGATGAGCCGAGTCGGCCGGCTCGCCGACGAGGTCACCAAGGTCGGCGTCGTCCTGGAGGCGCTGGAGCGCCGGATCAGGAACCTGGAGCAGCCCGGGGCCGACACCGGTCCGGACGGCGCCCCGGGCGCGGGCCGTACCCGGGCCCCGGCTCCCACCCCCACCGCCACCGCCAAGGAACGGGCGCAGCGCACCCCGCCTGCGGCGCCACCCGTCGAACACGTCCGGGTCGACACCGAACCGGCCCCCACCTCGGTCGCCAACCCCCGCAGGACCGCCGCGCCCGGGAAGCCCGCGTCCGCGAAGCCCGCACCGGCGAAGAAGGCCGCACCGGCAGCGAAGAAGACGGCAGCCAAGAAGACCGCAGCCAAGAAGACCGCCGCGAAGCAGGCACCCGCGAAGCAGGCCGCGCCCAAGAAGACGGCCGCCAAGAAGGCAGCAACCACGGGCTCCCCCGCGGAGGAGACCGCCGCACGGCCCACACCGGCGAAGCAAACACCGGCGAAGCAGACGCCCGCCAAGAAGGCCCCCGCGAAGACGACGCCCGCCAAGCAGGCCGCCGCCAAGAAGACCGCGGCCGCGAAGAGCACCCCGGCCAGGAAGGCCCCCGCCAAGCGCACCCCGGCGGCGGGGTCCGGCGGTACGGGGACGCCCGCCACCCCAAAGGGCACGGGCGATGAGTGAAAGCTACGATCTGCCGGGACTCGACCCGCACCCCCACCCCCCGGCGGAGCCGCCCGCGGCGCAGCAGACCGCCCCGGCCCCGAGCGAGGAGCCGGGCGGGGCGGCCGAAGCCTCGCAGCGGGTGGAGCCGTTGGGGGTGGCGGTCGAGGCGACGGGGAATGCTGACGTCGACGCCGCGGTTGAGCGGCTGCGGGACGCGGACGCGCTCCCCACCGACGCGCACATCGAGGTCTACGAAGATGTGCACGCAGGACTGCGGAACGCACTGACCGCGCTGGACGAGAACAGGGGCTGAACCGTACGTGGCACGACGCCGACTCGACGCTGAGCTGGTGCGCCGGAAACTCGCGCGCTCCCGCGAGCACGCCGGGCAGTTGATCGCCGCAGGCCGGGTGACCGTGGCCGGGGCGACCGCGACCAAGTCGGCCACGCAGGTGGAGACCAGCGCGGCCCTGGTCGTCGCGAAGGACGACGGCGACCCGGACTACGTCTCGCGCGGCGGCCACAAGCTGGCCGGTGCGCTGGCCGCCTTCACCCCGCGCGGCCTGACCGTGGCCGGGCGCCGCGCCCTGGACGCCGGGGCCTCCACCGGGGGCTTCACCGACGTGCTGCTGCGCGCGGGCGCCGCCGAGGTGGTCGCGGTGGACGTCGGCTACGGCCAACTCGCCTGGTCGCTCCAGAGCGACGACCGGGTCACCGTCAAGGACCGCACCAACGTACGGGAGTTGACGTTGGAGGCGATCGACGGCCGGCCGGTCGGCCTCGTCGTCGGCGACCTGTCGTTCATCCCGCTCGGCTTGGTGCTGCCCGCGCTGGTGCGGTGCGCCGCGCCGGACGCGGACCTGGTGCTGATGGTGAAGCCGCAGTTCGAGGTGGGCCGGGAGCGGCTGGGCAGCGGCGGCGTGGTCCGCAGCAGCCGACTGCGCGCCGAGAGCGTGCGGAAGGTGGCCGAGCAGGCCGCCGTACTCGGGCTGGGAGCGCTCGGCGTCACCGCCAGCCCGCTGCCCGGCCCGTCCGGGAACGTGGAGTACTTTCTGTGGCTGCGCTCCGGCGCCCCCGCGCTGGACCCGGCCGAAGTCGACCGTGCTGTGGCGGAGGGGCCCCGATGAGCGAGCTGTCCAATACGTCCGAATCCGCGTCCGAGGCCGGGTCCGAGCCCGGGTCCGGGGCCGCGTCCGTGCCCGCGGCTGCCGCCGATCCGGCGGACGGGTCCGCGGCCGCCGGCCGCACCGTCTTCCTGCTGACCCACACCGGCCGCGAGTCGGCGATCCGCAGCGCCGAGCGGGTGGTGCACGGGCTGATGCGCTGCGGCATCGGGGTGCGGCTGCTGGAGGACGAGGCCGCGGACCTGCCGCTGCCGCCCGCCGTCGAACTCGTCGGCGAGGTCGGTCCGGGTTCGGTCCAGGGCTGCGAACTGATCATCGTGCTGGGCGGTGACGGCACCCTGCTGCGCGGCGCGGAGTTCGCCCGCGCCTCCGGGGTGCCGATGCTCGGCGTCAACCTCGGCCGGGTCGGCTTCCTCGCCGAGGCCGAGCGGGACGACCTCGACAAGGTCGTGGACCGGGTCGTCACCAAGGAGTACGAGGTCGAGGAGCGGATGACCCTCGACGTCCTGGTGCGCAACGACGGCCGGATCGTCCACACCGACTGGGCGCTCAACGAGGCGTCGGTGGAGAAGGCGTCCCGCGAACGCCTGCTGGAGGTCGTCACCGAGGTCGACGGCCGCCCGGTCTCCGGGTTCGGCGGCGACGGCGTCGTGTGCGCCACGCCGACCGGCTCCACCGCCTACGCGTTCTCCGCCGGCGGGCCGGTGGTGTGGCCGGAGGTCGAGGCGCTGCTCATGGTGCCGATCAGCGCGCACGCGCTGTTCGCCCGGCCGCTGGTCACCTCGCCGCGGTCGGTGCTGGCGGTCGAGGTGCAGCCGCAGTCCCAGTACGGGGTGCTGTGGTGCGACGGGCGGCGCACCGTCGAACTGCTGCCCGGTGCCCGGGTGGAGGTGCGGCGCGGCGCCGTACCGGTCCGGTTGGCCCGGCTGCACCACGCCTCGTTCACCGACCGCCTGGTGGCGAAGTTCGCACTGCCCGTCTCCGGCTGGCGCGGGGTCGTCGTGCCCTGACCCACCGGGGTGGTCCGGTGCGGTCGGTACCCCCGACTCATGCGAACGGGTACCCCGGGCGGTCCCACGGCCAGCCGAAACCTCGTATGGTCGTATCCGTGTTGGAGGAAATGCGGATTCGGTCGCTCGGAGTCATCGAGGATGCCGTGGTGGAGCTGTCCCCCGGCTTCACCGCGGTGACCGGCGAGACCGGCGCGGGCAAGACCATGGTCGTCACCAGCCTGGGGCTGCTGCTCGGCGGCCGCGCCGACCCGGCGCTGGTGCGGATCGGCGCCAAACAGGCGGTGGTCGAGGGCAGGATCGGCCTCGACCCGCAGGCGCCGGCCGCGGTGCGGGCCGCTGAGGCGGGTGCCGAACTGGACGACGGCGCGCTGCTGATCAGCCGTACGGTGTCGGCCGAGGGCCGGTCCCGCGCGCACGTCGGCGGCCGCGGGGTGCCGGTCGGCCTGCTGGGCGAACTCGCCGACGAACTGGTGGCGGTGCACGGCCAGACCGACCAGCAGGGGCTGCTGCGCCCGGCGCGGCAGCGCGAGGCCCTGGACCGGTACGCGGGCGACGCCGTCGCCGGCCCGCTGGCGACGTACGGCGCGGCCTACCGGCGGCTGCGCGAGGTCGCCGAGCAGCTCGACGAGCTCACCACCCGCGCCCGGGAACGCGCCCAGGAGGCGGACCTGCTGCGGTTCGGCGTGGAGGAGATCTCCGCGGCCGAGCCGCTGCCGGGCGAGGACACCGAACTGGCCGCCGAGGCCGAGCGCCTGGGCAACGCCGAGGCGCTGGCCGCCGCGGCCACGCTCGCGCACGCGGGCCTGGCCGGCAACCCCGAGGACCCCGAGGGCGTCGACGCGGGCACCCTGGTGGCGGCCGCCCAGCGCGCCCTGGACGCGGTCAGCGCCCATGACCCGGTGCTCGCCGACCTCGCGGCCCGGCTCGGCGAGATCGGCATCCTCGCCGGGGACGTCGCCGGGGAGCTGGCCGGATACGCCGACAACCTCGACGCGGACCCGCTGCGGCTGGCCGCCGTCGAGGAGCGGCGGTCCGTCCTGGCCCACCTGGTCCGCAAGTACGGCACCGACGCCGCCGACACGGCGGAGGGCGGCGGCATCGACGCGGTCCTCGCCTGGGGCCGGCGCAGCGCCGCCCGGCTGGACGAACTCGAGGGCGACGACGACCGGATCGCCGAACTGACCGCCGAACGCGACGCGCTGCGCGCCGAACTCGGCGCGCTCGCCCAGCGCCTGACCGACGCCCGTACGGAGGCCGCCGAGCGGTTCGCGGTCGCCGTGACCGCGGAACTCGCCGAACTGGCGATGCCGCACGCCCGCGTCACCGTCGGCATCCGCCAGACCGAGGCGGCCGACCCGGACGCCGGCGTGGAGGTCGGCGGCCGCGCGGTGCTCTACGGGCCCACCGGCGCCGACGAGGTCGAACTGCAACTCGCCCCGCACCCGGGCTCCCCGGCGCGCCCGATCGCCAAGGGCGCCTCGGGCGGCGAGCTGTCCCGGGTGATGCTCGCCGTCGAGGTGGTCTTCGCCGGGTCCGACCCGGTGCCCACCTACCTCTTCGACGAGGTGGACGCCGGGGTCGGCGGCAAGGCCGCGGTCGAGGTCGGCCGGCGGCTGGCCCGGCTGGCGCGCACCGCCCAGGTCGTCGTCGTCACCCACCTGCCGCAGGTGGCCGCGTTCGCCGACCGGCAGCTGCTGGTGGAGAAGACCAACGACGGGTCCGTCACGCGCAGCGGCGTGTCCGTCCTCGAAGGCGAGGACCGGGTGCGCGAGCTGTCCCGCATGCTCGCCGGGCTGGAGGACTCGGAGCTGGGCCGCGCCCACGCCGAGGAACTCCTCGCCGCGGCCAAGGCGTCCCGCTGAGCCCCCGCCCCTCGCAGCGCCACGCCCGGCCGGGCCAGGGGCGCGGCGTACGAACGCGAGTCACTACGGCGAGGAGCCGCACACGGTGAACCGGAGCAGCGGGCACGTATCGGTCGCCGCGTCGGCGGCAGCGGCCACCAGGGCCGCCTACCGGCAGCTGCGGCGCCGCCCCCCGGTGGAGGCGCGGATGTGGCAGCGCACCAACTACGCGGGCCGGGGCGTGGAGTTGTACGGCGGGCTGGCGGCGGCGGCCGGCGCGGCGACGGCGATGGCCGCCGCCCGCGGGGTGAGCGTACGGGCCCGGATCGCGGCGGTCGGCGCGGCGCTCGCGGCCGGCGCGTGCGGTGCCTACGACGACCAGAAGGGCGTCCCCGGCGAGCGCGGCTTCGCCGCCCACCTGGGCGCGTTGCGCGAGCGGCGGCTGACCTCGGGCGGGGTGAAGCTGCTCGGCATCGGCGCGGCGGGCCTGGCCGCGGGCGCGCTGCTCAAGGCCCGGCCGCTCGACCAGGTGCTGGCCGGCGTCGTCATCGCGGGCAGCGCGCACGCGGTGAACCTCGCCGACGTGGCGCCCGGCCGCGCCGCGAAGGCGGTGATCACGGCCGGGCTGCCGGGGCTGCTGCGGCGCGGCCCGGGCGCGGTGCTCGCCTCCGCGCCGCTCGGCGCGGCCGCCGCGGTGCTCGGCGACGACCTGCACGAGCGGACCATGCTCGGCGACGCGGGCGCGCACGCGCTGGGTGCGGCGCTGGGCGCGGCACTCGCGCTCGCCGACGGGCGCGGCGCGCTGGTCGCGCACGCCGCGGTCGTGGTCGCGCTGGCCGCGGTGGGGGACCGGGTGGGGGCGGGGCAGCGGTTCTGGAGCGCGCCGGTGGTACGCCGGTTCGACGCCTGGGGTCGAACGCCCCACCCGTACGGGTGATCCGGGGCGCGGACGGGCGGCATTCGCGCCCTCCTGGGCGGTCAGGCCCGGGCCAGGGCCTGGCATCCTGGAGCGGGCGCCGGCAGCCGCGCCCCCTTCGCCCGCGGCCTTCCGCGGCCGTGTCCGCGCACCCCGAGTCAGGAGCCCCTCCCGCGTGAGCAGCAGCCCGCACCCCCTTCAAGGGCAGCTCCACGCCGTGCACGTACTGGGCGCGGCGGCGGGCGCGCACGTCCGCTCGCTGTCCGCCGGGCTCGTGGCACGCGGGGTGGACGTCACCGTCTGCGGCCCGGCCGGGACCGACACCGAGTACGGCTTCGGGACCGGCGGGGCCCGCTTCCTGCCCGTCGACGTCGGCCGCAGCGCGGCCGCCGACGGCCCCGCGCTGGCCGCGCTGCGCACCGCCTTCAGCGGCGCGGGCGTCGTCCACGCGCACGGCCTGCGGGCCGGGTTGCTCTCCGCGCTCGCGCTCGGCGGCCGCAGGGTGCCGCTGGTGGTGACCTGGCACGGCGGCGAGACGCCCGCGGACGGCCGGGCCGGGCCGATGGTCCGCTGGCTGGAGCGCCGGGCGGTGCGGGCGGCGACGGTGGTGCTCGGGGTCTCCTCCGACCTGGTCGACCGGGCCCGCGGCCACGGCGCCCGCGACGTGCGGCTGGCGCCGGCGGCCGTACCGCGGCCGCAGCCCAGACCGCCGCTGCTGCCGGCCGACGGGGAGCGCAGGAAGCAGCGCGTGCGGGCCGAGTTCGGCGCCGAGGAGCGGCCGCTGCTGCTGGCCGTCGGCCGGCTCGAACCGGCCAAGGGGTACGACTTCCTGCTGACGGCCGCCGCGTACTGGGCCGACTCCGAACTGCGGCCGCTGCTCGCGATCGCGGGGGAGGGGCCGCAGCGGGCGGCGCTGGAACAGCGCGTCGAGGCCGAGAAGTTGCCGGTGGCGCTGCTCGGGCGGCGCGACGACGTGCCCGAACTGCTGTCCGCCGCCGACCTGGTGGTGCTGCCCAGCCGCTGGGAGGGGCGCCCCCTGATCGCGCAGGAGGCGCTGCACGCCGGGGTGCCGCTGGTCGCCACCGCGGTCGGCGGCACCCCCGAACTCGTCGGTGACGCCGCCCACCTGGTGCCCTACGGCGACCCCTACGTCCTGGCGCGCGCCGTCGTGGACCTGCTCGCCGACCCCGAGCGCCGGGCCGCCCTGGCGATCGCGGGCCGCGCCCAGGCGGCGACCTGGCCCACCGAGGACGACACGGTCGCCCAGGTCCTCAGCATCTACGACGAACTGGCGGGCCCCTGAACCGCCGGGATTCCAGGGGCCGTCCACCCGGCCGCGGGGCCGTCCGCCGGGCTACTGCTCCAGCGCGCCGCAGGCGGTCAGGCGCAGCGCGGTGTCGATCAGAGGGACGTGGCTGAACGCCTGCGGGAAGTTCCCCACCTGGCGCTGGCGCCGCGGGTCCCACTCCTCCGCGAGCAGCCCGAGGTCGTTGCGCAGGGCGAGCAGCTTCTCGAAGAGCCGCCGCGCCTCCTGCACCCGCCCGATCATCGCCAGGTCGTCGGCGAGCCAGAACGAGCAGGCCAGGAAGGCCCCTTCGTCGCCGGGCAGCCCGTCGAGGTTCTCCTCGCCGCTCGCGTCGCCGCTGGAGGTGGGGTAGCGCAGCACGAAGCCGTCCGCCGTGGACAGCTCCCGCTGGATCGCCTCGATGGTGCCGATCACCCGCTTGTCGTCCGGGGGCAGGAAGCCCATCTGCGGGATCAGCAGCAGCGAGGCGTCCAACTCGCGCGAGCCGTACGACTGGGTGAAGGTGTTGCGCTCCTTGTCGTACCCCTTCTCGCACACGTCGTAGTGGATCTCGTCCCGCAGTTCCTTCAGCTGCTCCAGCGGGCCCTCGATCTCGCCGGACTCGATGAGCTTGACGGTGCGGTCGACGGCCACCCAGGCCATCACCTTGGAGTGCACGAAGTGGCGGCGCGGGCCGCGCACCTCCCAGATGCCCTCGTCGGGCTCCATCCAGTGCTTCTCCAGATAGCGGATCAGCTTGAGCTGGAGCACGCTCGCGTAGTCGTTGCGCGCCAGGCCGGTCATGTGGCCCAGGTGCAGCGCCTCGGTGACCTCGCCGTACACGTCGAGCTGGAGCTGGTGCGCGGCGCCGTTGCCGATCCGCACCGGCGAGGAGTTCTCGTAGCCGGGCAGCCAGTGCAGCGTGTTCTCGCCGAGCTCGCGCTCCCCGGCGATGCCGTACATGATCTGGAGGTTCTCCGGGTCGCCGGCCACCGCCCGCAGCAGCCACTCGCGCCAGGCGCGGGCCTCCTCGCGGTAGCCGGTGCGCAGCAGCGACGACAGGGTGATCGCGGCGTCCCGCAGCCAGGTGAAGCGGTAGTCCCAGTTGCGCACCCCGCCGATGTCCTCCGGCAGGGAGGTGGTGGGCGCGGCGACGATCCCGCCGGTCGGCCCGTAGGTGAGGGCCTTGAGCGTGATCAGGGAGCGGATCACGGCCTCGCGGTAGGGGCCGGAGTAGGTGCACTGCTCGACCCACTCGCGCCAGAAGTCCTCGGTCGCGGCGAGCGAGCCCTGCGGGTCGGGCAGCGACGGCTGCGGCTTGTGCGACGGCTCCCAGCTGATGGTGAAGCAGACCCGGTCACCGGGGGAGACGGTGAAGTCGCTGTAGGTGGTCAGGTCCTCGCCGTAGGTCTCGACATCGGTGTCCAGCCAGACCGAGTCCGGCCCGGCCACCGCGACCGTGCGGTCCCCGACCTGCTGCACCCAGGGCACCACCTGGCCGTAGGAGAAGCGCATCCGCAGCGAGGAGCGCATGGCCACCTTGCCGCTGACGCCCTCCACTATCCGGATCACCTGCGGCGCGCCGTCGCGCGGCGGCATGAAGTCGATCACCCGGGCGGTGCCGGTCGCGGTGTCCCACTCCGACTCCAGGACCAGCGACTCGCCGCGGTAGTGGCGGCGCGTCGCGTCCGGCGTCCTCGCACCCTCGGGCACGGCCGGGCCGATCCGCCAGAAGCCGTGCTGGTCGGTGCCGAGCAGGCCGGCGAAGACCGCCGGCGAGTCGAACCGCGGAAGGCACAGCCAGTCGACGGTGCCGTCCCTGCAGACCAGTGCGGCGGTCTGCATGTCACCGATGAGTGCGTAGTCCTCGATACGCCCTGCCACGTGAAACTCCAGTCGAACACGGCGCCGCCCCCGCTGGGACGGTCTTGCGGTATGGGGGCAATTCCTTCGGCGAGTCAGCTCTGGAACTGTGGACGAGCTAGTGATCCGGAGGGGGGCGGGGATGTGCCGTGCCGGTCGCTCGCGCAATGCGTTCGAGCAGAATACGTCCTCCCAGCGAGCCGTGCGTGCCTCTCGCTGATCTTCATTGAGCCGGTCGGGTGGCCCCGCCGCCCGGCGGCCGCGGAGCGGACGTCGCCGCAGGCAGACGCGGTGAGCGCCCGCCGTCCAGCCTCGCACGCCGAGCCCCGGGCACGCGATCGGCACCCGGCGTCCCCGCGGTCGCCACCGTTTCCTCACACCATCGCCATGCGGCCGTCGCGCGGTGCACACTCCCCGGCGGTCCGCGCCTGTCGCCCATCGCGCCCGGCGGCGCTGATACCCTGGTAGCCCGTGGGCCGGTGGGCTGTGAACCACTGAACCGCCGCGGCGGCGCGCCAGACCCGAGCGCCGCCCGACACTCACCTCGCGACCACGGGAGCCCCCTCTTGGCCTCATTGCTGAACAGTGCGCCGAAATCCACGACGACCAAGCACATCTTCGTCACCGGCGGGGTGGCCTCGTCGCTGGGCAAGGGGCTCACCGCCTCCAGCCTCGGCGCCTTGCTCAAGGCACGCGGCCTGCGCGTCACCATGCAGAAGCTCGACCCGTACCTGAACGTGGACCCGGGCACGATGAACCCGTTCCAGCACGGTGAGGTCTTCGTCACCGACGACGGCGCCGAGACCGACCTCGACATCGGCCACTACGAGCGCTTCCTGGACGTGAACCTCGCCGGCTCGGCCAACGTCACCACCGGCCAGGTCTACTCCACGGTGATCGCCAAGGAGCGGCGCGGGGAGTACCTCGGCGACACCGTCCAGGTCATCCCGCACATCACCAACGAGATCAAGTCCCGTATCCGGCGGATGGCCGGCGAGGACGTCGACGTGGTCATCACCGAGGTCGGCGGCACCGTCGGCGACATCGAGTCGCTGCCCTTCCTGGAGTCGGTGCGCCAGGTCCGCCACGAGGTCGGCCGCGACAACGTCTTCGTGGTGCACATCTCCCTGCTGCCCTACATCGGCCCGTCCGGCGAGCTGAAGACCAAGCCGACCCAGCACTCGGTGGCCGCCCTGCGCAACATCGGCATCCAGCCCGACGCGATCGTGCTGCGCGCCGACCGCGAGGTGCCCACCGCCATCAAGCGCAAGGTCTCCCTGATGTGCGACGTCGACGAGGACGCGGTGGTCGCCGCGATCGACGCCCCCTCCATCTACGACATCCCCAAGGTCCTGCACACCGAGGGCCTGGACGCCTACGTGGTGCGCCGCCTGGACCTGCCCTTCCGCGACGTGGACTGGACCCAGTGGGACGACCTGCTCAAGCGGGTGCACGAACCCGCCCACGAGGTCACCGTCGCCCTGGTCGGCAAGTACATCGACCTGCCCGACGCCTACCTGTCGGTCACCGAGGCGATCCGGGCCGGCGGCTTCGCGAACAACGCCCGCGTCGCCGTCAAGTGGGTCGCCTCCGACGACTGCGAGACCCCGGCCGGCGCCGCCGCGCAGCTCGCCGGCGTCGACGCGGTGTGCGTGCCCGGCGGCTTCGGCGACCGCGGTGTGGAGGGCAAGGTCCGCGCCATCACCTACGCGCGCGAGAACCGCATCCCGCTGCTCGGCCTGTGCCTGGGCCTCCAGTGCATCGTGATCGAGGCCGCCCGCAACCTCGCCGGGATCGCCGACGCCAACTCCACCGAGTTCGACCCGGCCACCCCCCACCCGGTGATCTCCACCATGGCCGAGCAGCTCGACATCGTGGACGGCAAGGGCGACCTCGGCGGCACCATGCGCCTGGGCACCTACCCCGCGCAGCTCGCCGAGGGCTCCATCGTCCGCGAGGTCTACGGCGACCGGCCCCGCGTCGAAGAGCGCCACCGCCACCGCTACGAGGTGAACAACGCCTACCGGGCCGAGCTGGAGCAGAAGACCGGCCTGGTCTTCTCCGGCACCTCGCCCGACGACAAGCTGGTGGAGTACGTCGAGTACCCGCGCGAGGTGCACCCGTACCTGGTGGCGACCCAGGCGCACCCGGAGCTGAAGTCGCGCCCCACCCGGCCGCACCCGCTCTTCGCCGGCCTGGTCAAGGCCGCGGTCGCCGCCCAGGCGAAGCGCTGACGCCCCACCGGCGTCCCCGCCGACTCCCCGCCGGCGTCCCCGTACGCCGGCGGTGATCCGACTCCCTGACATCCCGGAAGGCGCAGCATGCTCCAGGACACCCCGCAGGAGTGGCAGGTCACGGCCACCGCCACGCCGTTCACCGGCAAGAAGACCGGTGTGCGCACCGACCACGTGGTGATGCCCGACGGCTCCACGGCCAGCCGCGACTACCAGGTCCACCCCGGCTCGGTCGCGGTGCTCGCCCTCGACGACGCCGACCGCGTCCTGGTGCTCAAGCAGTACCGGCACCCGGTCCGGCAGAAGCTGTGGGAGATCCCCGCCGGGCTGCTCGACATCCCCGGTGAGAACCCGCTGCACGCCGCCCAGCGCGAGCTGTACGAGGAGGCGCACGCCAAGGCCGAGGACTGGCGGGTGCTCGCCGACATCTACACCAGCCCCGGCGGCTCCGACGAGGCGGTGCGGGTCTTCCTGGCCCGCGGCGTCTCCGACGCGGACGGCGAGCGCTTCGCGGTCAGCGAGGAGGAGGCCGACCTGGAGTACGCGCGGGTGCCGCTGGCCGAGCTGGTCCAGGCGGTGCTGGCGGGCGAACTCCACAACAGCTGCCTGGTGGTCGGGGTGCTCGCGCTCAACGCGGCGATCGCCTCCGGCGGGCTGGACGCCCTGCGGCCGGCCGAGGCGCCGTGGCCGGCGCGGCCGTTCACCGCGTAGCGGAGCCGTCCGCGGCAGAGAGCAGGGAGCAGGATGCGGGAAACGGGGTGTGAAGGGCAGCGGTCCGAGGGCGCGGGGTGATCTGAAAGGGTGATCATTGGCGCCGCCGTCGGCCACGGGCCCGGGGGCGTGGGGCCCGGCGTGAACTAGGCTCGACGCGCCCCCTTCCCGGGGCACCACCTCACCTCCGGGAGCGCGCCCGTGCCGGACCAGGCCCTCGACCCGTGGCGGTCCCCTGCGGGGAACACCGGCGAGACCGGCCGCCCCGCGGACCCCGAGCGCACGCCCGACCCGGACCCGGAAGAGGGTGCGGCCGCGCGGGGACGCGAGCTGCCCGGGGAGGACGCCGAACCGGCGGCGGAAGAGGCCGAGGCGGCCGGAGAGGCTGAGGAGTCCGCCGGAGAGCCCGAGGCGCCGGAGGGGCCGCGACCGGCGGCGGAAGGGGCCGAGCCGGGCGAAGCGCGGGTCCAGTTGCCGAGGCCGCCCGCCCGGGCGCCCGAGCCGGCGCCCGGGGCCGCACCGGACGGCAGTGCCGAGGCCCGCGCCGTACGGCCCCGGCCCGGCACGCACACGGCGACCGCGGCCGCACCCGTTCCGGCCCCAGCGGCCCCGCCGCGGCCCCCGCACCCGCCCGCCGCGGCACCGCCCCAGGCCCCGCCGGCCACCGAACCGGACAGCGGCGCCGTGGTGCGCCCACTGCCCGAGCCGGCACCGTACTTCACCGGCCGGGAGCGCGAACTCGCCCAGCTGCGGGCCGACATCGTACGGCCCGGGCTTGCCGCGGCGGGCCGGAAACAGCCGGACCGCGGCCGGGTGCTGCTGGTGGTCGGCCGGCCCGGCGCCGGTCGCACCGAGGTGGCGGTGAAGCTCGCCCGGGAGGTCGCGGCGGCTTACCCCGACGGCCGCTTCTTCACGCGGCTCACCGGCACGGACGGCGAACCCGTGCCCGCCGAGAGAGTCGCCCGCGCGCTACTGGGGGCCCTGGCCGCCCGGGTGCCCCCCGCCGCCCGCCCCGCGGTGCCCGGGCAGCCGTCGCCCGGCAGCGGCGGCGCCGAACCGGCCGAGGACCCGGTGGCCGCGCTGCGCAAGGCAACCGCCGGGCGCCGCCTGCTGCTGGTCCTCGACGACGTGGCACGCGCCGACCAGCTCGCCGCGCTGCTGCCCGACGCGCCCGGCAGCCTGGTCGTGGCGACCGCGGACGGCCCGCTGACCGGCGTCCCCGACGTCCGCCCCTGCGCCCTCGGCGGCCTGGACGCCCCCGCCTCCCTGACACTGATCGCCCACACCACCGGCCGCACCCGCCTGACCAACGACCCGCGGGCCGCCGAGGCACTCGTCCAGGAACTGGCCGGGCACCCCACCGCGCTGCGGCTGGCCGCCGCCTGGCTCGCGGCCCAGCCGCGCATGCCGCTGTCCGAGGCGACCGCGCGGCTGCGCGCCCTCCCCGGCACCCCGCCCGCCCCTGCCGCCCCGCCGGCACCCCCGGCCCCGGCCCCGGCGCCCGCCCCGGACGGCCCGGGCCCGGCCGAGGAGGGCGGCGGCGCGGCTCCCCAACAGCCCGGCCCCGTACGCCGCCCCAGCGCTCCGCCCGAGCTGCTGCGGGCCTTCCGGGCCGCGTACGGCATCCTCCCGGCGCCGGTCGCCCGCCTGCTGCGCAGCCTCGTGCTCGCCCCGGCCGGCAGCATCGACGCCCAGGTCGCCTCCGCGCTGGCCGGCTGCGCGGTGGACGCCGCCGAGCGCGCCCTCGCCGGCCTGGCCGACGCCGCGCTGCTGGTGCGCGGCCCCGCCGACGGGCTGTACCGGGTGCCCGGCTGCCTCGAAGAGCTGCTGCGGGCCCTGCTGGCCGGCAGCGACCGCCCGCAGGACATCCGGCTGGCCCGGGCGCGGATGCTGGAGCGGACCGTAAGGCTGCTGGAGTCATGCCGGGCGGCACTGGCGCGCGAGGGCGGCACGGACGCGCTGCCGGCCACCGTCCGGTTCGCCTCGCCCGCCGCCGCGGCCGGCTGGCTGCTGGCCCGCCGCCCGGCACTGATGGCCGCCGCCCGCGCCGCGGTGGCCGACGGCGAACTCGACACCCTCGCCCGCCGGTTGGTCGCCGCGCTGGTCCGCGCACTGCTCGCCCTGCCCGCCGCCGCGCCCGGGCCGGCCGGCGGAAGCCGCGGCCCCGGCACCCGCGCCGACCGCTACGAACTGCACACCCTGGCGCTGACCGTCGCCGAGCGCCGCCGCCTGCCGCGCGAGCGGGCCGCCGCGCTGATCAACCTCGCCGACCTCGACGCGGAGGCGGGCCGCACCGAACAGGCCGTCACCGCCTACCGCGACGCGCTGCAAGCCGCCCGCGCCGCCGACGACAGCGGCGCCGAGGGACGGGTGCTGGAGGCGATCGGCGGCTGCCACCTCGAACTCGGCGACCTCTCCCGGGCCGGCGACTGGTTCGGCCGCGCGCTCGCCCTGCGCCAGGGCCGCGGCGAACTCGCCGACCAGGCGCGGCTGCACGCCCGGATCGGCGCGGTCCTGACGTACCAGGGCAGCCACGGCCCCGCGCTGCGCGAGTGGCGCGCGGCCGCCGGGGTGCACCGCCGCCTCGGCGACGTGGGCGCGCAGGCCCGGGCGCTGGCCGAGGCGGCCCGGGTCCAGGAGTACGCCGGGCTGCCCGAGGACGCCCTGCGCACCTGCCGCGACGCGCTGTACTACGCCCGCCAGGTCGGCGAACGGCGGCTGGAGGCCGCCGTGCTGCTGCGGCTGGCCGACGCGCTCCAGCACCTTGGCGACACCGGGGGCGCCGACCTCCAGCGCGCCGCCGCCCGCCGCCTGCTGCGCGCCGGCGAGCGCCCGGCGTTCTGACCCGCGCGCTGCCCACAGCCGGGCGTAACAACGGCGTCATCTGGACGTGACCAGCCTACGAAACTGCCAATGCTCTCCGCTGAACCCACCACTTTGTAAGGCTGGACAGCGGCTCTTCCTTCACTAGACTGAGTTTCGCCGCACACAAGCCGGTCAGGTCCGGAGTGTCGCGCGATGCCGCCGCATGTCCGGACACCGGACGTGTGGGCGCACCCTCTCCCGAACCTCCCTCCTCAGTGCAAGGACCGTGATCGACGTGAAGGTGGGCATCCCCCGCGAGGTCAAGAACAACGAGTTCCGCGTGGCCATCACCCCGGCCGGCGTCCATGAGCTCGTCCGGCACGGCCACGAGGTCGTCGTCGAGCAGGGCGCCGGGGCCGGCTCGTCGATCCCCGACGAGGAGTACCTGTCGGCGGGCGCGGCCGTGCTCGGCGGCGCCGACGAGGTGTGGGGCGCCGCGGACCTGCTGCTGAAGGTCAAGGAGCCGGTCGCCGAGGAGTACCACCGGCTGCGCAAGGACCAGGTCCTGTTCACCTATCTGCACCTGGCCGCCTCCCGCGCCTGCACCGACGCGCTGCTGGCCTCCGGCACCACCGCCATCGCGTACGAGACGGTCGAGACCCCCGGCCGCCGGCTGCCGCTGCTGGCCCCGATGTCCGAGGTCGCCGGGCGGCTCGCCCCGCAGGTCGGCGCCTACCACCTGATGCGCTCGGCCGGCGGCCGCGGGGTGCTGCCCGGCGGGGTGCCCGGGGTGAAGTCCGGCCGCGCCGTGGTGATCGGCGCCGGCGTCTCCGGCTGGCACGCCACCACCATCGCGCTCGGCCTCGGCTTCCACGTCACCCTGCTGGACAAGGATGTCGACAAACTGCGCGAGGCCGACAAGGTGTTCGGCAACCGCGTGCAGACCGTCACCTCCAACGCCCTCGCGCTGGAGCAGGCCGTCCTCGACGCCGACCTGGTCGTGGGCGCGGTGCTGGTGCCCGGCGCCAAGGCGCCGAAGCTGGTCACCAACGACCTGGTCTCCCGGATGAAGCAGGGATCGGTACTTGTCGACATCGCGATCGACCAGGGCGGCTGCTTCGAGGACTCCCGCCCCACCACGCACGCCGAACCGACCTTCGCCGTCCACGACTCGGTCTTCTACTGCGTGGCCAACATGCCCGGCGCGGTGCCCAACACCTCGACGTACGCGCTCACCAACGTGACGCTGCCCTACATCGTCGAACTGGCGAACCGCGGCTGGCGCGAGGCGCTGCGGCGCGACGCGGCCCTCGCGCTCGGCCTCAACACCTATGAGGGGCAGGTCGTTTACGGGTCCGTCGCCGAGGCGCACGGCCTGACCGCCGCTGACCTGCACACCGTGCTGGGCTGACCGCCCGCGCGTGCGAAGAAACGTCACGCGCGCACGGCCGGTGCCAACTGCGCGCCCACGGCGGGGTCTTGTCCATCGAGACCCCGCCGTCCGCGTGGTTACGCCCTTGACAGAGGGGTGTTCCGTTCCCGACACATCGTGCCGTGTCCGGCGGATTGTGTTGCTGCGAACCACCGACACGCCATAGAGTCGCGAAACGTCGGCTGTAGTCACGCTGACCTATCTAGAAGTTTCCTGGTCACCAAGGAGGTAAGACGACTTGTGAATGAGTCGACATTTGCTCCCGGGGGTGGTCAACCAGGAACGACCGTCGGTTCGGTTGCGGTCCGTACCTTCGATTCCCGCCGGCCCGAGACGACGACCACGGAGACGCTCCCCGGTTACGCCATGGCTCCTTACGACGACGACCACGACCTGCAAGACGGTCAGTTCTACGACCCGGACGCCGAGTACGAGCCGGACCCGGAGTACGCGGCCACGCTCGCGCCCGACGCCGCCCGGCAGCGCCGCGAGCGCGTCGGCCCCACCGGCCGCCCGCTGCCGTACTTCCCGATCCCGAACCCGCTCACCGACCACGGCCCGGCGAAGATCATCGCGATGTGCAACCAGAAGGGCGGGGTCGGCAAGACCACCTCGACCATCAACCTGGGTGCCGCGCTCGCCGAGTACGGCCGTCGGGTGCTGCTCGTCGACTTCGACCCGCAGGGCGCCTTGTCGGTCGGCCTCGGGGTCAACCCGATGGAACTCGACATCACCGTCTACAACCTGCTGATGGAACGCGGCCTGGCCCCCGACGAGGTGCTGCTGAAGACCGCCGTCCCCGGCATGGACCTGCTGCCCAGCAACATCGACCTGTCCGCCGCCGAGGTGCAGCTGGTCAGCGAGGTGGCCCGCGAGTCCGCGCTCCAGCGCGCCCTCAAGCCGCTGATGTCCGACTACGACTACATCGTCATCGACTGCCAGCCCTCGCTCGGCCTGCTCACCGTCAACGCGCTCACCGCGGCGCACTCGGTGATCGTGCCGCTGGAGTGCGAGTTCTTCGCGCTGCGCGGGGTCGCGCTGCTCACCGAGACCATCGAGAAGGTCCGCGAGCGGCTCAACCCCGAGCTGGAGCTCGACGGCATCCTCGCCACGATGTACGACTCGCGCACCGTGCACAGCCGCGAGGTGCTGGCCCGGGTGGTCGAGGCGTTCGACGACCACGTCTTCCACACCGTCATCGGCCGCACCGTGCGCTTCCCGGAGACCACCGTGGCCGGCGAGCCGATCACCACGTACGCGTCCAACTCCGTGGGTGCCGCCGCATATCGCCAACTCGCCAGGGAGGTGCTCGCCCGGTGCCACGCCGAGTGAGTCTGCCGGGCGCCGACGAACTGTTCCGGACCACCGGCGGGGCGTCGCTCCAGGCACCCTCGCCGCCGCACGGCGCCGAGGCGGACACCGACGCACGGCCCGGCGGCCCCGGCGCGCCGGGCAGCGGCGCCGCGCCCGCCGCCCCCGCACCGAACGGGTCCGCGCCCGGTGAGGAGCACACCGGTCGGGACGGCGCCCGTACGGTGCCGCCCGGGCAGCGCCGCCCGGCGCCCGGGGAGCGCACCCCGGAGCGCGGCGGCGCCGTCCAGGCCGCCGCGACGGCCCCGGCGCCCGGGGCGACCGCGACCGTCACTCCGGGCAAGCCCACCCCGCCGCCGATCACGGCGACACCCCAACCCGCCGCGCCCGCACGGCGCAAGGCGCCCCGGCAGAACCGCCGGCCCAGCGGGCGCGAGCGCCACGACGAGAAGATCACGGTCTACGTCTCCGCGGAGGAGCTGATGGACCTGGAGCACGCCCGGCTGGTGCTGCGCGGCGAGCACGGGCTCGCCATCGACCGCGGCCGGATCGTCCGCGAGGCGGTCGCCGTCGTCCTGGCGGATCTGGAGTCGCGCGGCGACGCGAGCATTCTCGTCCGCCGCCTCAGAGGGCGCTGACGCGCCGACGGGACCGCCCCGGCCACGGCGAGTAGCCTGCTGGCGATGCCTACCTCACCCGCCACCCCCCGCCGCAGCCTCGGACGCGGCGCAGCCGCAGCAGCAGCGGCGGAACCGGCCCCTGCGCCGGAACAGGCGGCGGACGAAGCAGAGGGCGCGGCCGCGGACGTGACCGTGGAGGTGGCTGCGGAGGCAGCGGAGGACGCACCCGCGGAGGTGGCGGAGGACGCACCCGCGGAGGTGGCCGCCGACGGGCCCGAGGGGAGCGAACCCGAGGGTGGCGGGGACCGGTTCACGGTGCGGCTGGCGAACTTCGAGGGGCCGTTCGACCTGCTGTTGCAGCTGATCGCGAAGCACCGCCTCGACGTCACCGAGATCGCCCTGTCGAAGGTCACCAACGAGTTCATGGCGCACCTGCGCGCGATGGGCGCGGACTGGGACCTCGACCAGACCACGGAGTTCCTGGTCGTCGCGGCCACGCTGCTGGACCTGAAGGCGGCCCGGCTGCTGCCCGCCGCCGAGGTGGAGGACGAGGCCGACCTCGCGCTGCTGGAGGCGCGGGACCTGCTCTTCGCCCGGCTGCTCCAGTACCGCGCGTTCAAGCAGATCGCCGCGATCTTCGCGGAGCGGCTGGAGCAGGAGGCGCTGCGCCACCCGCGCACCGTCGGACTGGAGCCGCAGCACGCGGAGTTGCTGCCGGAGGTGGTGCTGAGCATCGGCCCGGAGCGGTTCGCGCAGCTGGCGGTGAAGGCGATGCAGCCCAAGCCGAAGCCGCAGGTGTACGTGGACCACATCCACGCACCGCTGGTCAGCGTGCGGGAGCAGGCCGAGCATGTGATCGCGCTGCTGCGGGAGCGCGGCGCGGCCAGCTTCGGCGAGCTGACCGCCGACGCGGCCGACACCCTCACGGTCGTGGCGCGCTTCCTGGCGCTGCTGGAGCTGTACCGGGAGAAGGCGGTGGCCCTGGACCAGGAAGAGGCGCTGGGCGCGCTCCAGGTGCGCTGGACGGGTGCGGCGCGGGACGCGGCGCCGCTGGTGACCGACGAGTTCGACCAGGAGGCCGCGGCGGCGGACTCCCGCGGCACCGGCGGGCGTACCGCCGGCGCCGCCGCCGACCCCGGCGCGGCCGGGAAGGGAGAGCAGGGATGACCGACGTGACCGACCTCACGCGGGGCGCCGCGGGCACCCCCGCCGCCGACGGTGCGGCCGCCCCCGCGGGGCTGCTCGCCGCCGAGACCGCCGAGCTGGAGCTGAAGCCGGCGCTGGAGGCGGTGCTCATGGTGGTGGACGAGCCCGCGACCGAGGAGCACCTGGCGAAGGTGCTGGGCCGGCCGCGGCGGGCGGTGGGCAAGGCGCTGCGCGAGCTGTCCGACGACTACACCCGCGAGGGCCGGGGCTTCGACCTGCGGCTGGTCGCGGGCGGCTGGCGGTTCTACACCCGCCCGGGCTTCTCCGCGGCGGTGGAGAGCTTCGTACTGGACGGCCAGCACGCCCGGCTGACCCAGGCCGCGCTGGAGACGCTGGCCGTGGTCGCCTACCGGCAGCCGGTCAGCCGGTCCCGGGTCTCGGCGGTGCGCGGGGTCAACTGCGACGGGGTCATGCGCACCCTGCTCCAGCGCGGGCTGGTGGCCGAAGGTGGGACGGAACCCGAGACAGGTGCGATCCTGTACACGACGACGAACTACTTCCTGGAACGCATGGGCCTGCGCAGCCTCGACGAGCTGCCCGAGCTCGCCCCGTTCCTGCCGGAGGCGGAAGCGGTCGAGGCGGAGTCCGCGGAAGGGCTCCCGTCCTTCGACCCGGACGCCCCGGACGATCCACCGACGACCTCGAACATGTCGAACACCTCGAACACCTCGATTACGGAACCTTGATGCGAAGCAGCGACAGGAACAGCGGCGGCAACCGGAAACCCCGCGGCGGCAGTGGCGGCGGGCCCGCCGGCGGCTCTTCCGGCGGTTCTTCGGGCGGCCGGCGCGCCGACAAGCCCGAGCGCCCCCGCAAGCCGCGTCCGGAGGAGCGCCGCTACGACGTGGGCGCCACCGGGCAGTCCGGCGCGAACAAGCCCGGCGGAATGCCGCGCACCAAGGACGCGGGCGGCGCGAAGCCCGGGGCCCGGCCGACCGGCAACCGCGGCCGCAAGCCGGTCCCGGCCCGCCCGCGCGAGCTCGACGCCCAGATCGAGGAGCGCAACCGCGAGCGGCACAGCAAGCCGCAGATCCGGACGCCCAAGACGTTCCCCGGCGCCGAGCAGGAGGGCGAGCGGCTCCAGAAGGTGCTGGCCAGGGCCGGCATGGGCTCGCGCCGCGCCTGCGAGGAGCTGATCGAGCAGCGCCGGGTCGAGGTGAACGGCGAGATCGTCACCGAGCAGGGCATGCGCGTCGACCCCGACCACGACGAGGTGAAGGTCGACGGGCTGACCGTCGCCACCCAGTCGTACCTGTTCTTCGCGCTCAACAAGCCGGCCGGTGTCGTCTCCACGATGGAGGACCCCGACGGGCGGCAGTGCCTGGGCGACTACGTCACCAACCGCGACACCCGGCTCTTCCACGTCGGCCGGCTCGACACCGAGACCGAGGGCCTGATCCTGCTCACCAACCACGGCGAGCTGGCCCACCGGCTGACCCACCCGCGCTACGGCGTGCAGAAGACCTACCTCGCCGCGATCCAGGGCCCGTTGCCCCGTGACCTGGGCAAGCAGCTCAAGAGCGGCATCGAACTGGAGGACGGCTGGGCGCGCGCCGACCACTTCCGGATCGTGCACAACACCGGCAAGAACTACCTGGTCGAGGTGACTCTCCACGAGGGCCGCAAGCACATCGTGCGCCGCATGCTGGCCGAGGCGGGCTTCCCCGTCGACAAGCTGGTGCGCACCAGCTTCGGGCCGATCCCGCTCGGCGACCAGAAGTCCGGGTGGCTGCGCCGCCTGACCAACACCGAGGTCGGCATGCTCATGCGCGAGGTCGACCTGTAGCAGGCGGGGGCGGCGGCCTCCCGGTAAGGGCCGGCATCCTGGCGGCGGCCACTTACCGGTGGCCGCCGCGTCCGGCCCGCGCGCCTGTCGGAACCGCCTCGACAGCCGTACCCGCCCGCGGCTTGGATGGACGCGTGACCGTACCTCCCGCGTCCTCCGCCACCGCCGCGCCCCGTGCCACGGCCGCCACCGCCCCGTCCGCCGGCGTGCCCGTCACCTCCCTCGCGACGCTCGCCGCCGCACAGGTGCCCGACCTCGCGCCCGCCGTCGCCGAACTGCTCGGCAGCGGCCCCGAGCTGCTCTTCGCCACCGTCTCCGGCGCGCACCTGTACGGCTTCCCCTCCCGCGACTCCGACGTGGACCTGCGCGGGGTGCACCTGCTGCGCCTGCGCGAGGTGATCGGGCTGCGCGAGGGCGAGGCGACGCGGACCCGGATGTGGCAGCGCGACGGCCTCGACCTGGACCTGGTCACCCACGACCTGCTGAAGTTCGCCCGGCTGATGCTGCGCCGCAACGGCTACGTACTGGAGCAGCTGCTCTCACCGCTGGTCGTCCACACCACCGCCGCCCACGCCGGACTCACCGCGCTGGCCCCCGGCGTGATCACCGCCGGCCACGCCCACCACTACCGCGGCCTCGCCACCACCCAATGGCGGCTGCACGCCAAGAACGGCGAACTCAAGCCGCTGCTGTACACCTTCCGGGGCCTGCTCACCGGCATCCACCTCATGCGCACCGGCCAGGTGCTGGCCCACCTGCCCACTCTGTCCGCGGAGGTCCCGGAAGCGCCCGCCTACCTGCCCGACCTGATCGCCGCCAAGGCCGAGGCCGAGCACGGGCCCACCCCCGACTTCCCCGCCGAACGCCTCAGCGCCGACGTGGCGGCCCTGCACGAGACCCTGACCACCGCGCAGGACGCCTCCCGGCTGCCGGACCGCCCGAGCGCCGAGGACGCGCTGCACCACCTGGTCGTCCGCACCCGCGAGGCGGCCGTCTGAGGCCGGGCCCGTCACCCGGGCCGCGTCACCTCACGCGGGCCGCGTTCCGTCACGGGACCCGCGTCGTGGCCGGGAGCAGCGGCGCAGGCGCCGAGGCGGCGGACGCGGCGCGCACACGGATCAGGAAGTCCTCGACGCGCGCGACGTCCGGCTCGTCCGGCAGCGGGGTGCGGGCGGCGGCCGCGTCGATCTCCTCGTTGAGCGCGCGCACCCACGCCCGCAGCTCGTCCCAGCCCAGCTCGCCGCGCCGGACCGCCAGCAGCCGGTCGCGGTGCTCGCTCGCGTCGATGTCGAGCCGGCCGGTCCGGACCAGGTCGCGGCAGCTCAGCAGCAGCCGCAGCAGGTGCATGCCGTGCTTCCAGCGCGGCCGGCCCTGGGTGCGCAGGTCGGCCTCCAGCTTGCCGAGCTGCTGCACGGCGTAGCCGCGGAAGGACGCCTCGGCGCGGCGGGAGAGGAACGCGTCGCGCAGCGCGAGCAGTTCGCGGCCGGTCGCGTCGGCGTGCTCGACAAGCGGGGAGTGCAGGCACTCCAGGATGTTCGGGTTGCCGCGCAGCGCGAGCACGCAGAACCGCTCCAGCTCCCAGGAGAACTGCTCGTCCAGCGGTCCGGTGACATGGGTGGGCGGCTTGTCCAGCCGCCAGTACAGCGGGGTCGGCGCCAGGAACACCCCGCGCCGGTCGATGTCGCTGCCGTCCGTGGCCAACCCGAAGGCGCGCGAGCCCATCACGCACGCGTAGACCGTGTGGTCCGTGACCAGTCGGTGTCCCACGTCGTCCCCGAGCGATGCGTGCATGAGGGCGATTATGGCCATCCGGTCGGCTCGCGCGGGCGGCTTTCCGTGTTCCCCGCGGGTCGGCGGTGGCGCTGCGGGGCGGATGGTGCGCGCGGGGCCGCCGCGGGGTGCCGGGCGCCTCGCGGTCCGGCCCCGTCCGTCCCGGCCCCGTCTCGGCCCGCGGTCGGCGCCGCGCCGCCCCCGCGCGGCTGGCTACGCTGGACGCGGACCGCCACCTGCCGGCCCGCGGTCCCGTACGGGCCGCAGCCCCCCGTACCCGGCCCCCGTACTCCCTTCGTACCCGCCCCTCGTACCCGCAAGGACACCCTTTCGTGAGGACCGCCCTCGTCATCGGAACCGGCCTGATGGGCACATCGGCCGCGCTCGCACTCAGCGGCCGCGGGGTCGACGTCTATCTGACGGACTACGACGAATCTGCCGCCCGCACCGCCGAGGCGCTCGGCGCCGGGAGCGCCGGGCAGCCGCCGCGGCCGGTGGACCTGGTGGTCGTCGCGGTGCCGCCCGCGCACGTGGCCGCGACCCTCGCGGACGCGATCGGTGACGGCCTGGGCCGCGGCTACCTGGACGTCGCCAGCGTCAAGGGCGGCCCGCGCCGGGAGCTGGACGCGCTGGGCTGCGACCTCACCCGCTACATCGGCACCCACCCGATGGCCGGGCGGGAGCGCTCCGGCCCGCTGGCCGCCAGCGCCGACCTCTTCGAGGGCCGCCCCTGGGTGCTCACCCCCACCGCCGGCACCGACACCGAGGTGCTCAACCTCGCCCTGGAACTGGTCGCCCTGTGCCGCGCGGTCCCCGTCGTGATGGACGCCGACGCGCACGACCGCGCGGTGGCGCTGGTCTCGCACACCCCGCAACTGGTCTCCAGCATGGTCGCCGCCCGCCTGGAGCACGCCGAGGACACCGCCGTACGCCTGTGCGGGCAGGGCATCCTCGACGTCACCAGGATCGCCGGGTCCGAGCCGGGCATGTGGATGGACATCCTCGCCGCCAACCCCGGCCCGGTCGCCGACGTCCTCGACAAACTCGCGACCGACCTCGCCGGGACCGTCACCGCGCTGCGCGCCCTCCAGTCCGCCGACGGCGACAAGCGGCGCGACGGCGCGAGCGGCATCGAGGACATCCTGCGCCGCGGCAACGCCGGCCGCGCCAAGGTCCCCGGCAAGCACGGCGCCGCCCCCAAGCCGTACGAGATCGTCTCCGTGCTCATCGGCGACCAGCCCGGCGAACTGGCCCGGCTCTTCGCGGACGCCGGCGCCGCGGGCGTCAACATCGAGGACGTGCGGATCGAGCACTCCACCGGACAGCAGGCGGGCCTGGTCCACCTCACCGTCGAGCCGCGCAGCGCCCCCGTGCTGGCGGCGGCGCTGCGCGAGCGCGGCTGGGCGCTGCGGCAGTAGGAGCGCGCGTCGCCCCGGCGCCCCCGCCCGGGGCCGCCGGGGCACGGGTGGCACGGGGCCGCCCGGGGGGCCGGTAACCTTGGGGGATGGCATCCGGCGCGCCGCCGGCCCGCCCGTACCCGCTTCCGTGCACGAGGAAGGCCACCCGCTGTGTCAAATCCGGTGATCGTCGCGATCGACGGCCCCTCCGGCACGGGCAAGTCCAGCACGTCCCGGGCGGTCGCGTCCCGGCTCGGCCTCAGCTACCTGGACACGGGTGCGCAGTACCGCGCGATCACCTGGTGGATGCTGACCAACGGCGTGGACGTGGACGACGCGTCGGCCGTCGCCGACCAGGCGGGCAAGCCGGCGATCGTGTCCGGCACCGACCCGGCCGCCCCGGCGATCACCGTGGACGGCGTGGACGCGTCCGGCCCGATCCGCAGCCAGGAGGTCACCGCCGCGGTCAGCGCCGTCAGCGCCGTGCCCGAGGTACGGACCCGGATGGTCGAGATCCAGCGCGCCGCGGCCGCCGCCGCGCCCGCCGGGATCGTGGTCGAGGGCCGCGACATCGGCACCACGGTGCTGCCCGACGCCACCGCCAAGATCTACCTGACCGCCTCCGCCGAGGTGCGCGCCGCCCGCCGCAGCGGCGAGCTGAAGGGCGCCCAGTCCGTCGCCGACACCCAGGCCGCCCTGGTCCGCCGCGACGCCGCCGACTCCGGCCGCAAGACCTCCCCGCTGGCCAAGGCCGACGACGCCATAGAGGTCGACACCAGCGAGCTGACCCTCGAACAGGTCGTCGAGCAGGTCGTCGCGCTGGTCGGGGAGAAGCGAGCGGCGCGGTGAGCACGCAGCCGGCGCGGCCGGTACGGCCCGTGCCGCCGCCGCACCCTTCGCCCCCACGGCAGCCGTCGGAGCCGTCGCCGCTGCCCAGCGCGCGAGGCGCCGCGGTGGCCCGCGGCATCGGCATCGGGCTGATGAACGGCCTGTGGCGCCCCCGGGTGCTCGGCGACTGGCGGCTGCCGGCGCACGGCCCGGTCATCCTCGCGGGCAACCACAGCCACAACGTCGACGGGCCGATGCTCATCGGCACCTGCCCGCGGCCGCTGCACTTCCTGGTGAAGAAGGAGGCGTTCGTCGGCCCGCTCGACCCGTTCCTGCGGGCCATCGGACAGGTCGAGGTCGACCGCTCCGGCGCCGACCGCGGGGCGATCACCGCCGCGCTGGGCGTGCTGGAGCGGGGCGGGGTGCTGGGCATCTTCCCCGAGGGCACCCGCGGCGAGGGCGACTTCGCGCAACTGCGGGCCGGACTGGCGTACTTCGCGGTGCGCTCCGGCGCCCCGGTCGTGCCCGTGGCCGTGCTCGGCAGCGCCCGGCGCGGCCGGCTGGTCGGCGGCCTGCCGCCGCTGGGAGCCCGGATCGACGTCGTCTACGGCGAGCCCTTCCAGGCGGGCGACGGCAGCGGGCGGCGGACCCGTACCGCGCTCGACGACGCCACCACACGCATCCAGGCGCACCTGACCGCGCACCTCGCCGAGGCCAGGCGGCTCACCGGCCGGGCCTGACCCGGGCGGACGGCGGCCGGCCCCGGCCGACCGCGCACCGCCGGCCGGGACCGGGCGGATCGCGCCCACGTACTTCTTGCTGATCGACGGAGAGACCTCATGGACCAGGGACACGAACACGGCACCGCCGACGCGCTCGGCGACGCCGAATACGCCGAGTTCATGCAGCTCGCCGCGGAGGAGGGCTTCGACCCGGAGGAGGTCGCCGACGACCTCGCCGACGCCGGGCACGGGCCGCTGCCCGTGCTCGCCGTGGTCGGCCGGCCGAACGTCGGCAAGTCGACACTGGTGAACCGGATCATCGGCCGCCGCGAGGCCGTCGTGGAGGACCGCCCCGGCGTCACCCGCGACCGGGTCACCTATGAGGCGAACTGGAACGGGCGCCGCTTCAAGCTGGTCGACACCGGCGGCTGGGAGCAGGACGTGCTCGGCATCGACGCGTCGGTGGCCGCGCAGGCGGAGTTCGCGATCGACGCCGCCGACGCGGTGGTCTTCGTCGTCGACGCCAAGGTGGGCGCCACCGACACCGACGAGGCCGTGGTGAAGCTGCTGCGCCGGGCCGGCAAGCCGGTGGTGCTCGCCGCCAACAAGGTCGACGGCCCCTCCGGCGAGGCCGACGCGTACGCGCTGTGGAACCTCGGGCTCGGCGAGCCGTACCCGATCTCGTCGCTGCACGGCCGCGGCACCGGCGACCTGCTCGACGCCGTCATGGAGGCGCTGCCCGAGGCGCCCGCGATGACCTTCGGCGAGGCCCTGGGCGGGCCGCGCCGCATCGCGCTGATCGGCCGCCCCAACGTCGGCAAGTCCTCGCTGCTGAACAAGGTGGCCGGCAGCGACCGGGTGGTGGTCAACGAAATCGCCGGCACCACCCGCGACCCGGTCGACGAGCTGATCGAGCTGGGCGGCGTGACCTGGAAGTTCGTCGACACCGCCGGTATCCGGCGGCGGGTGCACCTCACCGAGGGCGCCGACTACTACGCCTCCCTGCGCACCGCGGCCGCGGTGGAGAAGGCCGAGGTCGCGGTGGTCCTGATCGACGCGAGCGACACGCTCAGCGAGCAGGACACCCGGATCATCTCGATGGCGGTCGAGGCCGGCCGCGCCGTCGTCATCGCCTACAACAAGTGGGACATGCTCGACGAGGAGCGCCGCTACTACCTCGAGCGCGAGATCGAGCGCGACCTCGTCCAGGTGCAGTGGGCGCCGCGCGTCAACGTCTCGGCCCGGACCGGGCGGCACATGGAGAAGCTGGTCCCGGCGATCGAGACCGCGCTCGCCGGGTGGGAGACCCGGGTGCCGACCGGGCGGCTCAACGGCTTCCTCGGCGAGCTGGTCTCCGCCCACCCGCACCCGATCCGCGGCGGGAAGCAGCCGCGCATCCTGTTCGGCACCCAGGCGGGCACCAAGCCGCCGCGCTTCGTGCTGTTCGCGTCGGGCTTCCTGGAGGCGGGCTACCGCCGGTTCATCGAGCGCCGGCTGCGCGAGGAGTTCGGCTTCGAGGGCACGCCGATCCAGGTGTCGGTGCGGGTGCGGGAGAAGCGCGGCCGGAAGAAGTAGCGGGGCGCCGGCGCCGGTAGTGGCTCGACCCGGTAGGGCCGCTACCACCGGGCCCGGCCGCTATCTGTCCGGCCGTTACCGGTTCCGGTCGTCGCCGCGGCCCGGGGGGAGCGCCGCCGGGCCGTCCCCGTTCGTCCCGCCGCGCCGCCCGGTCCGGCCGCCGCGCCCGTTCGCACCGCCGTTCGCACCGCCGTTCGTGCCGCTGCCCGAGCCGTGCGCCCCGCCGCTCCCGGCGCCCCCGGGAGCGCTGCGGTGCCGGCCGCCCGGCGCCAGCGGCGGGTACTCCGCCTGCCAGGCCGCGAACCCCTTGAACTGAAGGGACTCCTCGCCGCTGCGGTCCCCGGGGAGGGTACGGAACAGCCGCTGGTACTCCGAGTACAGCGCGTCGTAGATCGGCGTGTTCGACGCACCGGACCCGCTCCCGTCCTGCGCGGTGCGCATGGGCGGGATGTAGCGCTGGTAAGGGGCTCGGGAGGATGCGTCGAAGCTGTACACGTAACTGCCAACGACCCGGCGCCGGGCGGGATGCGGGCCGGGCGGTTGAATTGCCGATATTTGACCAGGTCAACGCGGCGATGGCGGCGGTATGACGTGCGAAGGGCGCGCGTGGCGTACCGCGCGCGCCCTCCGACCGGGTGATCGCTATGACGATGTGCTGATCACGTTCCCGACAGCGGCATGGTCGCCGCGACCAGCTGGCCGCGCGCGCAGGCCCGGGCCAGCGCGTCCCGCATCAGGTCCTCGCGCGGCTGGCGGCCGATCGAACCGGCCGGGCCGGCGTACACGTACACCTCGTTGCCGCGCTGCACCGCGGCCCGCCAGCCGTCGCTGACCTGGAGCGGCTGGTGCGCCTGCCACCAGGCCGCGGCCGGCCCGCCGCCCACGCCCGGCTGGAGCACGGCGTGCAGCTTGCCCATGGCCAGCAGCACCGACCAGCCCGGCAGCGGCGACGGCGGCGCCTCCAGGTCGAGCTGGGGGACGAAGCCTTGCTCGATGAGGAGCGGCAGGAAGTCGTCGCCACCGCCGGTGGAACCGACCCGGGCGACCGGTCCGGTCGGCTCCACGACCAGCGCCGGGCGCAGTTGCTCCTCCACGATGATCAGACCGCAGGTGATGCCCAGCACCGCCTGCCGGGGGGCGAGGTCGAGGTCGGGCACGGCCGGCCCCGACGGTACCGCGGACGCGGCCGACCGGTCCGCGCCCTGGCCGCCCACCGTGCCGCCCCCTGCCGCGCCGCCTCCTGCCATGCCGCCGCCCTCGGGTCCCCCGTACGGCGCGCTGTGCGGCGGGACACCGCCGGCGGGGCTGCCCGGCCCCGCGGGCACACCGCCGGAGATGCTCGCCACCGCGCCCTGCAACTGGGCCTCGGACACCGGCACGACCTGCGAGGGGATGCACGCGGCGTGCGCGAACGCCAGCACGGCGGTCTCGTCGCCCACGAACAGCACGGTGCTGGTCCGCTCCTGCCCGCTGTCACCGGGCGTGCGGCAGGACGTGCAGTCGTACGTGCCCGGCAAGCTCTCGCCGGTGAGGAGCCGGTCGGTCTCCTCGTCGCCGATCTCGGCTCGTACCTCATCGCTCACGTCGAGCATGGGCGCCACGGGAGTCTCCTTGGAAGTGCGGTGCTGCGGTCACGAATGCGGGCCGGGGGTCCGGTCGCCGGGCGGGTCCCGGCGCACTGTGACAACGGACGGCCCGCGCGCGGAGTCACGGTTTACGGGATACGGGTTGCGCCGGGTGCGTGCGCCGTCCGGGTGAGGTGTAGGGCGTGCGTGCCGTGGCGGCGGCGTTCCGGGGCGGGGGCGTGCCTAGCGTGGCCCGATGATCGAACTGTCGAACTTGTCGGACTCATCTGATATGTCAGCCCCGCCAGCTCAGCCGGTTCAGTCACCCCGGCCGGCCTCCCAGCCGGCATCCCCGTCGGCGCCACCGCAGGCGGCGCTCCCGTGGGCCGCCGAGCAGGCGTCGCCCTCCCCGTCGCCCTGGGGCGAGGCATGGGCCGCCGCCCGCCGCTCGCGCCACCTCGGCGGCATCCGCCGCATCACCCTGGCCGGCATCCGCGGCCCGCGCGCCGTCGCCGCGGCCGCCGTACTCGGCGCCTGCGCACTGCTGCCGATGGTGACGCAGCCCGCCGCCGCGGCTCCCGCCCCCCAGCAGCCCGCCTCCCTGGACACGGCCCGCACCGTCGACCCGCAGGCCGGTACGGCGCAGCCCGGCGACGTCGCCCCTGCCGCGGCCACCGCGACCACCGCAACCGCCACCACCGCCGCCACCACTGCCGCTGTGCCCGCCGCGCCCCGTGCGGAGAGCTTCACCCGGCAGCGCTCGGTCTGGGACGACATCGCCCTGTGCGAGAGCAGCGGCAACTGGCAGATCAACACCGGCAACGGCTACTACGGCGGCCTCCAGTTCTGGCAGCCCACCTGGGAGCTGTTCGGCGGGCTGAAGTACGCGCGCCGCGCCGACCTCGCCTCGCCCCAGCACCAGATCGACATCGCCGAGGCGGTGCTGCGGGTACAGGGCTGGAACGCCTGGCCGGTGTGTGCCAAGCGCGCCGGGATGAGCGGCTTCAACCACCTCGTGCACACGGTGCAGCCCGGCGAGACCCTGTCGGGGATCGCCGCCTCCTACGGCGTGGACGGCGGCTGGCAGCGGCTGTACCAGCTCAACAAGAGCCTGGTCGGCGACGACCCGAACGAGCTGGAGCCGGGCACCGTCCTGACCGTCAACTGAACCGGCCGGCCACCCCGGCTGCTCCGGCTACCCCGGCCGCCCTGACCCTGCGCCCCCTGTGGGGCCGGTGGGATTCCCCACCGGCCCCACAGGTGCGGGCGGGAGCCGATCGTCCGGTGTCGCGTCTTAACTTGCGACCGCCCGGTAAACCACTGGAAATGATGGTTTTTTGTGTGGGGGCTGTGCGGGAGGTGTGTGTTCCGTTCGCGTACGCCGTACCGCGTACGGCTATTGCAGCGAATACCGTTGCCCTCATGGGACCGCAGCCGAACCCCCAGGACCGCAATCCGGACGACAACCTCGACGCCTATCTCGGGCTGCCCGCCGCCGAGGCGGAGGCCCGGGCGCGCGCCCACGGCTGGACTACGGTCCGCAGCCTGCCGCCCGGGACGGTGGTGACGATGGAGTTCGTCCTCGGGCGGCTGAACTTCATCGTGGCCGAGGGCCGCGTGCAACGCTGCTGGCTTGGCTGAGCGGCGGCACGGGGCGCACGATCTGCCGGTCCACCGGGCGGCGGCGGGCGCCGCCCGAGCCGGGCGGGGTGCGCTCGCCGCGCACCGTGGCCGGTCGGCCGGGGGAGTGCCCGCCTGCTGAGGCCGAGCCCGCCGCGGAGGCCGCGGGTGCGGCGACCGGTGCGGGCGTGGTGACGACTGTGCCCGGTGCCGGTGCGCCGGAGGGCGCTGCCACCTGGGCGGCCGTGCCCACCGTCTCGCGGTCCGGTTCGCCCTCGCCGCTTTGCTGGCCGGCGGGGACGGGAGCGGCCGGCGTCCCCGCGCCCGGGGCGGCGCGGCGGGCGCGGAAGCGGTGCCAGGCACCGGTGAGCCAGTACTCGGCCTTGGACATGAACGGCTCGAACCACGGCAGCGCCAGCAGGATCAGCAGCCCCGCCGCCCAGCCGAGCAGCACATCGCTCACCCAGTGGGTGCCGAGGTAGACGGTGGTCGCGCCGACGCCGAGCGCCAGCAGCGCGCTGGCGATCGAACCCCAGCGGCGGGCCCGCGGAGTCGTGGCGAGATAGGCCAGTACGCCCCAGGTCACCACCGCGTTGGCGGTATGCCCGGAAGGAAATATATCGCCGCCGGCGAACATCTCCGCGGAGCCGACGGTCGTCGCGTAATGCGGACCGAGCCGGCCGAGGCCGTATTTCACGGCCCCCACGGTGATGTTGAGCAGCAGCAGGGAGGTGCCGAGCACCAGCAGGGGGTGCAGGGTGCGGTGGCGCCAGGCTCGCCAGCCCAGCCAGGCGAGCACCATCACGGCGGTGGGGCCGCGCTGGCCGAGGACGACGAAGTAGTCCAGGAACGCGTGGATCTGCGGCCACTGCTTGTAGGGGCGCCAGAGCATGACCTGCCAGTCGAGCGTCACCAGCTTCGAGGTGGTGAGCACGCCGACGACGATCGCTACGTAGGAGGCGACGGTGAGGCCGAACAGCCACACGCGCGTTCGGCTCATCCGCGGCAGGCCGCGGCTCGCCGGTCGCTCGGCCGCGCGGTCGGGCCCGTTATCGGTACGCACTGAAACGACGTTACAGCGTGTGATGGCGTGCAACCGCCGTACGGACGGATCTGTAATGACGATGTGATGTGGAGTGCGTCTCACCACCCCTTTGGGGGACGGTGATTGAGGTGAATGCGAGGAGGCCGTGGAGTTTATGTTCGGGTGTCGATACTCACACGGCCGTGTTCTTATTCGATGCTTATTTCCCTCGAATTTATTCGGGGTTTCCCGCGTGCTGGCCGCCCGGTCGGGGGGCGGGCGCCGTGGACGGCACAGGACGGCCACAGCCCGGTCACGTACGCTGGCCGCTCACCGCCCTGGAAGCACGGAGTCGGCCGTGGAGGTACGCCTATGACGCGGCAGGTCAGCCGCTGGACCATCCTCGTGGTGCTGTGCGCGAGTCTGCTGATCGTCGCACTGGACGCCACCGTGCTGCACGTGGCGGTGCCCGCACTCACCGAGGACCTACGGCCCGGCGCCCAGGACCTGCTGTGGATCGTCGACGTCTACCCGCTGATCGCCGCCTCGCTGCTGATCCTCTTCGGCACTCTCGGGGACCGGATCGGCCACCGGCGGGTGCTGCTGATCGGCTACACGCTCTTCGGCACCGCCTCCGGGCTGGCCGCGTTCGCCCCCACCCCCGACGTCCTGATCGCCGCCCGCGGCCTGCTCGGCGCCGGCGGTGCGATGATCATGCCCGCCACGCTGTCCATCCTGCGGCAGGTCTTCCCCGACCGGCGCGAGCGCGCCACGGCGATCGGGGTGTGGAGCGCGGTCGCCGCCATCGGCGCGGCGGTCGGCCCGGTGCTCGGCGGCTTCCTCGTGGAGCACTTCTGGTGGGGCTCGGTCTTCCTGGTCAACATCCCGCTGATGGCCGTGATGCTGCCGGTCGGCCGACTGCTGCTGCCCCCCTCGCGGGGCTGCGCCGAGGGCCCCTGGGACGTGGCCGGCGCCGCCACCGCCGCGCTCGGCGTGCTGGGCGCGGTCTTCGGCGTCAAGCGGTTCGGGGCGGGCGCGGCCCCGCTGGAGCCCTCGGTCTGGGTGCCGCTGCTGCTCGGGCTGGCGCTGCTGGTGTACTTCGTGCGGCGGCAGCGGCGCCTGGCGCACCCGCTGATCGATGTGCGGATGTTCGCCCAGGCGGCGTTCTCCACCTCGGTGGGCTGCATCGTGCTGGCCATGCTGGCGCTGGTCGGGCTCGAGCTCATCGCGGTGCAGTACCTCCAACTCGTGCTCGGCCTCAGCCCACTGGACACCGGGCTGCGCCTGCTGCCGCTCACCTTCGCCGCGATGGCGGCCGGGCTGGCCGGTTCCAGGGCGCTGGCCCGCTTCGGGCCGCGCCGGATGGTCGGCGGCGGCTTCCTGCTCACGGCGCTGGCCGTGCTGTCGCTGACCGCGATGGGGCAGCAGGACCGCCCGCTGCTGCTCACCGTCGCCTTCGTCGCGCTCGGCTTCGGCCTGGAGGCCACCCTGTTCGGGGCGTACGAGTCGATGCTCAGCCAGGCGCCGGCCAGCCGGGCGGGCGGGGCGGCCGCGGTCGGCGAGACCGCGTACCAACTCGGTGCCGGGCTCGGGATCGCGCTGCTCGGCAGTGTGATGAACGCGGTCTACGCCCCCCACGCCTCCGGGATCAGCGCCACCGACACCACGGCGGCCGGCCAGTCGCTGGGCGGCGCGTACGACGTCGCCGAACGCGTCGGCGGGGCCCGGGGTACGGCGTTGCGGACGGCCGCACGTCACTCGTTCGTGCATGGCCTGCATGTGACGCTCCTGGTGAGCGTGGCGCTGCTGCTGTCGGGCGCGTGGGCGGCGCGGCGGCTGCCGCGGGTGATGGAGTGCGCGGTGGGCGGCGGTGCGGGCCGGTCCGATGAACGGGCCGCGGTGGAGCTGCCGTGGCCGGTGCGGACGGAGGGCGCGGGGGCGGAGGAAAAGAGCGCCGGTGCCCGGGCGGAGGGTGCCACGGCGCACGGGGCGGGGGCGGCGGCCCCCGGCGTCGCGGCGCGCTCGACCGCCGTACGCTCTGGACGGGCCCGGGGCTGAGCCGTAACGTCGGCGCCGACCCGCGATGATGACCACCGCTAGTTTTACGGGCCGGAGGTCCACTGATGTCCCACGCCGTGAAGGCGCCCTTCGACCCGCGCGACCCGCTGGGCCTCGACGACCTGCTCACCGCCGAGGACAAGGCGGTGCGCGACACCGTCCGCGGGTGGGCCACCGACCGGGTACTGCCCCACGTGGCCGGCTGGTACGAGCGCGGCGAGCTGCCCGAGATCCGCGAACTGGCCCGTGAACTCGGCTCCCTCGGCGCCCTCGGCATGCAGCTGACCGGCTACGGCTGCGCGGGTGCCAGCGCGGTGCAGTACGGCCTGGCCTGCCTGGAGCTGGAGGCCGCCGACTCCGGCATCCGCTCGCTGGTGTCGGTGCAGGGTTCGCTCGCGATGTACGCCATCCACCGCTTCGGCTCCGACGCGCACAAGGAGCGCTGGCTGCCGTCGATGGCCGCGGGCGAGGTGATCGGCTGCTTCGGCCTGACCGAGCCCGACCACGGCTCCGACCCGGCCGGTATGCGCACCCGCGCGGTCCGCGACGGCGCGGACTGGGTGCTCGACGGCCGCAAGATGTGGATCACCAACGGGTCGGTCGCCGGGGTGGCCGTGGTCTGGGCCACGACGGAGGAAGGGGTGCGCGGCTTCGTCGTCCCCACCGACACCCCCGGGTTCTCGGCCCCGGAGATCCGCCACAAGTGGAGCCTGCGGGCGTCGGTCACCAGCGAACTGGTGCTGGACGGGGTGCGGCTGCCCGCGGACGCGGTGCTGCCCGAGGTCACCGGCCTGCGCGGCCCGCTGAGCTGCCTGAACCACGCGCGCTACGGCATCGTGTGGGGCGCGATGGGCGCGGCCCGGGCCAGTTTCGAGGCGGCGCTGGACTACGCGGGCGAGCGGGAGCAGTTCGGGCGGCCGATCGGCGCCTTCCAGCTCACCCAGGCGAAGCTCGCCGACATGGCGGTCGAACTGCACAAGGGCATCCTGCTGGCGCACCACCTCGGGCAGCGGATGGACGCGGGCACGCTGCGCCCGGAGCAGGTCAGCTTCGGCAAGCTCAACAACGTGCGCGAGGCGATCGAGATCTGCCGCACCGCCCGCACCATCCTGGGCGCCAACGGCATCTCCCTGGAGTACCCGGTGATGCGGCACGCGACCAACCTGGAGTCCGTGCTGACCTACGAGGGCACCGTGGAGATGCACCAACTCGTGCTCGGCAAGGCGCTCACCGGCATCGACGCCTTCCGCGGGTGAGGCGTTGCCCGCGGAAGGCGGTGGCGGCCACCGGAACCGGACTCAGCTCTGGTTGAAGAAACCGTCGCCGCCGCGACGGGAGTCGGCGTTCATCACGGAGTAGTCGGCCGGGGTGAGCAGGAACACCCGGGTGGCCACCCGCTCGATGGAGCCGCGCAGGCCGAAGGTCAGCCCGGCGGCGAAGTCCACCACGCGCTTGGCGTCGGAGGGCTCCATCGCGGTGAGGTTGACGATCACCGGGACGCCGTCGCGGAACAGCTCACCGATGCCGCGCGCGTCACGGAAGCCGTCGGGCGTCACCGTGGCGATCCGCCGCCCCTCCTCCTCGGCCGACTCGGTCGCGATCCGAACCCGCGGGTCGGTCACCCACGTGTCGGCGCGCTCCGGGCCCTCGCCGTAGTCGGCGTACTCCTCGTCGTAGTAACCCTCGCCGCCGTTGTCGTCGACGAGGCCAAGCCAGGCACTCGCCCGTCGAACAGAACCCATGGACGCCTCCTCTCTCGCACGCGGTCTGTACCGTCCGCTTAGTCCTATCGTCATCCATGATGAGGGTGATGCGCCAAGGGGATACGCGCCACGCAGGCCCTTTGTGACGGTACTGGCACACACGATAGTGGCGCACCGTCAAGCAGGGGCAGGCATCGGGGGCCTGACGATCTGATGGGAACGTCCTCCACGATCGGGTGATTTCGGAGGCCGTACGGCCGTACGGGACCGGGGCCCCGCACCGATAACATGACCGCCGGCCGGGTTCTGAAACCTGACCGGAGGTCAAAGCGCAGGCGGCGGCGGGTGTATGGCCGGCCGGGCCGAACGGCCGCCGGCGCCGACCGCGCGTCCTGCAATGCGGGTTCGATGGGGGAGTGGGAAGCGTGTTCGGAATCATCCGTCCTTGCCGGCACCGGATGTCGGAGGGCATGGCGGCCTCGTGGCTGGCCCATCTGTGCGGACTGTGCCTCGCCCTGCGCGACGGGCACGGGCAGTTCGCCCGTGTCGCGACCAATTACGACGGTCTGATCATCTCTGTACTGGTCGAGGCCCAGTCCGCGCCCACTCCCGCCCAGCGGCGCACCGCCGGGCCCTGTCCGCTGCGCGGCATGCGCACCGCGACCGTCGCCAAGGGCGAGGGCGCCCGGCTGGCCGCGGCGGTCTCCCTGGTCCTGGCCTCGGCGAAGGTGCGGGACCATGTCGACGACGGCGACGGCCCGTTCGCCCGCCGCCCCGTCGCACGCGCGGCCCAGAAGGTCGCCCGCCGCTGGGACCGGGCCGGCGCACGCACCGGCGGCGACCTCGGCTTCGACACCACGCTGCTGCTCGACGCGGTCGGACGCCAGGCGGAGGTCGAAGCGGCGGCAGGGCTCGGCAGTTGCGTGCTGGCCGTCACCGAACCCACCGAGACCGCGACCGCCGCTGCCTTCGCCCACACCGCGGTCCTCGCCGGGCGGCCGGGCAACACCGCCCCGCTCCAGGAGGCCGGACGGCTCTTCGGTCGCCTCGCCCACCTGCTCGACGCGGTCGAGGACCTGGCCGAGGACACCCGCACCGGCGCCTGGAACCCGCTCACCGCCACCGGCACCGACCTCGCCGAGGCCCGGCGGCTGTGCGACGACGCCCGCCACGGCATCCGACTCGCCCTCCGCGATGTCGACTTCGCCCACACCGCCTCCGCCCGCCTGGCCCACACCCTGCTCGTCCACGAACTCGGACGCTCCGTGGACCGCGCCTTCGGCACGGACAACTGCGCGCACCACCCCGCGGCCCAGAACGGCGACCCGTACCCGGGCAACCCCTACACCGGCAACCCGTACACCGGCAGTCCCTACGCACCCGGCGCGCCCGGCCAGCAGCCCCACCCTCCCGGTCAGCAGCCGGGCGGACCGGGCGGCCCCGGCGGTTTCCCGCCCCCGCCCGAGCCGCCCCGCCGCCGCGGCCTGATCGCCGGATGCCTGGTCTACGCCGGCATGTTCTGCACCTGCCAGGTGTGCTGCACCGACCACAAGGACGCCTGGACCGGACGACCGCGTGACGCCTGGTGCGACGACTGCGATTGCTGCGACAGCACCGACTGCAGCAACTGCGGCGACTGCTGCGAGTGCTGCGGGAACTGCGACTGCTGCGACTGCGGGTGCGACTGCTGAACCGGGGCGCCGCCGGGGTCGGGCCGTTCCGCCGGGTACCGCCCGGCGGCAGCGGCCTTCTCGAACCGCTCCGCCACGCCTGCCCTGCTCCTTCCTCGCTCGCTCACCTCGCGGTCAACTCCTGTCCTGGACCACTGCCAGACTGAACAGCATGCTGGAAACCTCAGCCCGCCTGCTGCGCCTGCTCTCCCTCCTCCAGTCGCGCCGCGACTGGACCGGACCCGAACTCGCCGGGCGCCTGGACGTCACCGCCCGTACGGTCCGGCGGGACGTCGAACGCCTGCGCGCGCTCGGCTACCCCGTCCACGCCACCCCCGGCACGGCGGGCGGCTACCGGCTGGGCGCGGGTGCCGCCCTCCCGCCGCTGCTGCTCGACGACGAGGAGGCCGTCGCGGTGGCGCTGTGCCTGCGTACCGGCGCGGTCGGCGGCGTCGAGGGCATCGAGGAGACCTCGGCGCGGGCGCTGACCAAGCTGGAGCAGGTCCTCCCGTCGCGGCTGCGGCACCGGGTGCAGGCGATGCAGGCGGTCACCGTGCGGCCCGCGCCCGCCGCCATGACGGTCAGCCAGGAAGTGCTGACCGTGATCGGCGCCGCCTGCCGGGACCGGGAGCAGCTGCGCTTCGACTACCTCGACCACCGCGGCGCCGGCAGCCGCCGCACCGTCGAGCCCTACCGGCTGGTCCACCACGGCCGCCGCTGGTACCTCCTCGCCTTCGACACCGACCGGGACGACTGGCGGACCTTCCGGGTGGACCGGATCGAGCCCAAGCCGCCCACCGGCCCCCGCTTCGCCCCGCGCGAACTCCCCGACGACGCCGCCTCCTACGTCGCCGCGGGCGTCACCTCCCGGGCCTACCGCTACCAGGCCAGGGTGGTGCTGCACGCGCCCTTGGACACCATTGCCGCCCTCGCCTGGTCAGGCTTCGGCCGGCTCGCCGCCCTCGGGCCCGACACCTGCGAACTGACCACCGGGTTCGAGACCTTGGACGCCGTGGCGATGTTCATCGGCATGACCGGTGCGGAGTTCGAGGTGAAGGAGCCGCCCGAGCTGGTGTCCCAGCTCGCGGCGGTGTCCGGCCGGCTGGCCCGGGCGGCCCACCGCGGAGGTGCGGAGGGCGGCGCCCAGGTGGCCCCCGGCGGCCTCGGGCAGCCTTAGTCCAGGGGGCCGCTCGTGCCGCCCTGGGTGCGGCCCCAGCCGTAGGCACGGTCGGCCCGCAGGCGTATGACCAGCCTCCCGTCGGCCACCATGGCCGCGCGGTACTCCTCCCAGTCCGGGTGTTCCCCGGCGATCGCCCGGTAGACCTCGACCAACTCGTCCACGGTGGCGTCGTGCGGATCGGCGGCCACCGGGGTGAGCTCCGCCTCGCCCTCGGCGACCAGATAGGCGCCCAGGTCGGGGGTCGTGACGTAGAAGCTCGCCCGCGGGTCGCGGCGCAGATTGCGGGTCTTGGCCCGGCTGTCGGTGGCGGAGACGCGGATGTAGCGGGTCGACTCGTCGTAGAGGAAAGTGACGTTGGACAACTGGGGCCTGCCGTCTTTCTTGAGTGTGACGAGCACTCCGTTCCGCTGGTCCTTGAGCAGGTCCAGCAGCGGGCTGGTGGCGGGGGCCTGGTGCATGATCGCTCCTCGGTGAGCGGGGCTGACGGATACGGTCGGTTACTGCCTGTGCATGGGGGAACGCGCCGTGGCCGGGCGGTTGTTCCGTCCCGAGCACCGAATCGCACGGATTCACTCTTTCGGGACAAGCCCCGTCGCCCACGGCGGCCGGTCCGGCCCGAGACGCGCCGGGCGGGGCCGGCGCGGCCTTCTGGCGGCGGACGGTGCCAGGCTCGCCGGCATCACGGCGTCGCTTCCGAAACGTGCCCGGGCGCTGTCCGCGGCGGCCTCCACCGCGCGGGCCCGGTCGTCCCGCGGATCGAAACTGAGCTGCCGCACGGCCTCCCTGGCGGGGCGCAGCGCGTCCAGCCGCAGATGAACGCGCCGGACCCGGGCCCGCTGCAGTCCCAACTGCTCGTACAGCGCGTACGCCGCCCGGGCCAGCGCGGCCGAGTGCGCGGTGGACTCGGGCAGTACCCGCTTGCGCACCGACGCCGACCCGTCCGCGTACCCCACCGTCAGCACCATCGCGCCGGCGACCTGCTCCTCCCGCCGCAGCTGCCCGCCCAGTGCGTCCGCCAGCGACAGCAGCGCGGTGCGGTGCCGCTCGGGATCGAGCACATCAGCGGGAAACTCCACCGCTCTGGTGAGCGACCGCGGCAGTTCCGCCGGCGTGACCGGCCGGGGGTCGATCCCCAGGGCCCGCTCGCGAACCGCTCTGCCGGCCGTGCCGCCCAGGATTCGTTGCAGCGTCACCAGCGGCAGGTCGGCGAGCGAGCCGACCGTGTGCAGCCCGTACCGGCGCAGTGTTTCCGCGGTGGCCGGCCCGACGCCCGGCAGCGCCGCCACCGGCAGCGGACGAAGGAACGCGGCCACCGCCTCGCGGGAGGAGCCGACGACGGTGACGCGGCCGGGCGGCGTGACGGACGCGGCCATGGCGGCGATCTGACGGTTCGTCCCGGCCCCGATGCAGGCGCGGTCCAGCCCGAACAAAGCCACCAGGCGCACCTGCACCAAGTACGCGATCCCGCGCAGATCCCGGTCCCAGAACCTCAGCGCACCGGTCACGTCCAGGTCCGCGGCGTCGGGCGGGAGCGCCTGCACGACCGGTGTGATGTTCGTCAACGCCTCCAGGACCGCGGCGAACAGGGCCTCGCGTCGGCGGTCCGGAATCAGCAACCGCACGTGCAGCACCTGCCTGCCGCCGGCGTGCCGCCCTCCGGCCACGCCACCGGTCCCGCTCACGCGGCAGTCACCCCGACGATGCGGCGCGCCCTCATCCCGCGCTCCCCGGGCTGCGGTGGCCGAGCCTGCGCAGGTCGGCGGTGCGGGAGCCGGCGGGCTGGAGGTCGGCGTAGGGGTGGAGGCGGGCGCCGGTGGTGCCGTTCGCCAGAGTTCGCTGCGGCTGCGGCTGCGGCTGCGGCTGCGGCTGCGCCGGTGTCGGGTGGGGACCGTCCGCTCCCAGGAGCGCAAGGGCGGCCTCCGGTCCCTCGTCACGCCGGGTGGCGGCGAGCTGCTCAAGGTCCCAGGCCATGGTGCCGACGATCGTCCGGCGCGTGCCGCGGACCTGGACGGTGCCGCGGACCAGCAGCAGCCCGGAGTGGAAGACGGTGTGCGCGCATGCCTCGTGGGAGTCCTCGAAGAAGGCGAGGTCGACCAGGCCGGAGCCATCCTCCAGGGTGACGAAGATGATCCGCTTGCCCGAGGCGATCGGCGGGGTCTGGGTCGCGGACCGTATGCCGGCCACGAGGACCTGCCGGCCTGCGGGCAGGCCGCCCAGATGGGCGGCGTCGGTCGCGCCGATCTCCCGCAGCAGCCGGTGGTGGTACTCCATCAGATGCCGGGAGACGTCGATGCCGAGCGTGTGCAGTTCCTCGCCGAGCACTTCGCGCTTGGTCATCTCGGGCAGGCCGCCGGGCTCGGCGGCGCCGACCGCCTCCGTGGTGAGGGGGACCTGCCCCTCGGTCACGTTGCGGTTGCGGGACTGCCTGTGCAGTTCGGCGATCTGCAACAGCAGATCCCGCCGGGTCGACCGCCCGTCGTGCAGCGCGTCCAACGCACCGATGACGGCGAGCTGTTCGGCCACCGGACGGCTGGGCCTGGCCCGCTGCCAGAAGTCGGACAGGGAATCGTACGGCTGCCCCGCGGAGATCCGCGCGCACTCTTCCTCGCTGATCCCGCGCACCCCGGACAGGGCGAGCCGCACCCCCCACCGCTCGTCCTCGGCACGCTCGACGACGTGTTCCGGGCGGGAGCGGTTGACGTCGACCGGCAGCACGGGCACCCCGCGGCGCCGGGCGTCGGCGACGATGACCCGCTTGGGCCACATGCCCGGGTCGTGCTCCAGCAGCCCGGCCAGCAGGAACGCCGGGTAGTGCGCCTTCAGCCAGGCCGACTGGAGGGCCGGCACCGCGAACGCCACCGCGTGCGCCCGGCAGAAGCCGTAGGCGCCGAACGCCTCGACCGTGGCCCACACCTCGTCGCGGACCTCGGGGGAGAAGCCGCGGGCGGCGGCCGCACGGTGGAACCAGTCCCTGATCTCCGGCAGCTTCCCGGGGTTGCCGAGCAGGCGCCGGCCCACCTCCGCCCGGTCCTTGCCGCATCCGGTCATCACGTCCAGCGTCTCGATGATCTGCTCGTGCCAGATGGTCACCCCGTAGGTGTCGGCGAGCACCGGTTCCAGGGCGGGGTGGGCGAAGCGCGGAGAGCCGCCGTGCCGGGCGGCGATGTACCGCTCGGGCATTCCGCCGGCCACCGGCCCGGGGCGGAAGAGGCTGATGTCGGCGATGACGTCCTGCACGTCCCGCGGCTGAAGGCGGGAGAGCAGGTCCTGCTGGCCGGGCGACTCCAACTGGAACATGCCGATGGTCTGGCTCTGCTGGATCAGCTGGAACGCGAAGACGTCGTCGAGCGGGACCTGCTTCCCGTCGTCGAGGTCGATCCGCTGCCCCGTGGCACGTTCGATCTCCGCGACCGCGTGCGCCATCGAGGACTGCATCCGTACCGCCAGGACATCCAGTTTGATGTTGCCCAGGATTTCGACCTCTTCCTTGGCCGCCATGGCCATGGGGTAGTCGCCCTGCGGGGTCGGCTGGACAGGAAGGCGGTCCAGCAGGGTCGCGTCGCTGATGATCACTCCGCACGGGTGCATGGCCATGCCGTGGACAAGGGAGTCCAGCCCTTCGGCGAGTTCCCACAGGGGCCCGTACCGCCCGGCCTCGGAGGCGAGTGCGCGAAGTTCGGGCAGTTCGGCGAGCGCGCTGGTGATGTCTCCGGCCCGCAGGTGCGGGAAGCTCTTGGCGACGCGGTCCACCTCCGCGGGGGGGATGCCGAGCGCCAGCCCCGTGTCGCGCAGCGCTCTGCGCGCCCGGTAGGTCTCGGGCATCGCGGTGACCGCGACCCGCTCGTGGCCGAACCGGCGGAAGATCGCGTCGTAGCACTCCAGCCTGCGCATCGACTCCACGTCGATGTCGATGTCGGGCAATCCCCTGCGCCGTTCGCTGAGGAAGCGTTCGAACAGCAGGTGGTGGTCGAGCGGGTTGGCGGTGGCGATACCGAGGGCGTGGCAGACCATCGAGCCCGCGCCGGAACCGCGGGCGGCGACCCTGATGCCCAGCTCGCGGATGTCGGCGACCACCTGCCCGACGGCGAGGAAGTACGAGTCGTAGCCGAGCTTCCCGATGATCTCCAGCTCACTTCCCATACGTTCCAGCGCCGCACGGTCCCGCTCCAGGCCGCGGCGCGCCAGCCCCGCCTCGCAGCGTTCCCGCAGCAGCCGGACAGCGGCACCAGGACCTGGCTTCCGAGCCCCGACGACCTCCGGTTCGGGGAAGTGCCGGGACCCGATGCCCAGATCCGCCCCCGGGTCCAGGCGGCAGGCCGCTGCCGTGGCGGCGGTGTCGGCGAGCAGCCGGTCCGCCCGGCGCGGTCCCATGCCGGCGCACTCGGCGATCTCCCGCGCCACCCGGGACATCTCCCCCTCCCCCTTGAGCCAGCGCTGCCCGCTGTCCAGCCGCCGCCGGTCGATCGGCCGCAGCAGCCGCGCGGCGTCGAGGACGTCGGCGAGCCGGTGCTGCTCCGCGTCGGCGTAGCGGACGGCGTTGGTCAGCACCGCGGTGGTACGGGTGCGGTCGGCGAGCGCGAGAGTGCGGGCGGCCAGCCGCAGCGAGCCCGGCCCCGTCCCGGGCTTGCCGTGGACGACCGCCTCCAGTCGCAGCCCGTCGCCGAAGATCTCCCACCAGGGCCGCAGCAGCCTCACCGCGACGTCCTCCCGGCCGGCCGCCAGCGCCCGCACCGGCTCCGAGAGCGGCCCGAGCAGCACGGTCAGACCGGCGCCGCCGTGCTCGCGCAGCGCGTCCCACGGCACCTCGACGGGCGCCGTCCGGCTCGCAGTGCCGACGTGGGCGGCACTGGTGATGCGGCACAGCCGGGCCCAGCCCTGGGCATCCTGGGCGAGCAGGACGAAGCGCAACGGCGGCTCGACCACGTGGGCGCCGCCGCGCGCCGGGGCCCTGAGCCGCTGGGCCGGGGGCGGTGGCGCGAGCGCGGCCACGGCGAGGTCGATCCCGAAGACCGGCCGCACCCCTGTTTCCGCGCACGCCCGCGCGAACCGCACGGCCCCCGTGACGGTGTCCCGGTCGGTCAGCGCCAGCGTCCGCACCCCTCGCTCGGCCGCCCGCAGGGCGAGCTGTTCGGGGTGGGCCGCGCCGTACCGCTCGGAGTAGCCGGACGCGACATGCAGATGGGCGAAGCCCGCCATGCCGCACCTCCACCCTCCACCCCTTTTCGGCCATCCGTCCGGAACGTTCTCGCACGTTCGTTCGATTACCTTAGCGCGGTCGCCCCAGGCCAGCGACTCGAACGCGCCCGTTGGTCGGCGGTCCGGGGGTGGAGGACGATGGCGAAATCGAACGCCTGCGCCGCATCTTCGCGGCCTGGCAACGGACTTGGCGGTGCGGACCGCGGCGCCGCCGGCCGCAATGACGTTCATCACGAGAGGGCGCCGGCCTTCGCCCCCGCACCAGCCATGGGGTGCCGGAAGGTGCTCCGAGCGGCCGGAATAGTGTGGGGGTATCTGCCGCTCGCGGCTTCCGTCCGGTTCGCCGGACCGAAGAGGCGGGCGCGCGGCTCTGGTCATCGGTCCTGCCTGAGAGCTGGTGGAGTGTGCGCGGAGGCGTCGAACTCGGCCCCGAGCCCCTGACGGTGCTCTCCCCGCCCACCGACACCGCCATGGTGGACGGCTGCGCGGTGGAGCTGGCCGCGCTCCTGCTCGGGCACCTGGAGTCCGTGTGCGCCTCGGACGACCGGCTGGGCGTGCTGATGCGCTACGCCCTGCTGCCGGGCGGGAAACTGCTGCGCCCGCTGCTCCTGCTGGAGACCGTCGCGGCCCTGGGCGGCGACCCGGGCGCGGCACTGCCGGCCGCCGCGGCACTGGAGATGCTGCACGCCGCCACGCTCGTGCACGACGACATCATCGACCAGGACGCGCTGCGGCGCGGCCGCCCGAGCGTGGCCGCGCGCTTCGGCCAGGCCGACGCCCTGGTGGGCGGGGACGCCATGATGTGCGCCGCGCTCGGGCAGGCGCGGGCGCTCGCGACCAGCGGCTACGGTGCCGAACAGGCACTCCGGGTACTGGATGTGATCAGCACGGCCGCCGTCGAGGTCAGCCGCGGCCAGATGATGGAAGCCGACCTCGCCGGGCGGATGGACTGCGCCATGGCGCAGTACCTCCGGATGGTCCGGCTCAAGACGGGCGCCCTGCTCGACGCCGCGACCCGTGCGGCCGCCGTGCTGACCGAAGCGGAGCCGCCGCACGCCCGTGCCCTGGCCCGGTTCGCCGACCACCTCGGGATCGCCTTCCAGATGCAGGACGACCTGCTGCCGTACGCCGAGGACGACCGGGCGGCCGGCAAGCCCGCCCTCAGCGACCTGCGCAACCGGCGCCCGACCCTGCCGGTGCTGATCGCCTTCGGCAACGCGACGCCCCAGCAGCGCCTGCTGTTGCAGGACCTGTGGCAGCGGCCGGCGGAGGACGCCCAGCACGCCTTGGCCGGACTCCTGGAAGCGGCCGGGGCGCTGCACGCCGCCCGGGCCACCGCCGCCGATCACCTCGCGGCCGCGCTGGCCGCGCTGGAGGACCTCCCGCCCGGACAGCACCGCGACCACCTCGCCGCCATGGCCGGACGCCTGGCCGCCCGCCGCGCCTGAGCCCTCCTCGTCCGTCCGATCCGCTCGGCCGGTCAGCACGCCGGCGGCCGTGTCAGTGGTGGGTGCGAAGCTTCTCGTATGAGCACCGACACAGACGCCCGGCAGTACTGGGATGCCGCCGCGGACCACTTCGACGACGAGCCCGACCACGGCCTGCGCGACCCGGGCGTCCGCTCGGCCTGGGAGGCGCGGCTGAGGTCCTGGCTGCCGGCGGAGCCGTCCGACGTGCTCGACCTCGGCTGCGGCACCGGGAGCCTCGCCCGCCTCGCCGCTGCCGACGGGCACCGCGTCACCGCGGTGGACCGGTCGGAGCGGATGGCCGCACGGGCCCGCGCGAAACTCGCCGGCACGGACGCGCGGGTGGTCGTCGGCGACGCAGGGCACCCGCCGGTGGGGGCCGGCGGATTCGACGTCGTCCTCGTCCGCCACGTGCTGTGGGCGCTGCCGGACCCGGACGCCGTGCTGCGGCGGTGGGCGGACCTGCTGCGGCCCGGCGGACGGCTGGTCCTCGTCGAGGGAAGGTGGGGGACGCCTCCGGTCGGCATCTCGGCGGACACCCTCGTCGAACTCACCGCGCCGCTCGGCGGGTCGACCCGGGTCGAACAGCTCGGACACGACACGGCGCTGTGGGGGCGGGAGGTGTCCGACGAGCGGTATGCGGCGGTGGTCCGCCCGGCGCCCCGCGGCTCCCGCCGGCACACCGAGGTCGTCGACGTCCACCTGCTCCTGCTGCGCGGCCGGGACGTGCTGCTCGCCCGCCGGGCCGGGACCGGCTACGCGGACGGCCTGCTGCACGCCCCGTCCGGGCACCTGGAGGACGGCGAGGACGTCAGGAGCGGAATGATCCGCGAGACCCGGGAGGAGATCGGGCTCGACCTGGCCCCCGGCGACCTGGAGGCCGCACTGGTGATGCAGCACCGGGGGCCCGGCGGACAGGCCCGGATCGGCTGGTTCTTCGTCGCGCACCAAGCGCCCGGCGGCCCCGAACCGGTCAACCGGGAGCCGGACAAGTGCTCGGAGCTGGGCTGGTATCCGCTGGACGCGCTGCCCGACGACATGGTCGCCTACTGCCGCGCGGCGATCGAGGGCCACCTGGCCGGCCACCGCTTCCTGCTCCATCTGCACGAGAGCGGGGACTCCATCGCCTACGCCCCGGGCGGTCCGGCCCGAGCGGTGCCGCTGGCGGCGCCCGCTGTGCCAGTATCCGGCGTATGAGCCTGGAGATCACGATCGATCCGGACGCGACCGCTGCCCCGTACGAGCAGGTGCGCGGCCAGATCGCGGAGAAGGCCCGCGCGGGGGAGCTCCCGGTCCACTACAAGCTGCCCACCGTGCGCGGGCTGGCCGAGCAGTTGGGACTCGCGGCGAACACCGTCGCGAAGGCGTACCGGGCGCTGGAGGCGGACGGGGTGATCGAGACCCGGGGCCGTCACGGCACGTACATCGCGGCGGGCGACGCCCAGGCCCGCGAGGTGGCCGCTGCCGCGACCGGCTACGCGCAGCGGGTCCACCGACTGGGTCTGGACGCTGCCGCCGCACGTGCCGCCGTGGAGGAGGCGCTGCGCGCGGAGTACGGCGCGTAGGCCGGCTCCGGCGGGGCCGGCGGCGGACCGGACCGGTGGCGGGGTCCGGCCGTCACAGGTAGAGGCCGCCTTCCGCCTGGGGCGGCACGGCGAGGGTGGGGGAGGTGCCGCGGCGCAGGGCGTACAGCTCGGCGAGGGTGGCGCCCTCGCGTCCGATGCCCTCGCTGGTGCCGAGCCACCGCACCGCCTCCTCGCGGTTCAGCGGGCCGACCTCGACGCGGGCGAGGCAGCGGCCGGGCCGGACGACAGCCGGGTGCAGGCGTTCCAGGGCTTCGTTGGTGGTGATGCCGACCAGGACGTTCCGGCCCTGGCCGAGCAGCCCGTCGGTGAGGTTGAGCAGCCGGGACAGCGCCTGGCCGGTCTCGTGCTTGGCCTGGCCGCGGATGAGTTCGTCGCAGTCCTCCAGCAGGAGCAGCCGCCAGCGGCCGCCCTCGCTCTCGTCCTCGCCGATGGCGATGTCCATCAGGTAGCCGACGTCGTTGAAGAGGCGTTCGGGGTCCAGGACGCAGTCCACCTGGCACCAGTCGCGCCACGAGCGGGCCAGGGTGCGCAGGGCGGACGTCTTGCCGGTGCCGGGCGGTCCGTGGAGCAGGAGCAGCCGCCCGGTGACGTCGTCGGCGGTCATCTTCATCAGGCCGTCCATGGCGTCGGCGACCGGTGCCGAGTAGTTGCCGCGCAGCTCGTCCCAGGTGTCGGCGGAGATCTTCCGGGTGGTGCGGTGCGGGCCGCGCCGGGGGGAGACGTACCAGAAGCCCATGGTGACGGTCTCCGGCTGCGGCTCCGGTTCGTCCTCCGCGTCCTCGACCGCCGACTTCAGCACCCGCTCGGCGAGTTCGTCGGAGGTCGCCGTCACCGTGACGTCGGCGCCCCGGTTCCAGCGCGAGACGAGGATCGTCCAGTCCTCCCCCTCGGCCAGGAGGGCACTGCGGTCCTTGTCGCGGGCCTGCCGCAGCACGGTCGCGTCCGGCGGCAGCAAAGTGAGGCCGGCCTTGACGTTCTCCAGGGAACTGCTGCGGGCGAAAGGCTGCTGTCCCGAGGTGAAGCGCCCCAGGAACAGGGCGTCGACGACGTCGGACGGGGAGTCGCTGTCGTCCAGCCGCAGGTGGACCGGCAGGGCGCGGAACGGATCGGCGGCCGCGGCGGCCTTCGCGTCGGCGGCGGGAGAGGTGGGCGGCACGTGCCTCCTCGGCGGACGGGATGTGGCGGACATGAGGCCATGATCCGGCACGGCGGCGCGATCGCCCAGCGCTTTTCGGTTCGACTCGGGCTGTTACGCGAACTTCCAAACCCCTCGAAAGGGTTGATTTGCCGTACGTGTGTCCGGAAATGATTCCGGTGAGGCCGGAGCGATGACGTGCGATGCCGTCCTCCTTTGCGCCCTGTACCGCGTCAACCCCCTTGGGCGGAGGGCGAATCGGGCGACCGGGGCGGCGGGGGATGCGCACGTGACGTGACGGGGCGATAGGGTTACCCTGCCCGTGCTGGGTGCCCTCGACAGGGTGGGGAGAGTCATGGAACAGATAGCGATGCACAGCAGGTCCAGAGTGCCTGCCATCAACTGCGGTACTACGGCGTCCAGTGCGCGTCTGGACCGGCACCTTGCGATACTGGCCGGCCCGGCCGTTCCGCAGCGCGAGGCCGAGGAGGCCACCGTGCTGCTGCGGGAGCTGACGGCGCGTGACACCACGCGGGTCAGGACCAGCAGGAGCGCCCGGGTGTCGCTGTTCGCGCCGCTGCGTCGACTGCGGAGGACGCTCTTCGGCAACCACCGCTGAGCCACGAGCAGTTCGCGTCCGTCCTGCTGTCCATGCGGTGGGGTGTGTGCGGCCGTCCTCCCCAGCGGCCGCAGCCGACCCACCGCACCGCCGTCACAGCAGGGCGAACTGCCCGTCGGGACCTTCTTCCTGGTGCTCCAGTACCGAGGCCGGCCTGCGCCTGGCCGGGGGCACCGGAAGGACTCCGGCGGTTCGCAGTGCCACCGCGCCGGTGGTATCCGCCCTGTCGACGCCCGTAGCGGCCGACCGCGCCGCGAAGTCCGCCAGTTCCTCCCGGAGTTCGGCGAGCAGCGTCAGTACGCCGATCAGTTCCAGTAGTTCCGAGGTCGTGGCCCGGCTCCAGGAGGCCGGCCGCAGCGCTTCGAGCGAGCCCTGCTCCCCGGATGCGGTCCGCCTCCCGTACCACGCCTCCAGGACCCGTACGCCGCCCGCGGTGGCCTCCCAGGCCGCGGGCGCCACCGGCGCGACCTGGCCGGTCCCGATCCACAGGGCGCGCTCCTGCGGGTCGTACCGCAGGTCGTCCGGCCGGGGCCGATCCGGCAGCGGTGCCCGGACGTAGGGGCGGCTGCCGCCGGGCGGTCGCAGCCGGGAGGCGTCGCGGCCCTGCCCGGGGTCGGCGCAGCGGGCACCGCGGGTGTGCAGCCACAGGGACCTGCGGCCCAGGGCGGTTCCCTCCCGCCACTGGTCCAGGCCGCGGGGGAGCGGCACCGCGCAGCCCCGGTGGCCGGGCCGGGCCGCGGCCGCGATCCAGGCGAGGGTGTCCTCGGCGGTGACTCCGGTGCCCAGGCGGCCGGCGAGCCAAGCGGTCAGGCCCGGCGCGAGGTTGGGGTCGCGGCCGCCGGGCTGCCGGTACAGCGGCCGGATCAGCGCGGGCTTGCCGGCCGGGGAACGCCCGTCCGGAAGCAGGGCGCTGAAGGTCACCGCGGCTTCCTCGGTGTCCGGCAGCGGGGTGTGCTCGACCGCGAAGACCTGCCGGTCGTCGGCGATCCGCCACAGCTCGGGCCGGGCCACGTCGATCAGCCGGTGATCGGGTATCAGCCACTGCTGGTCGTACGGTCCGTGCTGGATACGGACCGGCTCCGGGCAGCGGCCCGCCTCGCGGGAGATCGCGGTGGTGGGGGTCTGGTGGCCGGGGAGCTGGGCGACCGGGGTGTGCAGGCCCCGGGCACGGGTGGGGTGCAGCAGGGCGGCTTTGGCGCTGTCGTCCGGGGCGGTGGTGAGGAGCGTCCAGCGGGCCCGCAGGCAGGCGGGGTCGGATGCCATCGGCCAGCCGCGGCCGATGCGCAGCGGGCGGACCGACCAGGGCATCAGGTCGTGCAGCAAAGGCGCGTCATCGCTCACCACATGCATGCTACTGACGCCCCTCAGGGTGCCTCCATCGTCACGCTGAAGGAGAACCTGTCGCCGCGGTAGTGGATGTGTGCCACGTCCGCCACCTGGCCGGTGTCGTCGTAGGTCACGCCGGTGTAGTGCAGTATCGGGCTGAGCAGCGGTACGCCGAGCAGGCGGGCGGTGTCGGGGTCGGCGAGGCGGGCCGTCACGGTGTCGGTGATGCGGCTGATCCGCACGCCCAGCACGTCGCGCAGGACCTTCGTCATCGGCCAGCGTTCCAGGTCGGCGAGGTCGATGCCGGCGGCGAGTTCGGGGCGGACGTAGTTCTGCGCCCAGTTGGAGGGTTCGCCGGACTCGTCGTGGCGCAGCCGCCGGAAGGAGACGGCCTCGGTGCGGCCGGGGAAGTGCTCGGCCGCGTCCGGCGGCAGGGGAGCCGGGCCGTGGGAGAGGATCGTGGTGCGGCCGCCGGACTGCTGGGCGACGATGGCGTCCACCGAGCCGAGCAGCTTCACCGGCACTGCGCGCCGCGCGGCCGGCTCGATGAAGGTGCCGCGCCTGCGGTGACGGGATATCAGCCCCTCGGCCTCCAACTCCTTGAGCGCCTGGCGCAGGGTGAGCACGCTCACCCCGTAGTGCGCGGCGAGTTCCTCCTCGGTGGGCAGCCGCAGCGGGGCGTCCGCGGGGCGGCCCAGTATCGAGGCGCGCAGGGACTGCGAGACCTGGTACCACAGGGGCAGTTTGCCGTTGAGCACCAGGGAGTCGGGGGCGAAGGCGTTCGCGGTCGTCACAGCCGGAAGTTTCGCTCAAGCCCCTCCCAGACCGAGTCGTACCCGGCCTGGCGGTGCTCCGCGCCCATCGCGAACCCGGTCGGCACCACCGGCCAGCGCGTCTCGAACATGAACGCCAGCCCGTCGTCGACCTTCTGCGGGCGCAGTTCCGCGGTGCTGGCCCGGTCGTACGTCGTGCGGTCCGGTCCGTGCGCGGACATCATGTTGTGCAGCGAGGCACCGCCGGGGACGAACCCCTCGGCCTTCGCGTCGTAGGCGCCCTCGACCAGCCCCATGAACTCCGACATCACGTTCCGGTGGAAGTACGGCGGGCGGAAGGTGTCCTCGCCGACCAGCCAGCGCGGGGCGAACACCACGAAGTCCGCGCCCGCGAGCCCGGGGGTGTCCGACGGGGAGGTGAGGACGGTGAAGATGGACGGGTCCGGGTGGTCGTAGCTGATCGAGCCCAGGACGTTGAAGCGGTGCAGGTCGTAGAGGTAGGGCACATGGTTGCCGTGCCAGGCCACCACGTCGAGCGGGGAGTGGTCGTAGACGGCGGCCCACAGGTTGCCGCCGAACTTGCTGACGACCTCGGTGTCCTCCTCGCGGTCCTCGTAGGCGGCGACCGGGGCGAGGAAGTCCCGTGCGTTCGCCAGGCCGTTGGCGCCGATCGGGCCGAGGTCGGGGAGCTGGAACGGGCGGCCGTAGTTCTCGCACACATAGCCCCGGGCGGTCGACTCCAGCAGCTCCACCCGGAAGCGGACCCCGCGCGGGATCAGGGCGACATGGCCGGGCTCGGCGCGCAGCACGCCCAGTTCGGTGCGCAGCAGCAGGGCGCCCTGCTCGGGGACGATCAGGAACTCGCCGTCGGCGCAGGAGAACACGCGGCGGTCCATCGTGGTGTTCGCCGCGTACCAGTGGATGCCGATGCCCTCGCGGCGCAGCACATCACCGTTGCCCCCCACGGTGACCAGGCCCTGGACGAAGTCCGTGGGTTCGTCGGGGAACGGAAGGGGGCCCCAGCGCAGGCGGTTGGGGTCCGGCTCCACGTCGTGGAAGGGGGCGCTGCGCAGCGCCCCGTTCGGCACGCGGTGGAACGGGGGGTGGGCGGCGGACGGGCGGATGCGGTAGAGCCAGCTGCGGTGGTTGTGCGCCCGGGGCTCGGTGAAGGCGGTGCCGCTGAGCTGCTCGGCGTACAGCCCGAGGGGCGCGCGCTGCGGGGCGTTGCGCCCCACGGGGAGGGCGCCCGGTACGGCCTCCGTGCTGTGCTCGTTGCCGAATCCCGGCTGGTAGTCCAGGTCCTTGCCCTCGTCGCCGGGCCCGGCGCCTTGCAGCTCCATGCTTCGCTCCCCGTCCTGCCGTCGTCATTCCTATGCTGGGCCATAGGAATCGCGGCGGCAAGCCTCGCGGCCGCGCACGGATGGGGCGGGTGTGCCGGCCGGGGCGGGGCGGGGAGGGGCGGGGTGCGGTGCCGAGGGCGCGGGCCTGGGGGTGCGCAACGGCCTTGGCTAGGGTGGAGCGGCAGCAGGCCGCCGGTTCGATCGGCGGGCAGGGGCGGGAGGCGCGCCGTGGCGGGACCGGGCGGGTACGGAAGTGGGCGGCGCGTCGTCGGGCGGGCGCGCGGCGACGCAGGCAGGACGGAACCGACGGCGACCCGCGGGCCGCGGATCGCACGCGTGAGGCGGCCGTCCGGGCCGTCCGGTCCGCTCGATGCCGCGGCCGCGGGCTGAACCCGCCATGCCGGGGCCGGAGTCCGCGGGGGGCGCGCTGCGCCGTGTCCCGGTCCAGCGCCGCAGCGCCGAGCGCCTCGCCCGCATCCTCGACGCCTGCGCCCGCGAACTCGACGAAGGCGGGTACGAGCGGCTCAGCACTCGGGCGGTGGCGGCGCGCGCCGGAGTGCCCATCGGTTCCGTCTACCGCTTCTTCTCCGACAAACGAGCCATGACCGACGCGCTGGCCCACCGCAATCTCGACGAGTTCCTCGACCGCACGGCGGCGCGGCTGGCCGAGCCGGGCACCGGAACGGACTGGCGGGCCGCTGTCGACGTGCTGGTCGACGAGTACACCGCGATGAAGCGGACCGCGCCCGGCTTCGCGCTGGTGGAGTTCGGTGCCCCCGACGAGAGCAACCAGGACCTCGCCGACCGGCTGCCGGAACTGCTGGGCGACCGGCTCACCGCCGACCCCGCGGACCCGCGGCTGCGGCTGGCGCTGACCGTCGCGGTCGAGGCCGCCGACGCGGCGCTCCAGCTCGCGTTCCGTGTCGGCCGAATGGGTGATTCACGCGTGATCGACGAGGTGAAAGTGCTGGTCAGGGCCTATCTCGGGACCGTGCTCGAATAGCGAACCCGCATTCGATGGGTAACTCTGTGTAGTCGGGGTAGATCGATGGTGGAGCCACTCGGCGCCGGTCGGGCGGGATCGACGAGGACCGGCGGTATGACGCGAGTGGCCGGCGATCGCATAGATGGGCCCGAGGGCATCGGGCGGGCACTGGCCACACAAAACTATCGGCGCTAGTTTGGCGTCGCGGGTAAACAGGATGCGGAGGGCAGCAGCGTGGACAGCAGGACAGGCACGGCAGGCGGTGGCGAGGGCGTCCACCAGGGGCGCGACGAACTCTATGTCGACGGGCGCTGGCAGCCGGCGCTGGCCGACGCGTGGATCGACGTGGTCGACCCCGCGACCGAGCAGGTGATCGCCCGCGTCCCGGCCGGCGATGCCCGCGACGTGGACACGGCGGTGCGGGCGGCCCGCCGGGCGCTGCCCGGATGGGCGGCGACCGAGCCCGAGCAGCGGGCGGTGGTGCTGGCCGCCGCGGCGGATCTGATGGCCGAGCGGCGCGACGAGATCGCCGCCACGGTCGCCGCCGAACTGGGCGCGCCGCCGAAGTTCGCGATGGCGGTGCACACCGACATGCCCACCGCGGTGATGAGGTCGTTCGCCGAACTCGCCGCCGAGCACCGCTTCGAGGAGCGCATCGGCAACTCCCGGGTGCTGCACGAACCCGTCGGCGTGGTCGGTGCCATCACGCCCTGGAACTACCCGCTGCACCAGGTGGTGGCGAAGGTGGCGCCCGCCCTCGCCGCGGGGTGCACCGTGGTCCTCAAGCCGGCCGAGGACACCCCGCTCGTGGCCCAGTTGATGGCGGAGATCCTGCACACCGCGGGCCTGCCCGCCGGGGTGTTCAACCTGGTCACCGGGCTCGGACCGGTCGCGGGCCAGGCGCTCGCGGAGCACCCCGGGGTCGACCTGGTGTCCTTCACCGGGTCGACCGCGGTGGGGCGGCAGATAGGCGCGGCGGCGGGCGGCGCGGTCAAGCGGGTCGCGCTCGAACTCGGCGGCAAGTCGGCCAACGTGATCCTGCCGGGCGCGGACCTGGCCCGCGCGGTCAACGTCGGGGTGGCGAACGTCTTCGCCAACTCCGGCCAGACCTGTAGCGCCTGGACCCGGATGCTGGTGGACTCCGCCCGCTACGAGGAGGCGGTCGAACTGGCCACGACCGCCGCCGCGAAGTACGTCCCCGGCGAACGGCTGGGCCCGGTGGTCAGCGCGAAGCAGCGGCAGCGGGTCCGCGGCTACATCACCAAGGGTATGGAGGAGGGTGCCAAGGTCGCGATCGGCGGCCCCGACGCACCCGAGGGCCTCACCACCGGCTACTACGTGCGCCCCACCGTCTTCACCGACGTCGCCCCGGAAATGACGATCGCCCAGGAGGAGATCTTCGGCCCGGTGGTGGTGCTCATACGGTACGAGGACGAGGAGGACGCGCTGCGGATCGCCAACGGCACCGTGTACGGGCTGGCCGGGGCCGTATGGGGCGCCGACGAGGCGGAGGCGGTCGCCTTCGCCCGGCGGATGGAGACCGGCCAGGTCGATATCAACGGCGGCCGGTTCAACCCTCGGGCGCCCTTCGGCGGGTACAAGCAGTCGGGTGTCGGGCGGGAGCTGGGTCCGCACGGCCTGGCGGAGTACCTCCAGACGAAGTCCCTGCAGTTCTGAGCAGGCCGCACTGAGCAGGCCGCACTGAGCAAGCCGCACTGAGCAGGCCGCACCGGGAAAGCCGTACCCGGAAAGCCGTACCCGGAAAGCCGTACCGCCCGCTCCCACCGTTCGACCGTCCGATGCCGACGTCCGTCGCGAGAAGTCCAGGAGAGACCGTGGTCCGTGCTGCCGTACTGCCCGAAGTGAACGCTCCACTGCTGGTCACCGACATCGAGTTGCCGTCGCCCGGGCCCGGCCAGGTGCGGGTGCGGCTGGCGGCGGCGGGGGTGTGCCACTCGGACCTGTCGCTGTCCAACGGCACGCTGCGGCAGCCGGTGCCGGCGGTGCTCGGCCACGAGGGCGCGGGCACCGTGGTGGAGGTGGGCGAGGGTGTCACCCATGTCGAGGTCGGCGCCGAGGTGGTGCTCAACTGGGCACCGGCCTGCGGCAGCTGCCACTTCTGCGGGCTGGCGGAGCCGTGGCTGTGCGCCGACGCGGGCGCGGCGGCAGCAGCGCCCTACGCGCGACTGGCCGCGGACGGCAGCGAACTGTACCCCGGGCTGGGCACCGCGGTGTTCGCGGAGGAGACCGTGGTGGCGGCGAACGCGGTGCTGCCGCTGCCCGCGGGGGTGCCGCTGGCTGACGCGGCGCTGCTCGGCTGCGCGGTGCTGACCGGCTACGGCGCGGTGCACCATGTGGCCGGGGTGCGGCCCGGGGAGTCGGTCGCGGTGTACGGAGTGGGCGGGGTCGGCCTGGCGGTGCTCCAGTCGGCCCGGATCGCCGGGGCGGAGCGGATCATCGCGGTCGACGTGGCGCCTGGCAAGGAGGAGTTGGCCAGGGCGGCGGGCGCCACGGACTTCGTGGTGGCGGGCGAGGACACCGCCAAGCGGGTCCGGAAGCTGACCGGCGGTCACGGCGCGGACGCCGCGGTGGAGTGTGTGGGCCGCGCGGAGACTATCCGCACCGCGTGGTCGTCCACCCGGCGGGGCGGGCGGACCGCGGTCGTCGGTATCGGCGGGCAGGACCAGCAGGTCACTTTCAGCGCGCTGGAACTCTTCTACTTCGGCCGCACGTTGTCGGGGTGCGTGTACGGCAACTGCGACCCGGCGAAGGATCTCCCCGTCCTCGCCGGGCACGCACGCGAAGGGCGGCTCGACCTGTCCGCACTGGTCACCGACCGTATCGGCCTCGACGGCATACCGGATGCCTTCGAGGCGATGACCGCCGGCCGCGGCGGCCGGGCCCTGGTGGTGTTCTGACCGGCCGCCGCGGGTGGGCGAATATCAGGGTGAGGGCTGGGCGACCTGGGCCAGCCAGGGTTCGTGGGCGCCGTCGAAGGGACCGGAGCGCTCGGTGACCGCGTGCATCAGCCAGGACGCGGACTGGACGGCGGAGCGGATGACGTCGGCGGGATAGCCGTACCGCACCTGGTGTTCGGCGAACTCGTCCTCGTCGACGAGGACCGGGAGCCGGGTGCCGCGGCGGCGCAGGACGTCGAGGTCGAGGTCGACCATGGTCACCTCGGTCGCGGACGGCCACTGCGGCGGGGTGGTGATGTCGCAGTAGATCTCGGTGCGGTGCGGGGCGGCGTTGAAGGTGGCGGTCCACCAGGAGTCGAGGGGGAGGAGGAGGATGTGGGCTTCGGGAAGGTTCATGGTCAGGTCGTAGCCCTTGCGCGTGGTGCTGCCGGCGGGGAGGCCGAGCCACGTTCCGTGCTCGTCCTCACCGAGCCGGCGCATCTTCAGGTTCCAGTGCAACGAGCCGTCGTACTTGGTCCAGTTGACCTGGACGAGATCATCGGCGGTTCCGTCGAAAGCGGGCATGTGCGTCATGCTGTCACCGGAGGGGCGGTGCGCTCAGCGGAATTGAAGTGCCAGTCCGTCGATGAGCGCACGCAGGCCGGTTTCGAACGCTCCCTGGTCGATCTGCTCGCGGCGTTCGGCCAGCAGGTGGGCCTGGCCGAGGTGCGGGTAGTCGGCCGGGTCGTACGCCTGGGGGTCGCCGACGAAGCCGGCGGCGAAGGAGCCGAGCGCCGAGCCGGTGACGAAGTAGCGCATCAGGGCGCCGATGTGCGTCGCCTGGGCGGCGGGCCAGCCGGCCTCGACCATGGCGCCGAAGACGGCGTCGGCCATCCGCAGGCCGGCCGGCCGCAGCCCGGGGCCGACGGCGAGGAAGGGCACGATGTGCGGGTGCTCGGTCAGCGCGGCGCGGTAGGAGCGGCCCCAGGCCAGGAGGGCGGCGCGCCAGTCGGGCCGGCCGTCGGGCGAGGGGGCGAACATCGACAGGTCGACCTGGGCGATGACCGTGTCGGCGGCGGCGTCGAGGATCGCGTCCTTGGTGGCGAAGTGGTTGTAGAGGGAGGGCCCGCTGACCCCGAGCTCGGCGGCGAGGCGGCGGGTGGACAGCGCGTCGAGGCCCTCCTCGTCGATGAGGGCGAGCGCCGTCGTCACGATGCGGTCGCGGCTGAGCAGGGGCTTGCGGGGGCGGGCCATGCGGCACATAGTAGAGGCTGCCGACAGAAAACTAGCGCCGTTAGTTTAATGGGTGCGGAAGGGCCGGGTGACCGCGGTGGACCTTGAGCTGTCCGAGGAGCAGGCTGCCGTGAAGGCGCTGGCGAGGGATTTCGCGGACCGGGAGATCGCGCCGTACGCCGCCGGGTGGGACCGGGCGGAGAGCGTGGACCGCGGGATCGTGAAGAAGCTCGGCGCGCTCGGCTTCCTGGGGCTGACGATCGACGAGGAGTACGGCGGTTCGGGCGGCGACCACCTGGCGTACTGCCTGGTCACCGAGGAGTTGGGGCGCGGGGACTCCGCGGTGCGCGGGATCGTGTCGGTCTCGCTCGGCCTTGTCGCCAAGTCGATAGCGCACTGGGGCAGCCCGGCCCAGAAGCGGGAGTGGCTGCCGCGGCTGACAGCCGGTGACGCGGTCGGCTGCTTCGGCCTCACCGAGCCCGGGACCGGTTCGGACGCCGCCAACCTCACCACGCGGGCAGTGCGGGACGGCGACGCGTACGAGATCACCGGCAGCAAGATGTTCATCACCAACGGCACCTGGGCGGATGTCGTCCTGCTCTTCGCGCGCACCGGAGGGGAGGGGCACCGGGGGGTGAGCGCTTTCCTCGTGCCGGCCGACGCGCCCGGCCTCACCCGCCGCGAGGTGCACGGCAAGCTGGGGCTGCGCGGGCAGGCCACGGCCGAACTGGTGCTGGACGCGGTGCGGGTCCCGGCGGACGCGATGCTCGGGCCCGAGGGCAAGGGCTTCTCGGTGGCGATGTCCGCGCTGGCCAAGGGGCGGATGTCGGTGGCCGCGGGATGCGTCGGCATCGCGCAGGCGTGCCTGGAGGCGGCCACCGGATACGCCGGGCAGCGCGAGCAGTTCGGGGTGCCGATCGCCCGGCACCAGCTGGTGCAGGAGATGATCGCCGACATCGCCGTCGACGTGGCCGCCGCACGGCTGCTGACCTGGCGCGTCGCCGACCTCATCGACCGCGGGCAGCCCTTCGCCACGGAGTCGTCGGTCGCCAAGCTCTACGCCAGCGAGGCCGCGGTGCGCTGCGCCAACAACGCGGTGCAGGTGTTCGGGGGCTATGGCTATATCGACGAGTATCCGGCGGGCAAGCTGCTGCGGGACGCGCGGGTGATGACGCTGTACGAGGGCACCAGCCAGATACACAAGCTGCTCATCGGGCGGGCGCTGACCGGTGTGTCCGCGTTCTAGGGAGCCGTCCGCACGCCCCGCGCGCCTGGCTCCGCGCCGTTGGCTAAGCGCTTGCTCACCCGGGACGGTAGGGTATGGCCCTGTCGGCCAAGTGGGTGGACAGGTGTGAGGAGCGTGGGATGACGGCTGCGGAGGAGGCGACCGGCGAGGCGTGGGGTGACATCACCCCCGACGCCGCGAGGCGGCTGGTGATCGCCGCGGTCGAGGCGTTCGCGGAGCGCGGCTATCACGCCACCACCACCCGGGACATCGCCGGGCGGGCCGGGATGAGCCCCGCCGCGCTCTACATCCACTACAAGACCAAGGAAGAGCTGCTCTACCAGATCAGCAAGGTCGGCCACCACCGGTCGCTGGCGATGCTGGCGGAGGCGCGCGACGCCGAGGGCACCCCGGCCGAACGGCTCGCGGGGGCGGTCCGCGTGTTCGTGCGCTGGCACGCCGAGCACCACACCACCGGCCGCATCGTGCAGTACGAACTCGGTGCCCTCGCCCCCGAGCACTACCGGGAGATCGTCGTACTGCGCCGGCAGAGCGAGGACGCGATCCGGACGATCATCAAGGACGGGGTGGCGACCGGGGAGTTCGACGTGCCCGACGTCTCCGGGACCACCCTCGCGGTGCTGTCGCTCTGCATCGACGTGGCCCGGTGGTTCAGCCCCGACGGCAGCCGCACCCCCGAGGAGGTGGGCGCGCTCTACGCCGGGCTGGTGCTGCGGATGGTCCGCCGGATCGACTGACCGGGTAGCGCTCGGGCCTGCTCGGAGCCGGCGCTCGGAGGTACCAAGACGTGCGAAGAGCTGCTCAGAGGTAGAAGCGCACCACGGTCTCGGCCACGCACACCGGCTTCTCGCCGCCCTCGCGTTCGATGGTCACCTGAGAGACGAGTTGCACGCCCCCGCCCGCCTCCGACACCTCCGCGATCTTCGCGGTGGCCCGCAGCCGGGAGCCGACCGGCACGGGGGCGGGGAAGCGGACCTTGTTCAGGCCGTAGTTGACGCCCATCCGCACCCCCTCGACGCTGAACAGCAGCGGGGTCAGCGACGGGATCAGCGAGAGCGTGAGGAAGCCGTGCGCGATGGTGGTGCCGAAAGGTCCCTGCGCCGCCCGTTCGGGGTCGACGTGAATCCACTGGTGGTCCCCGGTCGCCTCGGCGAAGCGATCGATCCGCGTCTGGTCGACCTCGATCCAGTCCGTCCAGCCGAGTTGCACGCCGACGGCGGCGCGCAGCTCGTCGAGCGAGGCGAAGACGCGGGGCTGCGACATGGCGGTGGGACCTCCTGGACGACGGGTTTCCAAGCGCTTGCTCAGCATGGTTCGGTCCACCCGTCGTGTCAACGTGCCGACGCCGTACGGCCCGCCGCACCGCGGTCGGTTCAGCCGCGGGCCAGCAGCTCGAGCCGTGCGGACGACGCAGTGCCAGGCCGCGCGTGGTACGTGATCAGCATCTGCCCGGGTGCCTGCGGCAGCGCCAGCTTCTCGTAGTGCAGGTCGAGGTCGCCGACCCGCGGGTGCCGCAGCAGCGTGACCCCGCTGGTCCTGATCCGCACGTCCTGCCGCGCCCACAGCGTGCGGAACCGCTCGCTGCGCAGAGTCAGCTCGCCGATCAGCGCCAGCAGCCGCGGATCGTCCACCCCCGCGGCCATCGAGCGCAGATGGGCCACGGTCTTCGCGGTCATGGCGTCCCAGTCGCGGTAGTACGCGCGCATCGCCGGTTCGAGGAAGGCGGCGCGCAACGTGCTGGTGCCGGGGGCGAAGTACGGGTTGAGCGCGACGGCGAGCGGGTTCGCGGCCAGCGTGGTCAGCGAGCGGCCGACCACTGTCGCGGGCGTGGCGGTCCAGCTGTCGATCAGCGACCGTACGCCCGCGCCGGCCCGCTCCGGCCGCAGCGCGCCGCCGCCGTGCCGGGCCGCCGGGCGCCGCGGCCGGGCGAGCGCGCGCAGATACGTCTCCGCGTCGGCGTCCAGCCGCAGCGCGCGGGCCAAGCTGTCGAGCACCTGGTCCGAAGGGTGCTGGTCGCGGCCCTGCTCCAGCCGCAGGTAGTACTCGACGCTGATCCCGGCCAGCAGCGCGACCTCCTCCCGCCGCAGCCCCGGCACCCGGCGCCTGCTTCCCGCGGGCAGCCCCACGTCCTGCGGCCGCAGCCGCTCCCGCCGCAGCCGCAGATAGCCGCCCAGCTCGCTCACCGTGGCCATGCCACCCAGCGTACGGCCGGGCGCGCCGCTCATCCTGTCCCTCCCGCTACCAGTGTCCACAGGGTCTTACTCTGCGTGACGGTCGGCCGCACCATCGAGAGAGCCGACCGGGCGGACCGGCGGCACGGTGGAGAGAGCGGGAGCAAGCGGTATGAGCGGCGAACGGGTACTGGTCACGGGCGGTTCGGGATTCGTGGGCGCGCACTGCGTCGTACGACTGCTGGAGGCGGGATACCGGGTACGGGCCACGGTGCGTTCCGCGGCGCGGGAGGCGCAGGTGCGCGCCATGGTGACGGAGGGCCTCGCGCGACCGGGCGGCCCGGGCGGCCCCGCAGGCGCCGCCGCCGATGTCACCTTCGCCGTCGCCGACCTGGCCGGGGACGAGGGCTGGGCCGAGGCCGTCGACGGGTGCGCGTACGTCCTGCACGTCGCCTCGCCCTTCCCGCCGGGCGAGCCCGCGCACGAGGACGACCTGATCGTGCCGGCCCGCGACGGCGCCCTGCGCGTGTTGCGGGCGGCGCGCGCGGCGGGGGTGCGGCGGGTGGTGCTCACCTCGTCGTTCGGCGCGGTCGGCTACGGCCACCCGCAGACCGAGGCGCCCTTCACCGAGGAGAGCTGGACCGACCTCGCGGGCCCGGGCGTCAGCGCCTACGTCAGGTCCAAGACGCTGGCCGAGCGCGCCGCCTGGCGGTTCGCGGCGGCGGAGGGCGCGGGGACCGAACTCGCGGTGGTCAACCCGGTGGGTGTCTTCGGCCCGGTGCTCGGCCCCGACTACTCCGCCTCCGTCGCCCTGGTCCGCCACCTGCTCGACGGCGCGATGGCCGAGGTGCCGCGGCTGCACTTCGCGGCGGTGGACGTGCGCGACGTCGCCGACCTGCACCTGCGCGCGATGACCGACCCGGCCGCGGCGGGGGAGCGGTTCGTGGCGGCGGCCGACGGCGTGATGTCCCTGCACGAGGTCGCGGTGCTGCTGAAGGAGCGGTTGGGCGCGGCGGCGGCGAAGGTGCCGACGGCGGAGGCGGCCGGCGCCGGACCGGTGGCGGTACGGCACACCAGCAGCGCGAAGGCCCGGCGGCTGCTGGGGTGGGCGCCCCGGACGGGTGCGGAGGCGGTGCTCGCGACGGCGGAGAGCCTGCTGCGGCTCGACCGGCGCTAGCCCCGGGCCCCGGCGCCAGGCCGCCCGGCCCCCGGCCGCCCCGCCAAACGGCCCCCCGCCCCCGGCCGCCCGGCCCCGCCGCCCGCTCCCACCGTGCCCCGGCCCCCGGCCCCCTCACCCGCGGCAAAGCGACAAGTCGACCCGCCACCAGGCGATATCGAGTGGCGTCCGCCTCCCGGATCGGGCACGATGCGCGAGTTCCGCCCCCGCCGGGGCCGCCGTACCCGAGGAGCCCGAGAACCGCATGAGCCTGCGCCACCACGAGATCGCCGAGTCCGGGCACCGCATCCTGAACCCGATCACCGAGGAGAAGCTGATGCTCCTCGGCGAGATCTGCCGCCTCCGGGAGGGGCAGCGGCAGCTCGACCTGGCGTGCGGGAAGGGGGAGATGCTCGCCCGCTGGGCGGAGCGGTACGGCACCGGGGGCGTCGGGGTCGACCTGAGCGAGGTGTTCCTGACCGCGGCCCGGCTGCGCGCGGCGGAGCTGGGGGTGGCCGAGCGGCTGGACTTCGTCCGCGGCGACGCGGGGGCGTACGAGGCGGAGCCGGCGGCGTACGACGTCGTGTCCTGCATCGGGGCGACGTGGATCGGCGGCGGGCTCGGCGGCACCATCGAGCTGCTCCGGCCGGCGCTGCGCCCGGGCGGGCTGATGCTCATCGGCGAGCCGTACCTGACGGAGCCCGCGCCGGAGGAGGCACTGGAGGCGATGGGGTTCGGCCCGGAGGAGTTCACCTCGCTGGTGGGCACCTCGGAGCGGTTCGAGGCCGCCGGGACGGAACTGGTGGAGATGGTGCTGGCGGACGGCGACAGCTGGGACCGCTACGTCGCGGAGCAGTGGTTCGCGATCTCGGACTGGCTGCGCGCGGTGCCGCCGGACCACCGGGACGCGGCGGACATGCGGGAGTTCCTGGCGCACAGCCGCCGTACGCACCTGGAGTACCAGCGCCGGTACCTCGGGTGGGGCGTGTTCGTGCTGCGGGCGGCCTGAAAGCGACGACGCCCCGACCGCGGCCCGACCTCGCGTACGGGCCCCACCTCGCGTACGGCCCCACGGCCGCCGCGCGCGGGTGATCCGCCCCCATATCACCGTGTTCACGCCACAATCGGCTCCGGCCGAATCCAAAAGCTGACGTATGTTCATCTTCCGGCGACCCCGTACCGGCGGTAACCTCCGCGCACCGGTATCCGGAAGGAGCAGTTATGCCGCTACGGACCCCACGACGGATCGGCACGCGCGTCGGCAGACGGATCGGTACCCTGAGAACCGCGGCAGCCGCCGCGCTGCTCGCCCTCGGCGCCACCCTCATGGCGCCGGGCGCGATGGCCGCCCACGCCGCGGACTCCACCACCGACTACTGCGGCGGGCAGTGCTCGGACATCCTGCCGCCCGGCGAGAACGGCAACGCCACCCTCGCCGACATCCTCGCCAACAAGGCGTTCGGCACCCGCCCCGCCCACACCACGGACCAGCTCGGGCCCTACTCCTCGCTCGCGACCGGGTACCAGAACCTGACGGACTCGACGTTGAGCAGCTTTTTCAACTCCTCGTCCTTCGGGGTGCCTTCGGCCCAGGTCGCCTCGGTGATCAGCCCGCGCTCCGATGTCACCATCACCAGGGACAAGGCCACCGGGGTGCCGCACATCAAGGGCACCACCCGGGACGGCACCGAGTTCGGCGCGGGATACGCCGCCGCGCAGGACCGGTTGTGGCTGATGGACCTCTTCCGGCACGTCGGCCGGGGGGAGCTGTCGTCCTTCGCCGGCGGCGCCGCCGCCAACCGCGGCCTGGAGCAGGAGTTCTGGCAGCAGGCCCCCTACACCGAGGACGACCTCCAGGCCCAGGTCGACTGGCTGAGCACCCACAGCGGCGACCGCGGCAAGCAGGCGCTGGCCGACGCGCAGGACTACATCGACGGCATCAACGCCTACATCACCGCGGCGAAGAGCGGCCGGTACTTCCCCGGGGAGTACGACCTGACCGGGCACGTGAACGCGATCACCAACGAAGGGGACATCGAGCCGTTCAAGCTCACCGACCTGATCGCGCTCGCCTCCGTGGTCGGCGCGCTGTTCGGCACCGGCGGCGGCGGAGAGGTCCAGTCGGCGCTGTCGCTGCTGGCCGCGCAGCAGAAGTACGGCGTGCAGCAGGGCACGAACGTGTGGGAGTCGTTCCGGGAGCGGGACGACCCCGAGGCCACCTCGACCGTGCACGACGGCACTTCGTTCCCGTACGCGGGCAAGCCGGCGAACGCGCAGGGCGAGGCGCTGCCCGATCCGGGCTCGGTGGTGCCGGAACCACTGGTCTACGACGAGACCGGCGGCGCGACGCAGACCACCACGAAGAGCCCGGGCGTGCTGCCCGCGAACCTCTTCTCCACCCCGCGCAAGGGCATGTCCAACGCGCTGGTGGTCAGCGGCGCGCACACCGCCAGCGGCCACCCGGTCGCCGTGTTCGGCCCGCAGACCGGCTACTTCGCCCCGCAGCTGCTGATGCTCCAGGAGCTCCAGGGCCCGGGGATCAGCGCGCGCGGCGCGTCGTTCGCGGGGCTCGGCATGTACGTCGAGCTCGGCCGCGGCCAGGACTACGCCTGGAGCGCCACCTCCGCCTCGCAGGACGTGACCGACACCTACGCGGTGCAGCTGTGCCAGGACGACACCCACTACATCCTGCACGGCAGCTGCGTGGCGATGGAGAAGCTGGAGCGGACCAACTCCTGGTCGCCGACGCTCGCGGACTCCACGCCCGCCGGGTCCTACCGGATGCAGGTGTACCGCACCGCGTACGGGCCGGTGATCTACCGGGCCACGATCGGCGGGAAACCCGTGGCCTACACGCAGTTGCGCAGTTCGTACATGCACGAGGCGGACTCGATCATCGGGTTCCAGGAGCTGAACGACCCGGGGTTCGTGCATGACGCGGCGTCGTTCCAGAAGGCGGCGCAGGACATCAACTACACCTTCAACTGGTTCTACGCCGACTCCCGGCAGACCGCGTACTACAACAGCGGCACCAACCCGGTGCGCGCGAGCGGGGTGGATGCGTCCTTCCCGGTGTGGGGGACCGGCGCCTACGACTGGCAGGGCTGGGACCCGACCCACAACACGGCCACCTACACGCCCGCTTCGCAGCACCCGCAGTCCATCGACCAGGACTACTACATCAGTTGGAACAACAAACAGGCGCCCGGCTACACCTCGGCGACCTTCGGCAACGGCTCGGTGCACCGGGCCGACCTGCTGGAGGACCGGGTCAAGGCGCTGGTCCAGGCGGGCGGCGTGACCCGGTCGTCGCTGGTCAAGGCGATGTCGGACGCCTCGCTGACCGACCTGCGCGGTGAGGACGTGCTGCCCGACCTGCTCCAGGTGATCAACAGCCAGCCGGTCACCGACAGCCAGGAGGCCACCGCCGTCCAGCAGTTGACCACCTGGCTCGGGCACGGCGCCAAGCGCACCGAGACCTCCGCCGGCTCGCACACCTATGCCGACGCGGACGCGGTGCGGACCATGGACGCGTGGTGGCCGCTGCTGGTCAAGGGCGAGTTCGCCCCCGGGCTCGGCACCGACCTGTACACCGCGCTGGCCACGGACCTGAGCATCGACGAGTCGCCCTCGGCCGGGCACGGCCCGACCGGCTCGCACGCGGGCAGCTCCTTCCAGTACGGCTGGTGGTCCTATGTCGACAAGGACCTGCGGCAGGTGCTCGGGCAGAACGTGAAGGGGCCGCTGGCGCAGACCTACTGCGGCGGCGGGCAGCTCTCGGCCTGCCGGGACGTGCTGCTGTCCACGCTGAAGCAGGCGGCGGCCACCCCGGCGACCACCGTCTACCCCGGTGACGACGGCGGCTGCTCGGCCGGCGACCAGTGGTGCGCCGACTCGATCGTGCAGCGGCCGCTCGGCGGCATCACCGACGACCGGATCAGCTGGCAGAACCGCCCCACCTACCAGCAGGTGGTGGAGTTCCCCGCGCACCGCTGAGCGGGAAGGCGCCACCGCGCGCCGCGGCACCGTACGGCCCTGGGGGCCGGGTCCCGAGTGGGGCCCGGCCCCTGCCGCGTCCCCCGCGCGGCGGCGGGCCGCCGGGCGGCCGGGGCAGGCCCTTCCGCGATGGTGACCGACCGCTTAGTATGCGAAGGTCATGCCGTCGAGTCGAAGGAGACACGTCGTGGTCGTGGAAGCGCTGCGCGACGCCCGGGTGGTCGTCACCGGGGCCGGGGGCGGGATCGGGGCCGCGCTGGCCCGGCGGTTCGCGGCCGAGGGTGCCCGGGTCGCGGTCAACGACATCGACGCCGACGCCGCCCGGAAGACCGCCGACGAGATCGGCGCGGCCGTGGTCCCCGGCGACGCCTCCGACGTGGTGCCGGCCGCGCGGACCGCGCTCGGCGGCGGCATCGACGTGTTCTGCGCCAACGCCGGCGTCGGCACCGGCGGCGGCCCCGAGGCGGACGACGCCGCCTGGGAACTGGCCTGGGACGTCAACGTGATGAGCCACGTCCGCGCCGCCCGCGCCCTGCTCCCGGAGTGGCTGGAGCGCGGTTCCGGCCGCTTCGTGTCCACCGTCTCCGCCGCCGGGCTGCTGACGATGATCGGCGCGGCGCCGTACTCCGTGACCAAGCACGGCGCGCTCGCCTTCGCCGAGTGGCTGTCGCTCACCTACCGGCACCGCGGCATCCGCGTGCACGCGGTGTGCCCGCAGGGGGTGCGCACCGCGATGCTCGCCACCACCGGCCCCGCCGGCGACCTGGTGCTCGCACCGACCGCGATCGAACCCGAGGACGTCGCCGACGCGGTGCTGGCCGGGATAGCGGCCGACCGCTTCCTGATCCTGCCGCACCCCGAGGTGGCGGGCTACTCCGCCGCCCGAGCTGCCGAACCCGAGCGGTGGCTGCGCGGCATGAACAAGCTCCAGCGCCAGTACGAGCAGCAACTCGCCGCCCAGGACGGCGGCTTCGCGAACGGTCCGGCGAGCAGCCCGGCGGGCGGGCCCGCGGGCGGACCCGCGGACGGGTCCCGGGACGGGAAGGGCGGCCGGGCATGACGACCTCCGCGGACCAGCCGTGGCTGCGGCACTTCACCCCGGAGCAGCGCGCCGAGACCGAGCACCCGCCGTCCGTGCTGCACACCTTCCTCGCCGTCGCCGAACGCGCCCCCGACCACCCGGCGCTGCGCTACTTCGACGGCACCCTCGGCTACGGCGAACTCGACGCGCTCTCCGACGGCCTGGCCCGCCACCTCGCCGCCCGCGGCTTCGCCCCCGGCGACCGGCTCGCGGTCATGCTCCAGAACGTGCCGCAGTTCGCCATCGGAGTGCTCGCCGCATGGAAGGCGGGCGGGGCGGTGATCCCGGTCAACCCGATGTACAAGCAGCAGGAGCTGTCCCACATCCTCCACGACGCGGGCGCCGCCGCGATCCTGTGCTCGCGCACCGCCTGGGAGGAGTACGTCCGGCAGACCGTCGCCGGCTCGCCCGTCCGGATCGCGCTGACCGCCGACGAACACGACCTCCAGACCCGCGACGACCCCCGGGTGCTCGGCGAACGGCGGCCGTCCGCACACGAACCGGCCACCGAGGACTCGCCCGCCGGGGAAGCGCCCGACGGCGGCCTCACGCCGCAGGATGTCCTCGCCGCCGCCCGCGCCCACCTTGGGCCGCGCCCGGTGCGCACCGCCGCCGACCTGCCCGCCGCCGGCGACACCGCGCTGGTCAGCTACACCTCCGGCACCAGCGGCCGCCCCAAGGGCGCCCTCAACACCCACGGCAACATCTCCTTCAACGCCCACCGCCAGGTCCGCATCCAGCAACTCCCGGACGACGCCGTGCTGTTCGTCCTGGCGCCGCTGTTCCACATCACCGGCATGGTCTGCCAGTTCGCTGCCGCCCTCGCCGGCGGCCACACCGTGGCGCTCGCCTACCGCTTCGAGCCCGGTGTGGTGCTCGACGCGTTCCGCGAGCACCGCCCCGCCTACACCGTCGGCCCCTCCACCGCCTTCATGGCGCTGCTGGCCCGCCCCGACGCCGCGCCCGGCGACTTCGCCTCCTTCCGGCTGATCTCCTCCGGCGGCGCGCCGCTGCCGCCCGCCGTGGTCGAGGACTTCCGGGCCCGCTCCGGCGGCCACTACCTCGCCAACGGCTACGGCCTGACGGAGTGCACCGCGCCGTGCGCGAGCGTGCCCCCGGGCCTGGAGGCGCCCGTCGACGCGGACTCCGGGACCCTCGCGGTCGGCGTGCCCGGCCCCGGCACCATGGTCCGCATCCTCGACGACGACGGCGCCGAGGTGCCGTTCGGGCAGCACGGCGAGATCGCGGTCAGCGGGCCGATGGTCGTACCGGGGTACTGGAACAAGCCCGAGGCGACCGCGGCGGGCCTGCCCGGCGGCGAGCTGCGCACCGGCGACATCGGCTTCATGGACGAGGACGGCTGGCTGTACGTCGTCGACCGCAAGAAGGACATGATCAACGCGTCCGGCTTCAAGGTCTGGCCGCGCGAGGTCGAGGACGTCCTCTACACCCACCCGGCCGTGCGCGAGGCCGCCGTGGTGGGCGTGCCGGACCCCTACCGCGGCGAGAGCGTCAAGGCGTACGTCAGCCTGCGGCCCGGCGCCGCGGTCGAGCCGGCGGACCTGGTCGCGTACTGCCGGCAGCGGCTGGCGGCGTTCAAGTACCCGCGGCAGGTCGAGGTGCTGGTCGAGCTGCCCAAGACCGCCAGCGGGAAGATCCTGCGCCGGGAGCTGCGGACGGCGGCCGGATAGGGTCCGTACCGGTCGGAAGGTCGGAACGCCGGCCGGCCGCGGACGGCACGAGGAGAGGGCAGTCATGGCACGCAGAGCGACGAGCGGCAGCAGCGGTGGTGGCGGCACGGCCCCCGGCGCCACCGGAGGCGTGCCCGAACGGCTGCTCGCCGAGGCCACCCGGCTCTTCGCCGAGCGCGGCTACGACCGCACCTCCGTGCAGGAGATCGTCGAGGCGGCCGGCGTCACCAAGGGCGCCCTCTACCACTACTTCGGCTCCAAGGACGACCTGCTCCACGAGATCTACGGGCGCGTGCTGCGGCTCCAGACCGAGCGGCTCGACGCGATCGCCGCCCGGCCCGTCCCGGTCACCGAGCGGATCGCCGAGGCCGCCGCGGACGTCGTGGTGACCAGTATCCAGAACCTCGACGACACCAAGATCTTCTTCCGCTCGATCCACCAGCTCGGGCCGGAGAAGCAGAAGGCGGTGCGCGCCGAGCGCCGCCGCTACCACGAGACGTTCCGCGCGCTGATCGAGGAGGGCCAGCGCGACGGCCTGCTGCGGCCCGAGCCGCGGCCGGACCTGGTCGTGGACTACTTCTTCGGCTCCGTGCACCACCTCGGCACCTGGTACCACGCGGACGGCCCGCTCACCGCCGAGCAGGTCGCCGCCGAGTTCTCCGACCTGCTGCTGCACTCGCTGCGGCCGCCTACGAACCCGGGAGATCCCACGTGAAGGCATGGCGTGTCCACCACAATGGCGAACCGCGCGAGGCGATGCGGCTCGACGACATAGCCACCCCGGCGCCCGGCGCGGGCGAGGTGCTGGTGCGGGTGCGGGCCGCCGGCGTCAACTTCCCCGACGCGCTGCTGTGCCGCGGCCAGTACCAGGTCCGCCCGCCGCTGCCCTTCACCCCCGGGGTCGAGCTGTGCGGGGACGTCGTGGAGTCCGGCGCCGGCGTCACCGGACTCGCCGCCGGCGACCGCGTCATCAGCCCGGCGGCCCTGCCGGCGGGGGCGTTCGCCGAGTACGTGGTGGTGCCCGCGGCCGGTGTGCTGCCCGCGCCCGCCGCGCTCGACGACGCCGAGGCCGCCGCGCTCCACGTCGGCTACCAGACCGGCTGGTTCGGGCTGCACCGCAGGGCGGCGCTCCAACCCGGCGAGACGCTGCTCGTGCACGCGGCCGCGGGCGGGGTCGGCAGCGCCGCCGTCCAGCTCGGGAAGGCGGCGGGCGCCACCGTCATCGGGGTCGTCGGCGGGGCCGAGAAGGCCGAGGCCGCCCGCGAGGCGGGCGCCGACATCGTGGTCGACCGGCGCACCGAGGACTTCGTCGCCGTCGTCAAGGAGGCCACCGGCGGGCGCGGCGCCGACGTCGTCTACGACCCGGTGGGCGGCGACGCGTACGCCCGCTCCACCAAGTGCATCGCCTTCGAGGGCCGCATCCTGCTGGTCGGGTTCACCAGCGGGACGATTCCCGCGCCCGGGCTCAACCACGCGCTCGTGAAGAACTACACGATCCTCGGGCTGCACTGGGGGCTGTACAACACGCACGACCCCGCGGCGGTGCGCCGCGCCCACGACGACCTCACCCGGCTTGCCGCGGAAGGCTCTGTCAAGCCGCTCGTCAGCGAACGCCTTCCCTTCACCGCCGCCGCGGAAGCGGTTCAGCGCGTCGCTGACGGCACGACGGTCGGACGGCTCGTCGTCCTCCCCTGACCTGCCGTGCCGGCTGCCCGGTTCGGCGGTCTGCCGGACCTGACGGTCGCCGGTGGCTGGTGGCGCAGTTCCCCGCGCCCCTGGCCGGTGACGCTCTTTCCGCGGAAGAAGCCGAGCAAACCCAGGGGCGCGGGGAACTGCGCGACCAGCCCACCACCGGCAGGTGGTCCCTGAACCGGCGCAGCGCACCACCCCGGAGGGCCGGGTCACACGTAGTTGCGGAGCTCGCGCCGAGCGAGCGACCGCTTGTGGACCTCGTCCGGGCCGTCGGCGAGGCGCAGGGTGCGCACGCCTGCCCACAGTTCGGCCAGCGGGAAGTCCTGGGAGACGCCGCCGGCGCCGTGCACCTGGATGGCGCGGTCGACGATCTGCTGGACGGCGGCCGGCGTCGCGATCTTGATCGCCTGGATCTCGGTGTGGGCGCCCTGGTTGCCGACGGTGTCCATCAGCCAGGCGGTCTTGAGCACCAGCAGCCGCAACTGCTCGATCTGGACCCGGGCTTCGGCGATCCACTCCTGGATCACGCCCTGCGCGGCGAGCGGCTTCCCGAACGCGGTACGGGTGTTGGCGCGCCGGCACATCAACTCCACGGCGCGCTCGGCCATGCCGATCAGCCGCATGCAGTGGTGGATGCGGCCGGGCCCCAACCGCGCCTGGGCGATGGCGAACCCGCCGCCCTCCTCGCCGACGAGGTTGGTGACGGGCACCCGCACGTCGTGGAAGACCACCTCGGCGTGCCCGCCGTGGTCGCCGTCGTCGTAGCCGAACACGCGCATGCCGCGGCGGACTTCGACGCCCGGGGTGTCGCGGGGGACCAGCACCTGGCTCTGCTGGCGGTGCCGGTCGGCGGCCGGGTCGGTCTTGCCCATCACGATGAGCACGGCGCACTTGGGGTTCATCGCCCCGGAGATGTACCACTTGCGGCCGTTGATGACGTACGAGTCCCCGTCGCGCTCGATCCGGGTCTCGATGTTGGTGGCGTCGGAGGAGGCGACGTCGGGCTCGGTCATCGCGAACGCCGAGCGGATCTCCCCGGCGAGCAGCGGTTCCAGCCACTCCTTGCGCTGCTCGGGGGTGCCGAACTCGGCGAGCACCTCCATGTTGCCGGTGTCGGGCGCCGCGCAGTTGAGCGCGGGCGGGGCCAGGTGCGGGCTGCGGCCGGTGAGTTCGGCGAGCGGCGCGTACTGGAGGTTGGTCAGGCCCGCGCCGTGCTCGCCGGGCAGGAAGAGGTTCCACAGGCCCTGCGCGCGGGCGGTCGCCTTGAGCTGCTCGACCACCGGCGGCGCCGTCCAGCGCTCGTCGCCGACCGCCTGCTCGCGCTGCGCGGCGAAGACCGGCTCGGCCGGGTAGACGTGCTCGTCGAGGAACGCCGAGAGCCTGGCGCGCAGCTCCTCGGTCCTGGTGTCGTAGCCGAAGTCCATGGGCCCTCAGTCCTCGTCTCGGGTGGTGGAGTGCGGTGCGGTGCCGGCAGGCTGCCCGGCGCCGGAGGTCCGCGCGGTGCCGGCGGTGCGCAGGGTGTGCAGCCCGCGGTCGATGAAGACCGGTACGACGGTGCCGATCCGGTCGAACCCGGCGCCGACGGTCTGCCCGAGGGTCCACCGGTAGTGGATGCCCTCCAGGATCACGGCGAGCTTGAAGTAGGCGAACGCGGTGTACCAGTCGACGAAGGACACGTCGCGGCCGGACCGCTCGGCGTAGCGCGCGACGATCTCGCGGGAGTCGGGGTGGCCGGGCGCGCCGCCGGTGGTGGGTGCCGCGAGCAGGTCGGCGCTGCGCTGCTCGGTGTACATCACCAGCAGCCCGAGGTCGGTGAGCGGGTCGCCGAGGGTGGACATCTCCCAGTCCAGTACGGCGGTGAGCCGGCCGTCGGTGTCGATCAGCACGTTGTCCAGGCGGTAGTCGCCGTGCACGATCGCGGGTGCGGGGGAGTGCGGCAGGCTGCGGCCGAGGGCGGCGTGCAGTTCGTCGACACCGGGCAGCTCGCGGCTGCGGGAGGCGTCGAGCTGCTTGCCCCAGCGGCGCAGCTGGCGGTCGAGAAAGCCCTCGGGCCGCCCGAAGTCGGCCAGGCCCACGGCCGCCGGGTCCACCGCGTGCAGGTCCACCAGCGTGTCGACCAGGGTGTGCACGGCCGCCCGGGTGCGCTCCGGGCCGATCTCCCGCAACTGGTGCTCGCTGCGGTAGGGCGTGCCGGCGACGAACTCCATGACGTAGAAGGGCGCGCCGATCACCTCCGGGTCGTCGCAGCGCAGCAGGGTGCGCGGCACCGGGACGGCGGTGTCGGCGAGGGCGGTGATCACGCGGTGCTCGCGGCCCATGTCGTGCGCGGTGGCCAGCACGTGGCCCAGCGGCGGGCGGCGCACCACCCAGGTGCCGGTGCCGTCGGTGACGCGGTAGGTGAGGTTGGAGCGGCCGCCCTCCAGCAGGTCGCCCCGCAGCTCGCCGCGGACCAGGCCCGGGTGCTCCCGGTCCAGGTGGTGGCGGAGGCGGTCGAGGTCCAGGCCCGGCGGGTTGGCGGATGCACTCATGCCGGGGATCGTACCGACTGGTTGGTATGGGGTCCAGTGCGCCTGTGGCGGCGGCCGTGCTCGCGCGGTGCCCCGCCGGCCGGCGGCGGCCGCATTGACGGTGGCCGGGCCGCCCGCCTAGGCTCAATCCCATGGGTGAACGCGATTCATATATGCAGACGGCGGGTTCGGCGGCGGCCCCCACCTCCGGGCAGACCATCACCGAGGTGCGGCTGACGCCCATCCTGATCGCCGATCCGCCGCTGCTCAACACCCAGGGGGTGCACCAGCCCTACACCCCGCGCCTGATCATCGAGGTGGTCACCGCCGACGGCACCAGCGGTGTCGGCGAGACCTACGGCGACCGCGGCTACCTCGACCTGGTCGCGCCGCTCGCCGAAGCGCTGCCCGGCCACCAGGTCAGCGACCTGAACGGGCTGTTCACCCTCGCCGAGCGGGTGTGCGGCGAACCCGGCGGCGTCTCCGACTCCGTCAGCACCGGCGGGCTGCGCGGGGTGCAGACCGCGGACAAGCTGCGGCTGTCGGTCATCTCCGGGTTCGAGGTGGCCTGCCTCGACGCGCTCGGCAAGTCCCTGGGCCTGCCGGTGCACGCGCTGCTCGGCGGGAAGGTCCGCGACGCCGTCGACTACAGCGCCTACCTCTTCTACCGCTTCGCCGAACACCCGCAGGGCGCCGGGGAGCCCGACGACTGGGGCGCCGCCCTGGACCCGGCAGGCGTCGTCGCCCAGGCCCGCCGCTTCGCCGACACCTACGGCTTCGGCTCCTTCAAGCTCAAGGGCGGCGTCTTCCCGCCCGCGCAGGAGATCGCCGCCGTACGGGCGCTGGCCGAGGCGTTCCCGGGCAAGCCGCTGCGGCTGGACCCCAACGGCGCCTGGTCGGTGGAGACCTCGCTCGAGGTCGCCCGCGAGATCGGCGACGTGCTGGAGTACCTGGAGGACCCGGCGAGCACCACCGACCGGATGGCGCGCGTGGCCGCGCGGACGGACGTGCCGCTGGCGACGAACATGTGCGTGACGACCTTCCCGGAGATCCAGGAGGCGTTCACCCGCGGCGCCGTGCAGGTGGTGCTCTCCGACCACCACTACTGGGGCGGGCTGCGCAACACCCAGCACCTCGCGGCGATCTGCCGCACCTTCGGGGTGGGCCTGTCCATGCACTCCAACACCCACCTGGGCATCAGCCTCGCCGCGATGACGCATGTGGCCGCGACGGTGCCCAACCTCGACTACGCCTGCGACACGCACTACCCCTGGCAGACCGACGACGTCATCACCGAGCGGCACGTCTTCACCGACGGGCGGCTCGCCGTCTCCGACCGCCCCGGGCTCGGCGTCGAACTCGACCGCGACGCCCTCGCCCGGCTGCACCAGCGCTGGCTGGACGACGACGGCACGATGCGCGACCGCGACGACGCGGCCGCGATGCGCAAGGCCGACCCGGACTGGCAGACCCCGACGGTGCCCCGCTGGTAGGCAGGGCGGACCGTACGGGGCCGGGGAACCCCGGTGCCGTACGGGCCCTCAGGGGGAGCGGTGCGGCGGCGCCCGGGGCCGTCACGCGTCGGCGCGGTCGCGGTCCTCGCGGGCGGCCGCCGTCCGCGCCGCCAGGCGGCGGCGGTCGGGCCAGCGCACTGAGCGGGCCCAGCCGAGTAGTTCGAAAATCCGGATCAGCCGGGCGCTGGAGTCGAGCTGCCCGGGCAGCACGCCGTGCCGGGCGGAGGTCGGGTCGGCGTGGTGCAGGTTGTGCCAGGACTCGCCGCCGGACAGCGGCGCCAGCCACCAGACGTTGCCGGAGCGGTCGCGGGACCGGAAGGGGCGCGAACCGGCCACGTGGCAGATCGAGTTGATCGACCAGGTGACGTGGTGCAGCAGCCCGATCCGGACCAGCCCGGCCCAGAAGAACGCCGACAGCGCGGCCGTGCCGTTCCAGGGGTGCGGCCCCCACAGCCCGCCCGCCACCGCGGGCAGCCCGAACGAGGCGGCCACGACGAGGGGTTGCCAGCGCGCCACCCGCACCAGGTCGCGATCGGCCAGCAGGTCGGGTACGTAACGGGCCTGGTTGGTCTTCTCGTTGGTGAACGTCCAGCCGATGTGCGCCCACACCATGCCCTTGGCGACCGCGGCCGCGGACGTGCCGAACCGCCACGGCGAGTGCGGGTCGCCCGGCCGGTCCGCGAACTGGTGGTGCCGGCGGTGGTCGGCGCACCAGGTGATCACGTCGCCCTCCACCGCCAGCGTGCCCGCCACCGCGAGGGCGATCTTCAGCGGGCGGGCCGCGCGGAACGCCCGGTGCGTGAACAGCCGGTGGTAGCCGACCGTCACACCGTGCACGGCCACCGCGTACGCCACCGCGCCGATCACCACCTCGTGCCAGCCGATGCCCCAGCCCCACAGCACCGCGACGGACGCGATCACCGCGGCGAACGGCACCCCGACGAACAGGCCGACCACCACCCGGTCGGAGGTGCCCATCGGCTCGCCCCACGGGGCATCTGCGGAACTCGTCGCCATCGGACGCCTCCTGGGCGCGCTCGGGGCCTGCGCGCGGTCGCGGCAGTGGGGGAAGACCCGCAGCCTACGAACGGCCCGCCGCACCGGCTACGCGCCGTACGCGCACCTGGCCGCGCCCGGTCATCACCCGGCTGACAACCGCGCCGCCGCGCCGTCCAGCCGCCCCGCCCCGCTTCACCGCAACTGGCGCAGCCGCAGGGCGAGTTCCATCTCGAAGCACGCGTCCGGCTGCTGGAGCCGCGCGCCGAACAGCTCGTCGAGGCGGCGTAAGCGGTAGCGGACGGTCTGCGGATGGATGCCCAGCCGCACCGCCACCTCACTGGCGTTGCGGCTGCACTGCAACCACGACAGCAGCGTCTCCGCCAGCCGGTCCCGGTACGGCCGCGGCATCCGCTCCAGCGGGCCCAGATGGCGCGCGCCGAGCTCGTCCACCAGGGCCTCGTCCTGGAAGAGCAGCAGCGTGGTGAGGTGGTCGGCGCACCGCACCAGCCCGCGTCCGGGCAGCACACCGCGCCGGGCCAGCGCCAGCGCGTCCAGCGCCCACCGCAGCGACCGGGCGCCCTCGGTGAGCGGCACCGCGGGCCCCAGCGCCGCGCGGTGGCCGCGCAGCGCCGCCTCGACGGCGCGGGACCGGCCGGGTCCGTCCGGGTCCGGCACCACCACGCGGGTCGGCTTGCGGTCGAAGCGCACCAGCAGGTCCGGCGGCAGGATCGGCCGCGACTCCTCCTGCTCCCACTGGTGGTCGACCACGGCGACCGCGATCCGCGAGGGCACCGGCCAGCGGGCGGCGCCGGCCAGCGCCGCGATCGCCTGCGCGGTGGGCGGCTGCTCGTCGGTGAGCATGTCCAGCAGGCGCAGCCGGCGCCGCCGCGGCTCGTCGGCCAGCCGGGACTGGGCCTCGGCGAAGCCCGCCGAGGTGGCGGCGGCGATCTCGTCCAGGTGCACCAGCGCGGCCTCGCCGAGCAGCGCCAACTCCTGGCGGGGCAGCGCGTCGCGGCCCGCCAGGGCGCTGACGGTCCGCCAGGTGATGCGGGCGGCGATCCGCAGCGCGCCCTGGAAGGAGTCCAGCGAGCGGCCCTCGCGGGCCTCGCCGCGCCCGATGGCGTGGTAGATGTCGAAGATCTCGCGGGCGCTGACGCCGGGCGCGGTGAGCCGGTCCAGCAGGAGGTTCAGGCCGAGTTCGACGCCGGTGCTGATGGTGGTGGTGTAGGCGGCGTTGGTGGGGCGGGCGTATTCGGGGATGCCGGTGACGATCGCGCTCACCACCTCCCGCCGGATGTCCTCGGTCAGCGGGCGCAGGTGCTCGGCGAGGCCGGCGGGGAACCGGTTGAACGGCTCCTCCGCGAGTTCGGCCCGATGTCCCGCCACGGCATGGCTCAGCACGGCGCGGCCCCTTCCGCTCGATCAGGTGGAGTGCCGTGACCTTACTCTCCGGTAGCAACACGTGCACCAGTAGTGAACCGGACACGGCCGCCGGCAGCTGCCCGCGGCTGCTTTCCCTGTCACCTGGATGACAGTGCGCTGCCGCGGTCCGCTCACCGGCCTCAGCGCCGCCTGCGGCGATGCCGCGTCCGCCGGGCGAGCCCCGCGCGGCGCCGGGGGGCGGTTGTCACCGAAGTGACAGGGCCCGCGCGGACCGCTGTCAGGTCCCGCACTACTCCGCCCGGCCCACCCGGCGGAGCCTGCTGGTGTCCATGACGCCCCTGGCCGGAGGAGGACCGCGCATGACGCGTACCGCCGAGTTCGAGGCCCGCCGGGCCCGCCTGCTGCGGGGCGGCCCGCCCGAGGCCGTGGCCCGGCTGCGCGCCCGCGGCCGGCTGACCGCCCGGGAACGCGTCGACGCGCTGCTGGACGCCGGGTCGTTCACCGAGTTCGACGCGTTCGTGCGATCCCGCGCGACCGGGTCCGGGACGGCCGACCGGCGGCCGGACGGCGACGGCGTCGTCACCGGCCACGGCACCGTGGACGGCCGCCAGGTCGCGGTGTTCGCGCAGGACCCCACCGTCTTCGGCGGCAGCATGGGGGAGGCGTTCGGGCAGAAGGTCGCCAAGGTGATGGACCACGCCGTCAAGGTCGGCTGCCCCGTCATCGGCCTCAACGACGGCGGCGGCGCCCGTATCCAGGAAGGCGTGGTCGCGCTCGCGCACTACGCTGAACTGGTGCGCCGCAACGTACGGGCCTCCGGTGTCATCCCCCAACTCTCCCTCGTCCTCGGCCCGTGCGCGGGCGGCGCCGCGTACTCGCCCGCGCTCACCGACTTCACCGTGATGGTCCGCGGCAGCTCGCACATGTTCGTCACCGGGCCCGACGTCATCCGCTCGGTGACCGGGGAGACCACCACCGCCGAGGAGTTGGGCGGCGCCCACACCAGCGGCGCGGTCAGCGGCACCGCCCACTACGTCGCCGACGACGAGGCGGACGCCTTCGACTTCGTCCGCGTCCTGCTGTCCTACCTGCCCGCCAACAACCGTGCCGCGCCACCGCAGTACGGGCGGCCCGCCGACCCCGGCGTCACCGCGCAGGACCTGTTGCTGGACACCGTCGTGCCCGAAGAGCCCGGCCGCGCCTACGACATGCGGGACATCCTGCGCCGCGTCGTGGACGACGCCGAACTGCTGGAGGTACAGGAGCTGTTCGCGCCGAACATCATCTGCGCCTTCGCCCGCGTCGAGGGCTCCTCGGTCGGCGTCGTCGCCAACCAGCCGCTGCACTTCGCCGGTGCGCTGGACATCGACGCGTCCGAGAAGGCGGCCCGCTTCGTCCGGTTCTGCGACGCGTTCGGCATCCCGATCCTGTCCTTCGTGGACGTGCCCGGCTACCTGTCCGGGGTCCGGCTCGAACACGAGGGCATCGTGCGGCGCGGCGCGAAACTCCTGTACGCGTACGCCGAGGCCAGCGTGCCCACCGTCACCGTCGTGGTCCGCAAGGCGTACGGCGGCGGGTACGCCGTCATGGGCTCCAAGCACCTGGGCGCCGACCTCAACCTCGCCTGGCCCACCGCGCGGATCGCCGTCATGGGCGCCCAGGGCGCCGTCGCGATCCTGCACCGGCGGGCGCTGGCCGCGGCCGAGGACCCCGAACTGCTGCGCAAGCAGCTCGTCGAGGAGTACGAGAACGACTTCGCCACGCCGTTCCAGGCCGCCCAGCACGGCTACGTCGACGCCGTGATCATGCCGCACGAGACCCGCGGGCAGATCGTCCGCGGGCTGCGCGCGCTGCGGACGAAGGAACTGGCGGTGCCGCAGCGCCGCCACGGCAACATCCCGCTCTGACCTCGCACGTCCTTCCGCCGCCCCGCCGTACCGCCCTGCGAACGCCGAGCCCACCGCCCCGTTCCGTACGCCCCGTTCCGTACGCCCCCTTCGTACGTCCCCTCAGGAGTGCCTGTGCCGACACCGCCCCCCACGCGGCCCGTCCCGCTGACCGAGTCCCTGCGCCGCTGGTCCGCCGAGCGCGGCGGGCAGCGGGCGTTCACCTTCGTCGACCACCCGACCCCCGACTCGCCCGGCCGGGCCCGCTCGCTGACCTGGCGGCGGCTGGACGAGCACGCCCGCGACATCGCGCTGCGGCTGCGCGGCCGGGTCGGCCCCGGGGAGCGCGCCGCCCTGATGCTGCCCCAAGGGCTCGGCTACGTCGCGGGGTTCCTCGGCTGCCTGTACGCCGGGGTGATCGCGGTGCCGCTGTTCGGGCCCGACCTTCCCGGGCACGCCGACCGGCTCGCCGCGGTCCTCGGCGACTGCGAGCCGCGCTGTGTGCTCACCGATGCCGCGACCGCGCCCGCGGTGGCCGCGTTCACCGCCGCGCACGGCATCCCGGCGGTGCCGGTGCTGCACGTCGAGCGCGCCGCGGGCGCCGAGCCGCCGCCGCGGATACCGTGGCCGGCCGCCGACCCGGAGGACATCGCCTACCTCCAGTACACCTCCGGCTCCACCCGCGTCCCCGCCGGGGTGATGATCAGCCACGGCAACGTCGTCGCCAACGCCCAGCAGGCGATCGACGCGTTCACCGCCACCGCCGAGGGCACCACGACCGTCGGCTGGCTGCCGCTCTTCCACGACATGGGCCTGGTGCTCAGCGTCGCCGCGCCCGTCGTCGGCGGCTTCCCCTCGGTCCTCACCGACCCCGTCGCCTTCCTCGAACAGCCCGTCCGCTGGCTGCGGTTGCTCGCCGCCTACCCGGGCGCCATCAGCGCCGCGCCGAACTTCGCCTACGACTACTGCGCCGCCCGGATCGACCCGGAAGAGGCCGCGGGCCTGCGGCTGGACGGGGTCCGGGCGCTGATCAACGGCAGCGAACCGGTCCGCGCCGGCACCGTGGAGCGCTTCCGCGCTGCCTTCGCGCCGACCGGGCTGCGCCCCGAAGCGCACTGCCCCTCCTACGGGCTGGCCGAGGCGACCGTCTTCGCCACCACCGACCCGCCGACCGCGGCGCCCCGCACCCTGACCTGCGACCCGGACGCGCTCGCGCAGGGCAGGGTGGAGCCGGTCATCGACAGGGCCACAGCGGCGGGTTCGGAGCCCGCGGCAGCGGCGGACGGCCCGGCGCCGGTGACGCTCGTCGGCTGCGGCACCCCGGTCGGCCAGGTGCTGCGCATCACCGACCCGCGCACCGGCCGCCCGCTGCCGGCCGGCCACGTCGGCGAGATCCGGCTGCGCGGCCCCAACATCGGCCTCGGCTACTGGAAGCGGGCCGACCGCTCCGCGGAGTCCTTCGCCGCCCGCATCACCGGCGAGTACGGCGACTGGCTGCGCGCCGGCGACCTCGGCGCCCTGTACGACGGCCAGTTGTACGTCACCGGGCGGCTGAAGGACCTGCTCGTCGTGGACGGCCGGAACCACTACCCGCAGGACGTCGAGGAGACCGTGCAGGCGGCGGTGCCCCTGGTCCGGCGGGACCGGCTCGCCGTCTTCACGGCACCCGCCGGACCGGGGAGCGGACCCGGCGGTGACGACGCGGCCGCCGCCATCGCGGCCACCGCGATCGTGGCCGTCGCCGAGTACCGCCGCGGCGCGGAACCCACCGCCGACGAAGGTGCCGCCGCCGAGGGCGCCGCCCGCGCGGCCGTCTCCGCGCGCCACGGCATCCGCCTGGCCCGGCTCGTGCTGGTGCCCCCGGGCGCCGTGCCCCGCACGTCCAGCGGGAAGGTCTCGCGGTCCGCCTGCCGCGAGCGGTACCTCGCCGGTGCCTTCGCGCCGAAGGGAGGCTCTGGTGCGTAGCGCCGCCGCCCCGACCGCGACAGCCGCCCCGGCGGACCGGCGGCGCGGGGTGCGGGAGGCGGTCGTGGCCCGGCTGGGGGAGTGGTACGGCATCGACCCCGCAACCATCGACGACGACCGGCCGTTCGCCGAGTTGGGGCTCACCTCGCGGGACGCGGTCGCGCTGGCCGGGGACGTGCGCGAGCTGACCGGGGTGGCATTGGCGCCCACCGCGCTGTGGGACGCCACGACGCTCGGCCGGCTGCTCGACGTGATCGCCGCGGGCGGCACCGACGGCACGGGCGGCACGGGCGGCACCGACGGAGCGGGCGGCACGGTCACGGTCGGCGGTCCCGGCACGGTCGGCGGCGCGGTGGCGCCCCCGCGCCCGCAGGCGGCGGCCACCGGCCCGGGCCCCTCCGCCGCACCGGCACCCGCACCGACATCCGTACCCGTGGCCGTCATCGGGCTCGGGTGCCGGCTGCCCGGCGGCGCCACCTCGCCCGCGGCCCTGTGGGAACTGCTGTGCGCGGGGCGGGACGCGGTGGGCACGGTGCCGGACGACCGCTGGACGCCCTTCCTCCCGCCGGGCGGCCCGGCTGCGGACCCCGCGGCGCCGGGCGGGGTGAGCCGGCACGGCGCCTTCCTGCCGGACATCGCCGGCTTCGACGCGGAGTTCTTCGGCATCTCCCCCCATGAGGCCGTCCGGATGGACCCGCAGCAGCGGCTGCTGCTGGAGGTCGCCCGTGAGGGCCTGGACCACGCGGCGATCCCCGCCCCCGAACTCGCCGGCACCGCCACCGGCGTCTTCGTGGGCATCAGCGGCAACGAGTACGCGTCGCTGACCACCGCCGACCTCGGCGCGGTCGACGCCTGGACGCCGCCGGGCGCCGCGCTGAGCATCGCCGCGAACCGGCTCTCGTACGCGCTGGACCTGCGCGGCCCGAGCATGGCCGTGGACACCGCCTGCTCGTCGTCGCTCGTCGCGGTGCACCACGCCGTACGCAGCCTCGCCGGCGGCGAGACGGACACCGCGCTGGCCGCGGGCGTCAACCTGCTGCTGTCACCCGCGCTGACGCTGGCGTTCCAGCGCGCGGGCGCCCTCGCACCGGACGGCCGCTGCAAGACGTTCGACGCGAAGGCCGACGGCATGGTGCGCGGCGAGGGCTGCGTGGTGGCCGTGCTCAAGCGGCTGGCCGACGCCGAACGGGACGGCGACCGGGTGCTCGCGGTGATCCGCGGCACCGCCGTGAACTCCGACGGCCGCTCCAACGGGCTGCTCGCCCCCAACCCCGCCGCACAGCGCGCCCTGCTGTGCCAGGTCCACGGCGACCAGGGCACGCTGCTGGACTACGTCGAGGCGCACGGCACCGGCACCGCACTCGGCGACCCGATCGAGGCACACGCGCTGGGCGCGGTGCTCGGCGCGGGCCGTGACCCCGACCAGCCGCTGCTGCTCGGCTCGGCGAAGACCAACTTCGGCCACCTGGAGGCCGCCGCGGGCCTGGTCGGCCTGGCCAAGACGGTGCTCGCGCTGCACCACGGCGTGCTGCCGGCCCACCTCCACCTCGACCGGCCGAACCCGCTGATCGACTTCGACGCGCTCGGGCTGCGCGTCGTGACCGGCCCCGAACCCTGGCCGCGCTACTCCGGCACCGCGACCGCGGGCGTCTCCGCGTTCGGCTTCGGCGGCACCAACGCCCATGTCGCGCTCGCCGAGCACCGCCCGGCCGGCGCGCCCCGGTCCCACCCCCGGCCCGCCGTCACCGAGCCGCCGCCCGCCGTGCTCGTGCTCGACGCGGCGACGGACACCCGGCTGCGCGCCGCCGCGGAGGACCTCGGCCGCTGGCTCACCACCCGGGACGGCCGCGCCGCGCCGTTGCGCGACACCGCCCGCACCCTGCACGGCCGTACCGGCCGCGGCCGCCACCGCGCCGCCGTCGTGGCCGCGGACCACGCCGAGGCCGCCGACGCCCTCACGGCGCTGGCCGCCGGCCGGCCCCACCCCGCCCTGGTGCGCCCGGCCCCGCCGCCGCTGCCCGACGGACCCCGGCCCGCCTACCCGCCCCGCCCGTCGGACAGCGCCCGCCCGGTGTGGGTCTTCTCTGGCTACGGCTCGCAGTGGCCCGGCATGGGCAGCCGGCTGCTCGCGGCGGAACCGGCGTTCGCGGCCGCCGTGGACCGGCTGGAACCGCTGCTGGCACGCCACGCCGGCCTGTCCCTTCGCGCGCACCTGCGGCCGGACGCGGAGTTGGCGACCCCGTCCGTGGTGCAGCCCGTGCTCTTCGGGCTCCAGGTCGCGCTGGCCGCGCTGTGGCGCTCCTACGGCCTCCAGCCGGCCGCCGTCATCGGGCACTCCATGGGCGAGGTGGCCGCCGCGGTCGTGGCCGGCGCGATCGACGAGGAGAGCGGCGCGCGGATCATCGGCACCCGGGCGCGGCTGCTCGACGGGCTGTCCGGCGGCGCGATGGCCGTGGTGGAGCTGTCCGCGGCCGAGGTGCGCCGCCACGCCGCCACCTGCCCGAGCGTACGGGTCGCCGTGCACTCCTCGCCCGCGCAGAGCGTGGTGACCGGCACCGCCGGCGACATCGCGAACCTGGTCGCCGTGGTGCGCCGGCTGGGCGGAATGGCCCGCCCGCTGAGGGTGGTCGCCGCCGGGCACTCCCCGCAGGTGGACCCGCTGCTCACACCGCTCACCCGGCAGCTCGGCGAGGTGCCGCACACCGCGCCCGGCTGCGCCTTCTACGGCACCGTGCTGGACGACCCGCGCGAGGCGCCCGCCTTCGACGCCGGCTACTGGGCCGCCGGGCTGCGCCGCCCGGTGCGGTTCGCGCAGGCGGTCGCCGCCGCGGCCGCCGACGGCCACCGCACGTATGTCGAGATCTCCGCGCACCCCACCCAACTCCACCCGCTCGCCGAGACGTTGGCCGCCGACGGCATCGAGGGGGCGGTGCTGCTGCCGACGCTGCGCCGGAACACCGACGACGCCCGCGGCTTCCGCGCGGGGCTGGCCGCGCACCTGCTGCACGGCATCCCGGTCGCGCGGGACCTGCTGCACCCGGGGGCCCGGCTCGCGGACGTGCCCGTGGCCGGGTGGCGGCACCGCAGGTACTGGGCGGCGGCCGCGGCGGTGCACCGCGTACCGGCTGAACAGGCCTGCGAGGAGGGCGAGTCGGTGTCGTCGACCGCTTCCACGACCGCGGCTGCCCCTTCCACTGCCCCTCCCGCCGCCCCGACCGTCCTCGACCGCCTGCTCGGCCACGTCGCCCAGGTCATGGGATACACCCCGGCCGACATCGACCCGCGCGCCCCGCTGACCGACCTCGGCCTCGACTCCCTGATGGCGGCCCGTATCCTCGCCGCCGTCGGCCGGGACTTCGGGGTCGCCGTCGAGCCGCGCGTGCTACTGCGGCACGGCACCGTCGAGGCACTGGCGGCCTGGCTGGAAGCAGCGGGCAGCGGACCGGCTGCCGAACCCGCCCCGGTGACAGGGCCGTTGGCCGACCGGCGCCCCCGCCGCCGGGTCCAGCCGCGCGACGCCGCCGAGCGGCTGGTCGCCCACGCCTGGGCCGCCGTCACGGGCGGGCCGCCGCCCGGTGCCGAGGACGACCTCGGGCTGCCCTCCCGAGCGACCGGCCAGGTGATCGGGCTCGCCGAGGAGTTGGCCGCCCGCAGCGGACACCCGGTCACGCCGGGGGAGTTGGCGGCGGCCCGGCCGCCCACCGTGGCCGCGATCGCCCAACTCCTGCGCCCGCGCCTGGAATCGGCGTCCGGCGGCCCCGTACGCACCCTGCGCGCCGAAGGCACCCAGGCGCCGCTGTTCCTGCTGCACCCGGCGGGCGGCTCGTCCGCGGTCTACGCCGCCCTCGCCCAGCGGCTCGGCCCGGACCGCCCCTGCTACGGCCTGGACCGGCTGCCCGACCTCGCCGACGTCGGCGACCGCGCCCGCGCCTACGCCCGGCTGATCCGCGCCACCCGCCCCAACGGCCCCTGGGTGCTGGGCGGTTGGTCGTACGGCGGGCTGGTCGCGCAGGAGACCGCCCGGCTGCTCGCGGCGCCCGAGACAGGCCCGGACCCGGACGCCGAGCCGCTCGCCGGGACGGTCGCCGCGCTGGTGCTCGTGGACAGCGTGCTGCCGCTGCCCGCCGAACGGCTCACCCCGCACGACGAGGCCCTGCGGCGCTTCGCCGGCTTCGCCCGCTACGTCGAGGAGACCTACGGCACCCGCCTCGACCTGCCGTACGACCACCTCGCCGCACTCGACGACGCCGGCCAGGTGGACCTCGTCGTCGGCGCGCTCGCCCGCACCGCCGACCTGCCCGCGGCCGTACTGGAGCACCAGCGCGCGTCCTACCTCGACCTGCGCAGCGCCGAACGGCACACCCCGCGCCCCTACGCCGGCCGCACCCTGCTCTACCGCGCCAGCGAGCCCGCCCCGCACACGGTGTACGACCCCCGGTACGACCGCGCGGACCCGGCGCTCGGCTGGGACGCCCACTGCCCGGACCTGACGGTCCGCCCGCTGCCCGGCCACCACCTCGCGCTCCTCGACCCGCCCGTGGTGGACGAACTCGCCGCGCTGCTCGCCCGCGACCTGGCCGCTCCCGTCGCCCCCGCCGCCGCCCCCGTACCGCCTACGACATGAGGTGTCCCATGCCCACGCACCGCCGTCTCACCGGGGCCGCCGCCGCACCGGCCGTCGCACTGGCCGTCGCGCTCACCGCCGCCTCGGCGCTCGTCCTCGGCCCGGCCGGCCCCGCGTCGGCCGCCACTGCCCGCGGCGCAGCGGCCGCCGTACCCGCCGGCACTGCCGCGGACGGCGCGCACGTCGTCTCCGAGACCTGGCTCGACGCCCGCACCGTCGACCTCCAGATCTCCTCGCCCGCGGTCGGCGGCACCGTGGCCACCCGGCTGCTGCTGCCCGCCGACTGGTCCGCCCAGGCCGGCCGCACCTGGCCGGTGCTCTACCTGCTCCAGGGCGCCCACGACGACTACACCTCGTGGACCCGCGAGACCGACATCGAGCAGTTCACCGCGGGCCAGGAGGTGATCGTCGCCATGCCGTCGTCCGGCCCGACCGGCATCCCCAGCACCTGGTGGAACTACGGCAGCGACCACCCCGACTACGAGACCTTCCAGGTCACGGAGCTGATGCAGCTGCTCCAGCAGGACTACCGGGCCGGCACCACCCGGGCGATCGGCGGGGTGTCCACCGGCGGCTGGGCGGCGATGGCCTTCGCCGCGCGGCACCCCGGCACGTTCGCCGCCGCGGCCTCGTACAGCGGCGTGCTCGACACCACGATGCCCGGCATGCCCACCGTGGTGGAGGCGATCGTCGCCCGGGAGAGCCTCGACCCGCTGTCGCTGTGGGGCTCGCCGGTCCTCAACTACGCGCTGTGGAGCGCCGAGAACCCCTTCGACGTCGCATCGGGGCTTCGGGGCACCAAGCTCTACCTCTCCTCCGGCACCGGAGTCGCCGGAGGCAACGGCGAGTTGAGCGCCGAGGCGCTGGAGACCGCGCTGTGGCCCGGATCGCAGGCGTTCGCCCTGCGGCTGGCGCTGCTCGGCATCCCGGTCCAGACGCACTTCTACACCGGCGGCACGCACAGCTGGACGTACTGGAAGGAGGAGTACAAGACGTCCTGGCCGCTGATCTCCCAGGCGCTCGGGCTGAACAGCTGAGCGGCCGACAGGAGTTGCACCGCTGAACCGGCCGGCGGGCCGAACAGGGCGGCGTACGGCTACCGTTCGGCCCGCCACCGCACGAGCCGGCGGTACGCCTCCAGCCCGTCCGGCACGAACTCCCACTCCGCCAGCCGCTGCCGCAGCTCCTCCTCGGTCACGAAGCCGTGCCAGGCGACCTCCTCCGGCTGCGGCCGGACCGGGCCGTCCACCCGCACCTCGTACACCGCCGAGAACCAGCCGCCGGGCTGGTCCTGCCGGTCGTAGCGGAAGGTGAACAGGTGCGTGGGCTGCGGCAGTCCGCTCACCCCGAGTTCCTCCTCGGCCTCGCGCAGCGCCGTCGCGTCGTAGGACTCGCCCGCGCCGACCACACCGCCGACGAACATGTCGTACAGGGCGGGGAAGACGAGCTTGCGGGCGGTGCGGCGGTGCACGAAGATCCGGCCGGCCGGGTCGCGGGCCAGGATGAACGCGCAACGGTGCAGCAGTCCGCGCGCGTACGCCTCGCCGCGGGGGGAGGTGCCGATGACGTTGTCGTCCTCGTCCACGATGTCGATCACCTCGTGGACGGAGAGCAGGCCGCCGTCCTCGGTGGTGCCGTCGTCGTCGGCAGCGGCGGAGCCGGAGTGCGCGGGTGGTTCGCTCATACCGCGATTCAACCACCGCCCGCCGGGGGGCTTGCGCGGTGCGGGCATCGGCACGAGGATCGCGGGGCCGGTGACCCTGGGGCGAAGTGACGGGAGAGTACGGTGACGGATGCGGCGAACGGTCCGGTGGGCACGACCGCTGCGGCCGGTGCGCCGGTGTACGGCCGGGGCCGCACCGCACCGCTGCGGATCGCCAACTGCTCGGGCTACTACGGCGACCGGCTCGCCGCCGCCCGCGAGATGGTCGAGGGCGGCCCGATCGACGTCCTCACCGGCGACTACCTCGCCGAACTCACCATGCTGCTGCTGTGGAAGGCCCGGCGGCGCGACCCCGAGGGCGGCTACGCGCTGTCCTTCCTCGCCCAGATGCACGACGTGCTCGGCACCTGCCTGGACCGCGGCATCAAGGTCGTGGTCAACGCCGGCGGCCTCAACCCCGCCGGGCTCGCCGCGAAACTCCGCGAACTCGCCGCGGCCGCCGGGCTGCACCCCTCCGTCGCCCATGTCGAGGGCGACGACCTGCTCGACCGGCTGCCCGAACTCACCGCCCGCGGCCACGACTTCGCCCACCTCGCCACCGGCCGCCCGCTGGCCGCGGCCGGCGTCGAACCGGTCACCGCCCACGCCTACCTCGGCGGCTGGGGCATCACCCAGGCGCTGCGGGCCGGCGCCGACGTCGTGGTCTGCGGCCGCGTCACCGACGCCTCGCTCGTGGTCGGACCCGCCGCATGGGCGTTCGGCTGGGCCGCCGACGACTGGGACGCGCTGGCCGGCGCGGTCACCGCGGGCCACATCATCGAGTGCGGCACCCAGGCCACCGGCGGCAACTACTCCTTCTTCACCGAGATCCCCGACCCCGTCCACCCCGGCTTCCCCCTCGCCGAGATCCACCCCGACGGCTCCAGCGTCATCACCAAGCACCCCGGCACCGGCGGCGCCGTCACCGTCGGCACCGTCACCGCCCAACTCCTGTACGAGACCGGGCACCCCGCCTACCTCAACGCCGACGTGGTGGCCCGCTTCGACACCGTGCGCCTCACCCAGCAGGGCCCCGACCGGGTCGCGGTCGGCCCGGTCGCCGGGGAACCGGCGCCCGACACCCTCAAGGTGTGCGTCAACCACGTCGGCGGCCACCGCAACTCCGCGGTGTTCGTCCTCACCGGCCTCGACCTCGACGCCAAGGCCGACTACGCCGAGGCCGCACTGCGCGACGCCACCGGCGGCCCGGCCGCGTTCGCCGGGTACGACCTGCGGCGCGAGCACGGCCACGAGGTGGACCGCCTCACCCTCACGGTGAAGGACCCCGACCCGGCGAAGGTCGGCCGCGGCTTCTTCACGGCCGTCGCAGGCACCGCGCTGGCCGGCTACCCCGGGCTCTACCTGGAGCACGCGAGCGCCCGGCCCAGCGAATTCGGCGTGTACTGGCCCGCGTTGGTGCCCGCGGCGGAGGTGGCCGCGGTCACGGTGCTCGCGGACGGCACCCGACTGGCGGTGCCCGGCCCGCCCGCGTCACCCGCGCCGTCCGCCACGCCCGGACGCCCGCTGCCGGGACGCGCGGCCCCTGGGCTGCGGCCCGACGCCGTACCCCCGCCGCCGCCGCCCGTCGACGGAGCGCCCCGGCCCGAGCGCGCGGAACCGTACGGCGGTCGCGGCACCGCCACACCCGGCCGGACCGTGCGCCTGCCGCTCGGCACGCTCGTCGGCGCGCGCTCCGGGGACAAGGGCGGCGACGCCAACGTCGGACTGTGGGCCCGCGACGACGACACGTACACCTGGCTGCGCGACTACCTCGACGTGCCCCGACTGCGCGCGCTGCTGCCCGAGACCGCCCGGCTGCCGGTCAGCCGCTACGAACTGCCCGGCCTGCGCGCGCTCAACTTCGTCGTCCACGACCTGCTCGGCGACGGCGTCGCGGCCTCCACCGGCGCCGACCCGCAGGCGAAGGCGCTCGGCGAGCGGCTGCGCGCCCGGTTGGCGGACATCCCCGAGCACCTCGTGGAGCCCCCGCGGGCGCCGCACCCGGACCCCGGCGCCTGAGCGGTGCATGATCGGGGCATGAGCAATCTCGATGTGAAACCGTCCGCCAGCGTCTGCGGCGGCCGCGAGGACGTGTCCGCCGCCCCGGTCCGCGAACTGCTCGCCGGCCGCCTCACGCCGCTCGGCGAGAGCACCGAGGTGCGCCGGCTCCTGCCCAACCTCGGCCGCCGCATGATCGGCGCGTGGTGCTTCGTCGACCACTACGGCCCCGACGACATCGCCCGCGAGCCCGGCATGCAGGTGCCGCCGCACCCGCACACGGGACTCCAGACGGTGAGCTGGCTGCACGAGGGCGAGGTGCTGCACCGCGACAGCCTCGGCAGCAAACAGACCGTCCGGCCGCGGGAGTTGGGGCTGATGACCTCCGGGCGGGGCATCTCGCACTCCGAGGAGTCGCCGCGCGACCACGCCCGCTACCTGCACGGCGCCCAACTGTGGGTCGCGCTGCCCGACGCCCAGCGCCACATCGCCCCCGCCTTCGAGCACCACGCCGAACTCCCCGAGGTCACCGCCCCCGGGCTGCACGCCACCGTCATCCTCGGCGAACTCGACGGAAGTGCCTCACCCGGCAGCGTCCACACCCCGCTCGTCGGCGCCGACCTCACCCTCGCCGAGGGCGCCGCCGCCCGCCTGCCCCTCCAACCCGACTTCGAGTACGCCGCCCTGGCCATGTCCGGCCGCGTCGACGTCGACGGCGTCCCCCTCACCCCCGGGTCGCTCCTCTACCTCGGCGCCGGCCGCCGCGACCTCCCCCTCCTCGCCGACACCGCCTCCTCCCTCATGCTCCTGGGCGGCGAGCCCTTCGCCGAGAAGTTGATCATGTTCTGGAACTTCGTGGCCCGCACCGCGGAGGAGATCTCCCAGGCCCGCGACGACTGGCACACCGGCACCCGCTTCGGCGAGGTCCACGGTTACGACGGCGCCCGCCTCCTGGCCCCTGCGCTCCCCCCGACCCCCTTGAAGCCGCGCGGCCGCGAGCGCTGACCAGCACGTATTTCGATTCTCCCGGCCCGCTCGGCGCGGCATGCCCGACCTGATCCCGAGCGGCCCTCCGCGCTGTCCCCCGCGTGCGCTCTCCTGGCCAAGTGCCACCGGTTTCGCGAGCTGAGCCCTCTCGGTTACGACGCGACTCCGCACCCTGCGGACGGCCGTAGACCTAGGTGCCCTCCATGGGGACTTCGCCATGGATCGGGTCCGGATGGCCGGTGGGAACTGCCGGAGCCGCTGCTGCCGAGGAAGGAGCGGCCGTTGCGGTATCCGGGCCACAGGCCGGTGCCCGACCGCGATGTGGCTGCGCGGGTTCGGCCGGACGGAAGTCGGTTGGGAGCCCGAGCGAGGCGTGTGACCGCGGCCAGGCCTGCCATTCCAAGTACGCGGTCTGCTGGAACTCCTGCGCCGCGATGGCGAATTGCGCCCGTGGCCGGGCCTTGGCCGGCAGCAGCTCCCACGCCCGGTTTCGGGAGGCGATCGCCGGGTGCGAGCGGCCGTCCGCGGGTCGCAGGGCCTGTGCGGCCGCTCGTGAGAGCGGGGCAGCGCTGACGAACGTGTGGACGGTGAGGAGGCGCCGCGACATCTGCCACCTGTCGACCAGCACGGGCAGAAGTGCATGCTCCGCGCTATCGGGGCCGAGTAGTGCGTTCCGGGCGGCTTCCTGGGGTGTCTGGCCGTTGCGGACTTTGTCGCGTCGTCGCGCTGCCATGGTGGCCCTTTCCAGAAGTAAACGGTACGGTCGAGTTTACACGCACCCGTCGTACGGAGGAATTCTCGTGATCGTCGTTACCGCCCCCACCGCCAAGAGTGGCCGCCGCGTCGTCGAGCGGTTGCTCGATGCCGGCGAGTCCGTCCGGGTTGTCGTCCGCGATCCGCAGCGGCTCTCTCCCGGCGTCCGTGACCGCGTCGAGGTCGTGGAGGGCTCCCACCGCGACGCCGCGGTGGTGGACAAAGCGTTCGCCGGTGCCGACGCGGTGTACTGGCTGATGCCCAGCGACCTCCGCGCCCCCGACGTGATGACTTCCTACGTCGAGGCCAGCAGGCCGGGCGTCGAGGCCGTCGCCGCGCACGGCGTCCGCCACGTCGTCGGGGTCTCGGCGCTGGGCAGGGGGACCGCCGCGGCCGACCGGGCCGGCAACGGGACGGCCTCGCTGGCCATGGACGACCTGTTCGCCACGGTCACGAACTACCGCGCGCTCGCCAACCCGACCTTCATGGACAACACGCTGCGCGATATCGGCACGATCCTGGGCCGGGGCGCGGTCTACGGACCCCTCGCGCCCGAGCGCAAGGTGCCGATGGTGGCCACCCGGGACATCGGCGACACCGCCGCTCGCCTGCTGCTCGATCGCGGCTGGACCGGGTTCGCCGAAGTACCGCTGCTCGGCCCGGAGGACCTGTCGGGCAACGACATGGCCGCTGTCATCACCGACGTGCTGGGCATCCCGGTGCGCTACGAGCGGATCGAGGCCGCGTCACTGGAGACCGCGATGCTCTCCTTCGGCGCGTCGCCCGGCATGGCCCGGGCGATGGCCGACATGGCGCAGGCCAAGATCGACGGCCTCGACGAGGGCGTCGTCCGCACCGCCGCGAACAGCACGCCGACCACCTTCCGTCAGTGGTGCACAGAGGTCCTCCGGCCCGCCGTCGACGCTGCCCGTTCCTGACCCCTGCCACGCGGATGCGAAATGACTCTCATCTGAGTCGAGGAACACGCGATCGATCCGGCGATCATGGAAGGCGCCGGATCGGTACTCGCCCGTGAGGCACCCGATCTGCGCTTCCGGAGCACCAGCCCGACGCCCGTCCGGCCGGGGCTCGGGCGGTCCCCAGCGCTGGACCAGGCGATCGCGTACCGGCTCGGCACCGATCTCGGCGAGGGCCGGATCCGGCGGATGGACGAGCACGCATCGACGTACAGGTCGTGTCCTGGACGAGCCCGGTCAAGATGGTGCCCGCCGTACCGACTTGGGAAGGTGCTTGACTTCATCGACGGGCTCGACCTGACGGCCGAGGAACGGGCCGCGCCCACCCACCGCAACGCGGAGCGGCTGTTCGGACTCTGACCGGTGACCGCGGCGGGTCGAGGAGACGGGCTCGCCGCGGCTCGGGGGCGCCGCTGGAGCCGTCCCCGCAGTCCGGCTCGTCCTGCCGAGTTCGGCAACACCCAGGAGGGCGGCCGGAAGCGGGTTTCTAGGTTTCATCCGCTGATCGTGACGCCGGTCCGGACAGCCCGTACAACAGCAAATCCGTGAGGCTGCCGATGACGTGCTGGTCGTCTTCGCTGCCGGGGGGCGTGAGCACGGCGTAGTTGAGGGTGACAAGCATCGCGCCTATCGCCGCCGCGATGAACTCGGGGTCGCCGGGCAGCTGGTGTCCGCGCTCAACCAGGTACTCGAGGTGCTCCCGAATGGTTACTGTCTGTGCGCGCAGGTCGCGCCAGGCCCGGCCCGTAGCGGGGGCGTCGGCCACCATCGCCTGAAACAGTGCGAGTGCGACGGGGCGGTTCTGTCGCATCACCGTCCACGCGACACCGACATGGTCGCGCAGCTGGTCCCGGTCGGTCAGGTCGTGATCGCGGGGGTGCTCCAGACCGATCATGCGCTCGTCGATCGCACCCTCCATCTCGGCGAGGAGCGCCTGGAGCAGCTCGTCCTTGCTGGCGAAGTGTTCGTAGAACGACCCGGTCGAGCGTCCGGCCGCGGCCGTGATGTCAACGATCTTCGTATTGAGGTAGCCGCGCTCGTTGAAGAGCCCCCGCGCCGCGTCCAGCAGCGCGGCACGGGTCTGGGCCGCCCGGACTTTCCGGCTGGCGGAACTCGCCTGAGGCATGTCGTCCTCCTCGCCTGTTGACAGATGCCAGCGTATCGGAACAGACTTTCACCGAATCAGTATTCGGTGAAATTTGATTCAGGGAGAAGCCTGTGCAGACGATCGTGATCGGTGGCGGGGTAGCCGGCCCCGCCACCGCCCTTGCACTGCGACAGATCGGTCACGAGGTGACCGTCTACGAGGCGTACGAGGTTCCACCCGAGGAGGTCGGCGCCCACTTCAGCCTCGCGGTCAACGGCCTGCGCGCGCTGGAGAAGCTGGGCTGCCTGGACGACGTGCGGGCAGCCGGATTCCCCATTGATCGGATGCGGTTCCACACGGGGGGCGGCCGCCTCTTGGGGGACGTGCCGCGCCTTCGGCGCGGCACCGATTCGATGCGCAGCGTCGCGCTCCAGCGCGGACGGCTCGTGGCGCTCCTGAGGCGCGCCGCACTCGACGCGGGCGCGCGGATCGTCACCGGCGAACGCCTGGTGGGCTCGACGGAGTCGGCGGACGGCGTGGTGGCTGAATTCGCCTCCGGCCGGCGCGACACCGCGGAACTGCTCGTGGGTGCCGACGGCATCTGGTCAACCGTGCGCGGACTGATCGACTCGTCCGCGCCGCGCGCGGAGTACGCGGGGCTCTATGGAGTCGCCGGAATGTCCACCATGGCAGGTGTCGAGCCCGGCGTCTGGGACCTCACCTACACGCGCAACGGCGCCTTCGTGTACACCAGCATCGACGAACGGACTCAGTGGTGGACGGCGCAGATCGGGGCCCCCGTCAAGCCCGATCTCCGAGGCGTCGACGACGAGCAGTGGCTGCGGCGCGTCCGCGAGCTGTTCCCGGAGGCGACGCCGAGGGCGATGGTCCAAGCCACGACATCGATCGTCGCGTCCGGCTGTCTGAACGTCTGCGACCCGGTCGCGAAGTGGCACAGCGCCCGCATGGTCCTGGTCGGCGACGCCGCTCACCCAGTCGGCGTCGGGCACGGTGCCTCGATGTGCGCCGAGGACGCACTGGAACTCGCAGCGGCGCTGAGCAGCGCCCCGACCGTCCCAGCGGCACTCGCGGCCTATGACAAGGCGCGCCGCCCGCGCATCGACAAGCTGCTCAAGCACGGGCACAACGCCCGTGAGAGCAAGCGGCCCGGTGCTGTGAAGCGACAGATCGATGCGGCGAAGATGCGCGTACTCCTCCCGTTCTTCGAACGGGCGCAGGGATACCTCTACGACTACGAGCCGCCTTCCCTGCCCGTCGCAGACGGATCACAGTCCGCCATGGGCTAGGTGTATTGACCCGGAACATTGTTAACGCGGGTGATGGGTGGCTGCCCGCCCAGTGCGGTGTGGCAGCGGTGCCTTTCCCAACCTCACGTTGAGGCGTGAGGTTGGAAAAGGCTCAGTAGAAGCATTCCGAGGACCGACCGCACCAGCCCTTGAACTGATAACTCAGGTTGGCGCTGGCTCAGTGGCCGGTAGTCAGCAGCGGCAGTTCGCCGTCGCGGTGCACGTGCTGACCTTCCTGGCCGACCCGCCCGAAGGCAGCACCTTCGACCGGGCAGTGCTCGTCGGTCGTCGTCAATTCACAGGGTGGGGTCGGCGGCTGGGATGCCGAGGACTGTGCGACCGGCCAGTTCGTAGTGGGCCGCGGAAAGGGCGATGTGCTGGGCGGCGGTGTGGCCGTCGCGGAAGAGCTGGCCCAGTCGGCTCGATTCGTACAGGACGCTTGAACCGCCCAGCTCGTACATCGACGTGAGCACTTCGCGTGCGGTCTCTCCCGCGTGAGACAACGCACCCCTCACGGCACCGCGTTCCACCTCCGTGGCTGGGCGGCCCGCCGCCGCGGCGGCATCCAGTCCTCGCAGGGCGGCCAGCAGCAACTCCCGTGCGGCGTCGGCCCGCGCAGCGGCCCGGCCGAAGGCGGCCTGGATCCCGGGCTGCTGTGCGAGCGGCGCACCGTCCGGTCCGGTCTTGGCACGCGACAATGCTGCCATCTCGTCGATCGCCCCGCGGGCCAAGCCCAGTACGATCGCCGCGCTACCGGAGGGGATCTGGTTGATCACCGGTACACGATAGAGCGGGCGGTCGATGCGGCTGACCGCGTTGGGTGACACCGTCATGTCGGCGGCTACCGGCACGTCCTCAGCCATGACCGTGTTGCTGTTCGTGGCTCGCATTCCGGTCGAGTGCCAGGTGTCGCGCACGGTCACCGAGGCGCGGGGAACCAGGCAGAAGCGCCACTCCGGGCCGGTTTCGGTCATGCGCGGCTGCCCATCGTCCAGGACGAGTGCGAGCAGTCCCAACCACCGGGCCGTGTCGACCCCGCTGACGAGCTTCCACTCACCGGAGAGCCGGAAGCCGTTGTCGCCAGGTGTCAGACGACCCGGCTGGCTGGAGTGCGCGATCATCGGGTCCGGGCCGTCTGCCCAGACCCGCTCCACGCTCGCCTCGGTGAGGAGCGCGGCGGTGAAGCCGGTATTGAGGTTCCACACGACCCAGGCGGTCGAGCCGTCGATGCGGGCGAGGCGCTCGATCACGGCCGCCGTCCTGGCCAGCGGCAGCTCGTACCCGCCCAGCTCCCGCGGGGTGTTGAGGCGAAACGCCCCGCAGGCGCGCAGGTGGTCCAGGAGTCCGTCCGGCAGCCTGCGCATTTCCTGGGCCTGGCCCCGGTACTCCTCGATGATGGGGCGCAGCAGCTCGGGCAAGTCCTCGGCTGCCTGAGCAGGCTGGGGATAGGAAAGCATGTCATCTCCGAACGAAGGAAGGAACCGGGTACCTGCGGCGCCGCCCCCTGGGGGGAGACGCACAGCCACCGGGCGCGTTGTCGCCTCCACCAGATGCGAGGGGTGGAGCGAAAGTTCGAAGATCCGCTTGTGATGCGGGTCACGCCGTATGGGTGTGCGCCGGAGGCTCCCGGCGGGTGTGGAAGAGCCGGGCCCGCTCCACCCAGTCAGCGCGCAGATGCAGGACCCAGACCGCGCTGGGCGGGCAATGGAACGGGTCCTCCGGCGGGCTCTGCAGCGCGACCTCCCAGATGGCAAGATCACTGCTGGCGACCACGTTGGCCAGGCGATAGCCCACACCGGCGGTCAGATCCTGCCGGAACCCGTGGGCAAGCAGGTCGTACCCCTCGGCTCTCATGCCACCGGGCCCGGACACCGCGACCGTCGGCAGCCAGGAGGTGGCCAGAGCGGGCACGGGCGCACCGCGCCGCGCGGCGCTCAGCAACTCCTCGGCCTGGGAACGTCGTTCCGCGGTGACGGCCCGGATGTCGCCGTGCGTCGTGTCGGCGGTGGCCAGCAGGGCTCGTGTCAGCTTGCCACGGGCCTCGCTCAGCCGACTGCGTACGGTGCCCACCGGCACTCCGCAGGCATCGGCGATGTCCTGATACGCCGTCACACCACTGAAGTAGCGCAGCATCAGCACCAGGCGCAGCGGGGGCGACAACTCCTCCAGGGCCTGCCAGATCCAGTCCCGGGTGGCATGCTGTCCCAGTACTTCCACGGGGTCCGGTTCTGCCGAACGAAGCACCTCTGTGACGCCGGCGTCCAGAGGAACACGGGCCGGCGCCCGGTACTGCATGCGGCAGGCATTACGGACCACGGCGCGCAGCCAGGCGCCCACCGCGCCGGGATCACGCACATCGCCGATCCGGCGCAAGGCGGTCATGCTCGCCTCCTGCACGGCGTCCTCGGCGTCGGGGCCGTAACCGACCAGGCTGATGGCGACGGCCAGAAGCGCCGGGCGATGGCGGCCCAGCAGACTGCCGAGGGCGCTCACATCGCCCGCCTGTGCGGCATGCACCAACTCTGCGTCGGTGGCGGCATCGGAACGAGAAAACCTCACGGACGAAAGGCTAATCGGGCTTGGTCGGGTTCGTATGGGGGTGCGTACGTCGCGGGGGCAGATGGGGCCCCGACCGCACTTGTGAGGCGACCGGGGTGTCCGCTCGGGCAACGGCGCCGTGGATACCGAGCGAAGTCAGAGATCGTCGAAGTCGGGCAGGGCAAGGGCCGAGTGCGCCGGGCGTGGTTCCGGGGAGGGCAACGCACTGAGTTTGCGCAGCCGGTCGTTTCGCTCTTCCAGGGCCTGGGCGGTGGTCGGGAACAGAGTCGCACCGCCCTTGCCGACCAGGTTCTGGTTCAGGGTCACGAAAGCACGGGTAGCGTGTTCGTATGCGGCGAAGCCTGCGGCGTGGTCCCGTTCGGCAAGGGAACCGGCGAGCATGTAGGCGCCGACGAGAGCGAGACTGGTTCCCTGGCCGGTGAGGAACGAGGGCGCGTACGCGGCATCACCCACAAGGGCCACCCTGGCCCTGGACCACTGCGGCATGCGGATCTGGCCGACTGCGTCGAAGAAGACGTCATCCGCTTCACGCAGGGCTGCCAGGATGCTTGGGATCTCCCATCCGGCATCGGCGAAGGTCTCGGTGAGCAGCCTCTGTTGGGCTTCCCGGTCGCCGAACATGCCGGATGGCAGGTCGCGCTGGGCGAAGTTCAGGAAGGCGTGCACTTCGTCGTCGTCGCTCACGGCGTAAACGGCCGCCGCCCTGCCCGGGGCGTTCCACACCACTGTCTCGTGGGAGAGGCCCAGTGTGTTGCGCATGGTGAAAATGGCGAAGCAGTAGCCGAGGTGGCGATGGAACTGGTCCTCAGGGCCGAACACCATCTCCCTGGTGCGCGAGTGCATGCCATCCGCGCCGAACACCATGTCGAACCTGCGGCTACCGCCTCCGCGAAAGGTGACGTCGATTCCGTCCGTGGTTTGCTCAAGGCTGTCGACGGAGTCGTTGAACAGGAACTCCACGTCGTCCCGGACCGCCGTGTACAGGGCGTCCGTCAGATCCCCTCGCCGTACCTCCAGGTCATGTCCCGCGACACCACCGGTGACGGCATGCGGATGCAGGGAGGTCACCTCGCTGCCATCGCCTTCGAGGAAGGTGATGCGGTGCAGGTCGATGTGTGCGTCGCGCAGTTGTGGCAGGAGCCCCATCCTTTCCACGACGTCCAACGCCGTGCCCCGTATGTCAATGGGGTAGCCGCCGCTGCGGATGGTGCCGGCCTTTTCAACGACCGTGACCGCGTATCCGTGGCGGTTGAGCCAGTAGGCCAGGGCGGGGCCGGCGATGCTGGCCCCGGAGATCAGGACCTTGCCCTTCGGGGTGGTGCGCCTGCGGACTGGCTGATCGGTGCGGGTCATGCCTTTGCTCCTTTGTGCATGGTGCGAGGGACGAACAGGGCAAGCGAGGTGACAACGCCGGCTATGACGAATCCGGTGACGTAGGCCGACTCCGCCGCGGTCTCGGAGCCCGAGGGCGTCGCGGCGGTCAGGAGCGCGCCACCGAGTTGGCCGCCGACCGCGTATCCGAGCACGCGGCTGACCAGGATCAGACTGGTGGCGATGCCGGTGTCGTTCTGGTCGACGGAGGTGGCGGTGCTGGTCATCATCGCCGTGACGCACAGGCCGTTGGCGAGCGCGATGAGCGCCTTGGCGACGACGAGGTGCCAGATCTCGGTGTGCACGGCCGCGAGGGCGAGAAGAGCGAAGGCCATCATGACGACACCGGTGTTGACCACGGCACGCGAGCCGAAACGCCGTTCCCCGAGCCCGCCAAGCGGTCCTGCCAGTGTCGCGGCAATGGCACCGGGCAGCAGGTAGATGCCGATCTCGGTGGCACTGGCTCCGAATCCGTATCCTTCACCACGTTCGTCAAGAAGCTGCGGAACCAAGAACACCGCCATCGAAGTGCCGAGGCAGATGATGAACGTGAGCACACATGCCTTCCACATCGCGGGGCGAGCCAGCATGCGCAGGTCGATCATGGGTGAGGCCGCGCGTCGTTCGACTCGCACCCATCCGGTGACGAAGACGGCCAGCAGTGCGACGAGAGCGACGAGCATGAGTGGTGCCGAGCCGGCTTCGGGTGCCAGCGCGAGGACGAGCATGAGGGTGGTCAGCATCCCGCTCAGGAGCAGCAGGCCCGGCCAGTCGGTACCGACATCGTGGGAAGAGCCCGGTGGATCGGCCGGCATCAGCCTGTCCACCAGCAGCGTGGCTCCGATCACCGCGATCGTTGGGAGCGCGAACATCCAGTGCCGGGAGAGCTGTTCCGCCACCGGACCGGCCGAAAGCATGCCGGCCATCCCGCCCCCGACGAAGAGCCCGCTGACCACTCCGATGGCCACCTTGGACTGTGCGGGCGGCAGGTGTTTGCGCACGACGATGAACGACAGGGGCAGCGCGCCGACCATCGCCCCTTGCAGCACCTGACCGAGCAGCAGCACGGGCAGGCTCGGGGCCAGGGCGGACACCGTGCCACCGACCGAGACCACCGCCATCAGGCGGATCAGCACCTTCTTCCCGCCGTAGCGGTCACCGAACTTGCCCGCCAGCGGTGTGATGAGCGCGCCGGTGATGAGCAGGACGATGCTGAGCAGTGCCCCTTCGGACTGGCTCATGTCCAGTTCGCGTTCCAGGAGCGGGATCGTCGGTGAAACCACCGATTCCAGGGCGCCGGTGGACAGCGCCAGTAAGCCGAGGGCCCCGACGGCGGCCTTCCCGATGGGGACCGGGGGAGCCAGGGTTTGAGTCACGAGCATCCTGCCTTCACGGGTGGTCTTCTCCGCCATCGCGGAATGAGGGGACGGCCTTGAGGTCGCGGGACCGGTCGTTGCCGGGGACCGCCACGGCGAGCGCGACGCAGGCAGCCATCGCCACCGCGACGCTCTCGTGCACCCGGCACAGCCCTGCCCCGGTGGCCGCGGCTCGCTCCCCCAGGAAGGTGCGAGCCCGCACAGGTCGGCATCGCGTTGACGCGAGTCGGCACGATGCCGGCCTGGGCACGGCCTAGGACTGACGACGTAGCGCACCCCGGCCGGGCAGCATGACCGCGAGCAGCGCCAGGCTGGCGGCGGCACCCGCGAAAGCGCCGTACATCAGAGGGGGGCGTAGGGCATGGTGCCGGTCATGCCGTGCATCATCGGGATCAGCGTGGCCGCGGCAATGGCGGAGCCGAGGACGATACCGATGCCGGCGACCAGCAGGCTTTCCCACCGGAGCATGGCCAGGACCTGGCGTCGCGTGGAACCGACGAGGCGAAGGGTGACCAGCTCGCGACGGCGGTCGAGGATGGTCATCACCAGGGTGTTCACTGCGGCAACGGCGGCGAACCCGCCGAGGACCGCGGCCATGGTGTTGTTCATCCAGGCGCCGGTCTTGGCATCGAGGCTCTGCTCGGTGGCGTAGCCGGAAGCGTCGGTGACCCGGCCCAGGGCGGACAACGAATGCTGCGAGCCGCCGTTCACCAGCAGCGTACTGTCGAAGCCGGACGTGACGTGCTCGGCCAGAGACGCGCGATCCATGGTTATCGCGGCGAGGCCGAGGCCGCGGCTGTAGATCGCGGTGATCTCGGGACTGGCCTCGGTGCCGTCGGGGAGGTACAGCGGAAGCTTGTCACCGACGCCTACGTGTGCCGTGGACGCCAGGCTCTTGTCGACAGCGATATGCCCCGCACCGATCCGGTTGAGACTGCCTTCCGTCACACCCAGATCCTGAACCTTGGCGAGTTCGGAGCCGGAACCGGTGACGCCTTGGACCGCGGTGCCCTGGAGTGCCTTGAATTCGCCGGAGCCGGTCGGCACGAGAACCTGCGTGTTCAGTATGCCGACGGCTGTCTCGACGCCGGGTTCATGGGCTGCGCGCCGCACGGAGTCGACGGGGAGCCCGGCGGGGTCGGTGACCACGTGGTCCGCGGTGATGCCGGCCCGCAACTGGGAATCAGCGACGTGGCGTTCGCTTGTATTCATGAAGACCAGCGTTGAGGCGAAGGCCATGGCAAGCACGATCGGGGTGATCGCGGATGCGAGGCGGCGGGAGTTGGCCCGGGAGTTGGCGTCCGCGAGGGAGGCGGCGGGGCCGGCGCCACGCAGCGGCAGGCCGAACAGGACCGCGCACAGCCTGGCCACCAGTGGGCCGAGCAGACCGACGGCGAGCATGAAACACATGACGACACCCAGAGAGGCACCTGCCGCGCCGTCCCCGGTCGAACCGGCGGCGACGCCCGCGAGGACCGCGCCTCCGACCAAGGTGGCCAGGCCCAGGACAGTACGGATCACACCGGGTCGCAGTCGCTCGACCGAGGCTTCCGACAGCGCTTGCCCGGGCTTGATCTTCGCGGGTCGGCGTCCGGCGATCCATCCAGCACCGAGCGCGGTGAGCAGCCCGGCACCGACAGCGATGAGAAGCGGGATGGCGGAGACGTGTATCTGGACGGCGTCAGGGATCGCGCCGCGGTCCTTCAGCTGTCCGAACCACCAGTGTGCGAGTCCGATACCGGGCAGGGTGCCCAGTATTCCGGCGAGCGGGGCGACGAGGAGTGCTTCGGACGCGACCGCGCGGCGGATCTGACGCGGCGTGGCCCCGATGGCACGCAGCAGTGCGTACTCCCTGGCTCGCTGGGACACGGACAGCGCCACGGTGCCGGCCGCGGTGAAGATCGCGACGATGGTGGCGATGCCCCCGAAGGGGCCACCGATGCCGAAGAGGGTGTCCTTGGCGTAGGCCAGGCCCGGATCTTCGACGGCCCCGCGGTCGTCACCCGTGTGCACCTGGGCACCCGAGCCGGCAAGGGCCTTCTTCACGGAGTCCGCGAGGGCGCCGGTATCGGTCCCGCCCTTCGCGAGCACGGCGATGGCGTCCGCTTTGCCCGGGTGGCCCGCGAGTACGGGCGCCTGAGCGTCAGAGAACCAGACAGTGGCGTCCCCTGGGCCGAAGTCCCGGGCAGTGTCCGCGGCTGTGGCCCTGGCGATCCCGGCAACGCCGAAGTCCTGTTGCCCGGCGGCGGTCCGCAGCGCGATGGTGTCTCCGACGGAGACTTTCGCGGCGCGCGCCGTACCGGGGTCAAGGACCACCTCGCCGTTGCCGGGAGCGCTGCCCCTGGCCAGCGCGCTGCCGGTGAAGGCGTGCGAGCCCCAGCCGTGCGCCGTCAGCACACCGTCCTCGACGGCCACGCCGTCCAGTGCCCGCACAGGGAACGTGAAATCGGGCACCGCCGCCTTCACGCCCGGCGCCGCGACGACCCTGTCCGCGAGACCCGCGTCCAGCCGTGCCGTGTCCGGAAGCGGCACCGCCTCCTTCTCGCGGTCCTCCCCGCTCCCCGTCACGACATACTTGTACTGATCAGCCGCCGCGATGACCGGAGCCCCCGCGTAGCGCTCCGGGGGCACGGAACCGCGCAAGCTGGTCTCGAGCAGGATGCCGCAGGCCGTGACGATCAGTGCGGACATCAGCAGTGCGACGAACGTGCCCGCGAAGGAGGCGGGCTTGAAGCGGACGGCGGCGCGGGCGAGCCCGTTGGGGCGCATCATGCGGGCACCCCCGTCAGCCTGCTCGGACGTGCGGTGAGCAGGGTCATCCGCCGGGCGATCTGGTCCGCCGAACCGCGTTCGAGGTGGTCGGCGAAGGTGCCGTCGGCGAGGAAGAGCACGCGGTCGGCCCAGGCGGCCGCGGTCGGGTCATGGGTGACCATGACGACCGTGGCACCCATGCCGTCCACCGCCTGCCTGAGCAGACCGAGAACCTCGGCGGCGGTACCCGTGTCGAGAGCACCGGTGGGCTCGTCGGCGAACACCACGTCGGGACTGGTGACCAGGGCGCGGGCGACAGCCACGCGCTGCTGCTGGCCACCGGACAACTCGCTGGGCCGGCGCCGCGCCTTGTCGGCCAGTCCCACCTGGCCGAGAACCGCCATTGCCTGGCGCCGGTCCTGACGCTTCCCCGCCAGACGCAACGGCAGCAGCACGTTCTGCTCCACCGTCAGCGACGGCAGCAGGTTGAACGCCTGGAAGACGAAGCCGAGCCTGCTGCGCCGCAGCTCCGTCAGTTCGTTCTCCTTCATGCCGGTGATCTCCGTGCCGCCCAGGCGCACCGATCCCGCCGACGGCCGGTCGAGCCCGGCGGCACACTGCAGGAAGGTCGACTTGCCGGACCCGGACGGGCCCATGACCGCGGTGAAGGTGCCGCGCGGGAGGGCGAGGTCGACACCTGCGAGCGCGTGCACGGTGTTCGCGCCGCGGCCGTACTGCCGACGGACCCCGCGCAGTTCCACGGCGAGGCCGGGCGTTCCCGCCGGAGCCTCCGGCCGATCATCCCGCTTGCGCCGTTTGCCGTTGCGTAGCCTCACGTTCTGCCCTTTCGCAGTCTCCTTGTGGTGGTGAGGTGAGAATGGGTCCTTGCCCGCGCGCAACGCGTCATACTGCGGAGCCATCTGGATGTGCTACCGCGGTAGGGGGTGACACCACAGGGCAGCGGCCGTGCCGGGGCGGCCCCGGAAAGGATCTGCGGCCCTCGCCATCGGTGGCAACCACGATGCCGCGCTCGAACGTGTCCCGGTCTTTACGTCCGGCATCCGCGTCAGAGCCGGGTCCCCGCACCTTCGACGACCCCGGTAGAGGCACACCCGATCCTGGCGGTGGGCCGCCATATCAACGCAGCCAAGGAGACTGACGCCCGAGTTGGGGACACCACCGGAAGGGGCCGTGATGCGGTACATCGACCGCCGCCCGGGCACCACGGTGGGCGCGGCAGCCGAGAACCTTCGGCGGCTACGTGACACTTGGACCCGCCTGCTCGATGGAACGGTTACCGACGCCGAGGAGGTCGACACGTTGATCGCGGCTCTGCGGAACATCGAGACCCGGCTCGTCGCTCAATCTCGCATTGCCACCAGCCAGCCGTGACCAGCGATGCCGCCGCGACCATTAACGCGGCTACCGGATCACACGCCTACCAGGTCTCCGCTTGGCTCCACACCAACACCGGAGACCTCATCGAGGTAGACACCAAGGACTGTCTCCGCGTGACCACCGCACCCACCTGGTCCGGTACCGAAGGCTCACTGCGCGACCGTGCGACGCCCGGCTGGGAGGTCGGCCAGTTCTACCGGGGCTTCGGCGAGTACGGCCTGCGGCTTGCCACCGACGTCTGGGCCCGACACTGGGCCCAACGACGCGGGCCCACCGCCGATCCCAAGCCACCGTTCACGGACGCCCTCGCGGCCCGGCTGGGAAGACCACTCGACGCCCCGGCCGCCCTCACCGCCCAAGTGCGGGAGCACTACATTGGGTTGCGCGATGCCCTGCCTCTCCGCCCGGGAATCGCAGCATGGACCGGACATCTTCCCCGCCGAGATCACCAACCCGTGCTCGGCCAGGCTGCGTTGGAGTTCGGATGCCTTCCAGACTCGCCCGCGCCGGCCTCGGAATGTCAGGAGCGCGCTGGTGTCCCCGGGAGAAGCAGCCGGACGCTTGCGGCGATGCGGTCGAGGTCGATATCGGTGGCGAGGGCGGCCTCATCGGGGTGTTCGGCGATCGGTTTCCGGGTGCCGAGCAGGCCCTGTACCAGTTCGGGGTAGACCGTCACGCCAACGAGGATCTCGGCCGTCTCCCGTGCCCCCTCCTGCGTCAGGCCCCACGTCCGGGAGACGTATGCGCCGATGCGCACCGTGGGAGCTTCGAAGACCGCCTCGTAGTAGCCAGACGCGATCTCGGGCACCCTCTCGGCCTCGGCGATCCCCATCCGGAGCGTACGCAGGGACGAGGACCACAGCAGCAGCTGCAGCAGCCGCTCGCAGTAGCGCACCAGGGCCTCGGCCGGATCGGCCCGCTCCGTGGTGACGTAGCGCTCCGGCGAGCCCAGACGGTCGAGGTAGAGCTCGCGCACCAGGTCGACCACCCCGGCGAAGAGGACATCTTTGCTGGGGAAGTGCGCGTAGAGCGAGCGCTTGGAGGTCTTAGCCCGCTGGGCTACGACATCCATCGAGGTGCGCTCGAAGCCGGCCTCAAGGAACACGTCTTTCGCTGCCATGAGGATGTGCTCGCGGAGCTTCTCGCCTCGTCGTGCCCCCATGGTGGCCCCTTCTCAAAGTAGACGGCAGAGTAAAGTTTACGTGCTCCAACCGCACGGAGGAATCTCCGTGATCGTCGTCCCCCCCGGCCAAGCTCACGGGGCGCTCCAGGTCCGGGCAGGTGGAACAGCCTCTCGGCGTTTCCGGAGGCGACCTTGAGGCGATCCTCGGATTCCGGGAGGGCGCCGACGAATCCTTCGGCCGCTGCGGCATCGCGAAGTTCGTTCGACGAAATCCGCGGGTGGGAGGAGACGGGGCGCACAGCCGGGCCGCAGTGGCGAAAAGTTCTCCGGGCGGGAGGTTGCGTCCTTGGAAGCGGTGTAGCGGGTTGGACCTGATCCGGGGGTTTGTCCCGGCGTCTGGGTTGGCTCGCGGCAAGGGGGCGCGGTGGCCACAGTACTGTTGTGCGGGTCCGCCTGGTGGCCACGCGTTCCGTGACGGACTCTTGTCGCAGGTAAGAAGATGGGGCTCATGACCTCAGTGAGAGAACGTCCGCCCGCCCTGTTCGCGGGGGCCACCCGTTGGTGGGTGCGACTGCTGCCGTGGGCGGTGGCGTTCGTGCTGAGTGTCGCGCTGCTGCCCACCACCGTCGTGGTCCTCACCGCTGACTACGGCCTGAACGGCGGCGTCGCGAGCACGCTGGCCGTCGCTCAGGCGGCACCATTACTGCTCGCCGTCGTCCGGCCGTTGGCCGCTTGGTATGTGATCTTCGTAGCGGATGTGGTCGGAGCACTCGCACTGCTCACTGTCCACTTCGGCGAGCGGCTGCTGTGGCCGTTCCCGCCCATGCAGATCGTCGGGTACATCGGCCTGTGCCTCGCTCTGGGCCTGCGTGAGCAGCGCAGGACGTTGCTGCTGGTATGGCTGGCGACGGTGGCCGCCAACGTCGGCATGGAGTTCGTGGTGCCTGACGGCATGAGCGGCGACGGCACACTGCTCACTATCCTCAGCGGCGTCGCGCTCCTGCTCGGGGGAGTGATTCGTGAGCGACAAGAGGTGCAGCGCAGGCTTGCCGAGCAGGAGACCATCAGCGAGGCCTAGCGGGGCCGCAGGACGCTGCTGGAGGAACGCGCCCGCATCGCACGCGAGCTGCACGACGTGGTGGCCCACCACATGTCCGTCATCACGGTTCAGGCCGACACCGCGGAATACCGCCTCGCGTCGCTGTCGCCCCCGGTACGGGAGGAGTTCACGTCCATCGCGGCGACCGCCCGGGACTCCCTCGCCGAAATGCGGCGGCTCCTCGGCGTCCTGCGCAACGAGGAGGCCCAGGGCGAGCTCGTGCCGCAGCCGGGCCTGGCAGAGATCGGGCAGTTGGTGAAAGCGACGGCGAGGACCGGCGCACCGGTGGACTTCACCCGCTGCGACACCTCCCGCTACGCCGAGGTGCCCGAGGCGGTGGGGCTCTCCGCGTACCGGATCGTCCAGGAGGCCCTCGCGAACGTCGTACGGCACGCGCCGGGAGCCGTGACCCACGTGTCGCTGTCGGTTCCGCCGCCCGCCGACGGCGAGGGCGGGCCCAGGCTCACCGTCCTGGTAGTCAACGACCCGCCGCCCGAGCCGCCCGCCCGGCCGCTCGAAACGGGCGGCACCGGGCACGGACTCGTCGGCATGCGTGAGCGGGTGCGGCTTGTCTCCGGCACTCTTGACGTAGGGCCGCTGTCAGACGGCGGCTTCCGCGTCGCCGCACATCTTCCCCTCATTCAAGAGGACTTCACATGATCACGCGCGTCATCATCGTCGACGATCAAGCCATGGTGCGAGCCGGATTCGCTGCACTGCTGGCTGCGCAGAGCGACATCGACGTGGTGGGCGAGGCTTCCGACGGCGCGCAGGGCGTCGAGCTGAGCCGGAGTACGCATCCAGACGTCGTACTGATGGACGTGCGGATGCCCGAGATGGACGGCCTGGAGGCCGCGCGCCGGCTGCTGGCGCCACCGCCGGGGGTCACCCACCGGCCGCGGGTCCTGATGCTCACCACCTTCGATGTCGACGACTACGTCTACGAGGCGCTGCGAGCGGGCGCGAGCGGCTTCCTCCTGAAGGACGCGCCCCCCGCCGACCTCGTCGCCGCCGTACGGGTGGTGGCCTCGGGCGAGGCTCTGCTCGCCCCCTCCGTGACGCGCCGCCTCATCGAGGACTTCGCCAGACAGCGTCCTGTGTCCCGGGGCAAACCCGACCTCCGGCTCAACGGCCTGACGGAACGCGAAACCGAGGTCCTCACTCTCGTGGCCCGCGGCCGGTCCAACACGGAGATAGCCCGAGCGCTGGTGCTGGCCGAGCAGACGGTCAAGACCCACGTGAGCCGCGTCCTCACCAAGCTCGACCTGCGCGACCGCGCCCAGGCGGTCGTCTTCGCATACGAGTCAGGGCTCGTCGCTCCGGGGGAGTAGGCCGACCACCGTCCTCGTCGCCACGCCTCCAGCCCAGGTGCTCGGTGACGGCGCCATACACGTACCCAAGGGAGGCCGGGTCGGTGATCGCTTCCATGGGCTGGAGGCGGGGGCGCTGGATGCCGTAGCCGTGGGCGATGGTGGTGGTCTGCCGCTCGCCGAGGCTGTCGACCACGAGTACGGCGGATTCCTCTCAACCGGAGGCGGCGAAGGCTGTGAGCTGGTGGGCTCGGTGGTGAAGCCGACGAGTTCACCGTCCACGAGGAGGGCGGCCGACGAATCGTGGGTGTACGAGCACAGACCGAGGACGACGGAGGGGATGCGCTTCATGGCGGCGGTCACCTTGCCCCGACCGTGGCGGCGCGATAGCGCCCCCGGGTGGTGGTGGGTGGAGTCGTCGGCCCTCGGGCCGGAGGTGGCGCGGTCGGTGATGAGCCGGGCGATCCGAGCGGCGCTGTCTCCGCGCCACCGGCAGACCGCGGCCAGGGCCGCCTCGGCAAGTCCGTCCAGGAGGAGGTCCACGTGGGACTTGAGGTGACCGGGGTTGAAGGGTTGGCATGCCCACACCGCGATCCGGGTCGGCCCACGTCGGCCCCCCGAAGCGAGCAGCTTCTCCAGGTACCACCGCTGTGCCTGGCGGCTTAGTACTCCAGCAGGATTTCGGTGTCTGACCTGTTGGAGTACTAGGCCCGATACTCCCGAAGCTACGGGCAGGTGCCAATTCTGGGTGACGTCCCGCCCCCTGTCCCCCGTACGAGCTACAAGCGAGTGTCCACTGCACGGTGACGATTCCCCAACATCGAATCCGTAGTGTTCGAATCACCGCGGAACGCCGGGCCGCGGACCGGAGAAGGAACCGGAGTCGGAACCGGCAAGGGGAGTCCACGTCATGAAAGCCTGGAAGGTAGCCCTGCAGGTAGTTGTCGTCTTCGCGGTCTACGCGGCGTGCGGCGGCCTCACCAACGGGGTGAAGGACAACCCCTGGCTCTCGCTCCTGGTGGGCGCCCTCACCGTGGTCGTGATGACCTTCGTCTACCGGTGGGCCGTGCGGCGCACCGAGAACCGCGAGGTGACCGAACTGCGGGGGAAGGAAGCGACGAGCGCGACCAGCTGGGGCCTGGTCTTCGGCACGCTGATGTTCCTCTGCGTCATCGGCAACATTTACTTCCTCGGTGACTACAAGGTCCACGGCATCGACTCGGTGAGCGGGGCCATCGGGCTGATCGGCTTCATGGCGGCCGCCGCTTCGACGGAGGAGATCATCTTCCGCGGACTGCTTTTCCGGCTGCTGGAACGCGGCACGGGCACGTACGTCGCCCTGGTACTGTCCGGCCTCGTGTTCGGCGCCATGCACCTCCTCAACGACGACGCCACCGTTGCCGGCGCCCTGGCCATCGCCATCGAGGCCGGCGCCATGCTCGCCGCCGGTTACGCCGCCACCCGCAACCTGTGGCTGCCGATGGGCGTGCACTTCGCCTGGAACTTCATGGAGTCCGGCGTCTTCAGCACCCAGGTCTCGGGCAACGGCGACACCCACGGTCTGCTGGACGCCACCCTGTCGGGCAACCATCTGATCACGGGTGGCGAGTTCGGTCCCGAGGCGAGCATCTACTCGGTGGTCTTCGGCACGCTGCTGACGGTCTGCTTCCTGGTCGTGGCCCACCGCCGCGGCAACATCGTCCCCCGGCGCCGTGCCGAGCGCGTCGGCACCCTCGCGGCGCTCGCCCGATGACGGAACAGCGATCCGCCGGTTCGCCGGAGCACTGGACGGACGGAGCCGGACACCGCGAGAGCGGTGCCGGGCACCGGCCGACCGGGCTCCGGCTCCGGCCGTTGGTGAACCGGGCCCGCCTGGACGGCATCCGACACCGTCTGGACAGCACCCGGAAGCGGCTCGGTGGAGTCTGGTACCGGCTGGACGTCGTCGTCCGGGACCTTCCCTTCGGGCTCCTCCTCCTGATCGGTTCCTTCCTCCCGGCGCTCCGCAGCCACGGAACGGTCATCGGGGGCGTCCCCGATCGCCCGCACGACGCGGTGGCCGTCGTGGTGATCCTCCTCGAGACCCTGCCCCTGGCGGTGCGCCGACGGTGGCCGGCCCTCTCCCTGGCCCTGGTGTCCGGCGGGTTCGCCGTCGACCAGCTCCTCGGTTACCACACCTTCGCGGCCACCGCGATGGGCGTTGTGCTGCTGAGCACCGGCTCGCACCTGGAACGGCACCGCCGGAGCTTCGTGGCCGGCCTCACCGTGGCGTACGTGGCGCTGGCGGTGGGCCTCTCCCACCTCGGCACAGGCGAGAGCGCCACGGAGTTCACGACCTTCTACATGGCGCTGGGCCTGGCCTGGGGCGCCGGAAGCTGGCTGCGCACCACCCGGCAGGCGGAGGCCGAACGTCACAAGCGGGTCGCGGTGGAGATACGGAACGCCGAACGCACCCGGATAGCGAGGGAGTTGCACGACGTCGTGACCCACCACGTGACGGCGATGGTGGTGCAGGCGGAGGCTGCCCGCTATCTGACCGCCGCGCCCGAGCGGCTGGAGCAGTCCCTGAGCGCCGTCTCCGACACCGGGCGCCGGGCGATCACCGATCTGCGGCACCTGCTGGACCTTCTCAACCCCGATCACGGCACCGGGAACGGCAGCGATGCCGCGGCCGAGCCGAGGACACCGGCCGTCGGCCGCGTCCTGACCCTCGTGGAGCAGACCCGCCGGGCGGGCCAGCCGGTGGAGTTCACCGAGGAGGGCACCCCGCCGGAGTCCACCGGCAGTTCCGACCTCGTGGCCTACCGGGTGGTGCAAGAAGCACTCACCAACGCCCTCAAGTACGCTCACGGCAGCCGCACTTCGGTCACCATGCGGCACGGCGAGAGAGAGATCACCGTGGAGGTCAGCACGGACGGCACCGGCTCACGGGCCGCCGCCGTCGGTGGCAGCGGACGGGGGCTGGCCGGTCTGCGCGAACGGGTCGACGTGCTCGGCGGGGACTTCAGCGCGGGCGCCGTCGCGGGCGGCGGCTTCGTCGTCCGGGTGCGGATACCGGCCGGGGGCCGCTCGTGAACACACCTCCGCCGTCCGGGTCCGCGCCGACCCGGGTGCTCGTCTGCGACGACCAGGCGCTGATCCGCATGGGCCTGGTCACCATCATCGACGCCCAGCCCGACATGGAGGTGGTGGGCGAGTGCGGTGACGGCCGGAAAGGAGTCGACCTCGCCCGCGAGCTCGACCCGGGCGTCGTGGTCATGGACATCCGCATGCCGGTCCTCGACGGCCTCCAAGCCACCCGCCTGCTGGCGGGGGCCGGGGTCGCCCACCCCGTCAAGGTCCTCGTGGTCACCACGTTCAACCTCGACGAGTACGTCTACGATGCGCTGCGCGCCGGAGCGAGCGGCTTCCTCCTCAAGGACGCCCCGCCCGACCACCTGCTGCACGGCATCCGCACGGTCGCCATGGGCGCGGCGCTCCTCGACCCCGAGGTCACCCGCCAGCTCGTCGGCCGGTACGCGACCCGCATCCGCCCCACCGACGGCGCCCCCGAGGACATTCCGCTCACCCCCCGCGAGCTGCAGGTGCTGCGGCTGATCGCGGACGGCCTGTCCAACAGCGAGATCGCCGCCGCCCTCGTCATCAGCCAGGAGACGGTGAAGACGTTCGTCTCCCGCATACTCACCAAGCTGAACCTGCGCGACCGCGTCCAGGCGGTCGTCTACGCGTTCCGTCACGGCCTGGCGAGCTGAGCCCCCACGGGCCTGGACGGCCGGGGGCCAGGGTCTTTCGTCCGGATCAGGCCGGATCAGGGAGCGGAGTCTGGTGCCGTGCATCGCAAGTGCCCCGCGACCGGGACGGCTCGCCTGCATGGCACAAGCCCGTTGGCATACCGCCCACCGCCTGCTCCAGACCCGCCTGCCACCGTGCGCGCCATGGCCGGTGCACCCAAGGGCACCGACTGCCTGGAGCCGTTGGGTGTCGATCGCTGGCGGAGTCTGGGGCAGGCAGCCCGCGATCAGGTCGTCCTGGCCGCGGGGGCATCGAGTCGTTCCTCGTCGTCGGTGACTGCGCGTTACTCGGCGGAGCGTTCAGCCAGTCGGCGTCCGAGTGCGAGAACCACCGCTTTGAGGGCTTCCGGCTGTTGGATGATGAAGGGCCGGTCCAGCATGGCGAGTGTGTCGGCGACCCACTCGAGGCGTTCAGCCCGCAGAAACACCTGCAGCCAGTCATGACCGTCCGCAGCATCGGGAGGAGACGCCGGCGCGACTGACCCGAGCGTTTCCGGAATCCAGCGCCGCACATGGGCCGGATCAGCGCGGATGAGCACGGAGACGTCGTATCGCGAAGGTGCCGCCGACAGTGGTCCCAGCACCTGGGCCACTGGGTCGATGTTCGCGGGCGCTTCAAAGGTGCCTGGCAGCAGTCGCAGATCGGCCATCCTGTCCAGGCGGTAGGTACGTTGCGCCTGGCGGTCGGTGTCGAAGCCGGTGAGGTAGAGCAGGTTTTGGTACGCCACGATGCCGTGCGGCTGTACGTGCCGGGTAGCCGCATGGCCCTGACGCGTCCGGTACGCGAACGCCACCGGGCGCTGGTCCCGTGCTGCCTCAGCCAGACCGAGCAGCGTCTGAGCGCCTTCGTCAGCACCAGGATGAGCTTCGGCGTCTTCGTCTTCTGCGCCCGGGCGTCGCTCACCGGTGAAGTCCACTGCCCGGAATACCGCGTCGATGCGGCGGGCGAGCGCGGCAGGCAGTACTCGGCGCACCTTCGCCGTGGCCGTCTCCACCGCCAGCGGGGTGACCGGACCACTGGGCGCATGTTGGTTGACCAGCAACGCCCACACCACGGCAAGGCCTTCCTCGTCGTTCAGCATCAGCGGCGGCATGCGGTAGTGGCGGGCCAGACGGTAGCCGCCGTACCGACCGCGGACCCCGTCCACCGGAATGTCCATTTCGCGCAGCTGCTCGACATAGCGACGCACGGTGCGCTGATCGACTCCGAGGCGCTCGGCGAGGTCGGCAACAGTGCGGGTTCCCCCTGTCTGCAGCAACTCCAGCAAGGCGAGAACGCGTGCGGTCGGTCGGGTCATACCTGCGATGATGAGGGATTTACGGACGGAATATGACCTGTATTCCTTCTAAGGTGACCACATGACCGCCTCAGCAGCAGTGCAACTCGCCTCCGTCCGTCTCGTCACCGATGACATTCCGCGGCTCGTCCGCTTCTACAAGGTGCTCACCGGTGCGACCCCGCAGTACCTCACCGAGGATTTCGTCGAACTGGTGACACCCTCGGCCACCGTCGCTGTCAGCGGCTCCGCCCGCGTCGCTTTCATCACCCCCAACACGCCTCGTGGGGGCGCAAACAACAGTGCGATCATCGAGTTCCTCGTCGATGACGCCAACGCCGTATACGAGAGGCTTGCGACCGATTTCGGCGACGATCTTGATGTCGTTCAGCATCCGACCATGATGCCGTGGGGTAATCTGTCCGCTCTTGTCCGCGACCCCGACGGATCCCTTGTCAACCTCTACACGCCAGTCACCCCCGAGGCATGGCAGCTTCAGCGCAACCGGACGCCGAAGCCACCGCACGCAGGCATGTAAAGCGAGCGGTGCAGCCGGCGACGGTACCGGCGGCGCGGCGGGCTTGATGGAGAGTGGTCGGGCGAGCGCGGCCTGCTGATCGGTCCGGGTCGGCTGGGTGGTGGTGTCGGCGCGCACCAGCAGCGGGTAGCCCCCTTGGGGCTGGCTGCTGTGAGCAAGTGCGCCCTGAACCCAGACCTGCCCCATGTCCCCTCCCCATCCATCCATTGGCCATCCGGAGGGCGGACCGGCCCCCGTCTGCCGTCCGAAGCCATCGGACCGCCCCGCCTACGATGAACAACGCTCTGTTCCCGGCAGTTCGGATGCCGGAAACGGGGCGCTGCCGTGCGGCCGTTGCCGGCCGGCTCGCTCGGGGCGTCAGTCAACGCCCTAGTCGATGATGTCGTCGTCGCTGTAGCCCTCCAGGATCTCTTCGACGGCGTCCCGGAGCTCCGGGTGTGCGAACTATGCGGTAGCGAAATGTGGCGGGCGGCAGGACCGGGTCGACGGGAAGCATCGTGTAGTGGGCGTGTTCGCGCAGGTGGTTGATGGCCTGGTTCAGCGTGATGTCGGTGTGGCTGGGGTTGTCCTGGGACCAGTCGGGTTGGTGGCCGGTGAGGGTGATGCCTTCGGTGGTGGTGATCGTCCAGGTGGGGGGTGTGGTCTGTGTCGTCGGGGTGGTGGGGTTCATGTGGTGCGGAGGGTGTGGAGGTGTTCGATGGTGTGGGCGGGGGTGAGGGCGAGGTCGCGGAGTTGGTCGTACTGGCGGGTGAGTTCGTCGAGGTCGTCGGGGTCGTCGGTGGTGTGGTCGGTGAGGGTGCCGTGTGCGTAGGCGAGGGGGTTGCGGGCGCGGAAGGTGAGGAGGTGGAGGGGGCCGCGGAGGTCGTGGAGTCCTGCGTGGAGGGGGAGGAGTTGGAGGGTGATGTTGGGGTGGTGGGCGGTGGTGATGAGGTGGTCGAGTTGGCCGTCCCAGGTGGCGGGGTTGCGGGCGGCGCGGTGGAGGACCAACTCGTCGAGGACGGCGCGGTAGCGGAGGGGGTGGGGTGTGGGCTCGGTGAGGCGGGCTTGGCGTTGGAGGAGTGCGTCGATCTGTGCGGTCAGGGCTTCCGGCGACTGCGGGCTGGTGGTGAGGTGTTCTTCGGCGTAGGCGGGGGTTTGGAGGAGGGTGGGGATGGTGGTGAGGGCGTATTCCTGGATGGTGGTGGCGGCGGCTTCGAGGGCGGTGAGTCCGTTTGCGGCGTGTTTGGCTTCGCGTTTGGCCAGGCGCCAGAGGGCGGCGAGGAGGGTGCCGGTTGCGTAGTAGCGGTCGAGGGCTTGTGCGACGGTGAGGGTGCCGAGGCGGCCGCCGGTTTCCAGGCGGTGGAGGTAGGACTGTTCGTAGTGGCACTGGTCGGCCAGCCCCTGGAGGGAGAGGCCGGCTTTCTCGCGGAGGAACGCGAGGTGGTGGGCGTACAGGGCGCGGGCGCTGACCTGACCGGCCGCGAACAACGAGCTGGCGGTTCGGGCGAGTTGCGCGGTGTCGGTACTCACGGGCGGGCCCCCGTCCGGGAGGTGCGGTGGGTGGTCCATGCGGCGCGGATGTCGTTGAGGTGGGGGATGACGACGTGGTCGAGCCGGTCGGCGACGGAGCGCAGGCCCTCAACGATCTCGGCCAGGCCCGTCGGGTCGAGGTCGGCGATCTGGTACGCGTCGGCGACCCACACCGTGGCGACGGGGATGGCCGGCTCGGGCGCGGCGGCGTAGGGCGTGCAGGTGATGCTGGAGCGCAGGATCTCCATCCCCTGCGGCGTGTCGGGGGTGTTGCCGGGCGAGTACGCGCGCAGGACCTGCCCGGGGAACTCGGCGACGGGGTAGCCGGTGGTCGTGGCGTCGGGCTCGTTGGCGGGTAAGGCGGTGGGCGCGGGGGCCGCGGGTTTCATCGTGCGGGGTTCCTGTTCGTGGTGCGTCGGTGGAAACGGCTGGCGGCGTGGATCGGGCGGCCGTCGGGCGGCCGGGGCCGGGCCTGCGCGGTGAGAGGCCGCGGTGCTGCTGGAGCGTGCAGACCAGCCCGTCTCAAGGAAGGTGGACCCGCTCCGGCCACGGGCAGGTGAGCCGTGAGTCCGTCACACCCCGCGGGGAACGGCGGGAGGTGGATACGTGCTTGACTCGGCGTGGCCGGAGCGGGGGAAGGGTCGCTCCAGCAGCGGCGCGGTGTCTGTTGCCGCACGCCGGGGGACGGGAGCACGTACGGCGACGTGGACGACGCCCGTGGGTATGCGGCTGGAGCGGCGTTTGAGGTGGCTGGCTCGCCGCCGGACCGGTCAGCCGTCCGGTACTTCACTCGGAGCGGTACTCTCCCGGATCTCCAGCATGGCTGTACCTCCCGTTCCGAAAGGTGGCTGGGGCCGTGGTCGGCCCGCACCCATCACAACGGGTCGTGCACGTCGCACGGAAGGAGAAGGCGGTTGCCTCCGGTTGCCTCTCGTTGCTCCGGTTGCTCTGCTCCGGTTGGCCCCCTTGCTCCGGTTGCTCCGGTTGCTCCGCTCCTCCCCACAGGGCCGAACCTCGTCCACACTGAGAGGAGCTCAGACGGTGGGAGACCGACGTGCACGATGACCGCCATCCGCTCGCCCAACTGTTGGCCCTTCGCGGGTGGACAGCGCAGTCCTACTTACGGCGGGTGCAAGCGGAGTACGTACGGCGCGGTTACGGGCGCGACTTCGCCACCCGCAAGGAGAAGGTGTCGAGGTGGACCCGGGCGGAGCGGCCTCAAGTCCCCAGCGAACTCACCCAACTGGCAATGGCCGCTGTGGTGGATATCCCCACCCATGAAGTACTGACGCGAGGCTGGCCCCACTGGCTGTTGGCGGCATTGCGCGACGACCACGCGGCGTGGACCGCGGCGTGGACTCCTGAGGGCGCCCTCGCGGCTCTGGATGATGGAGGACCCGTGGACCGACGCCGACTGCTCATCGCCACGACCGGAACGGTTTCGGCGATCATCGCCCAGTGGGCTACCGCTCTGCCCGCACCGGCACAGGGGACCGGCCGCCGCATCGGGGCCGAGACCGTCGACCACGTCGACACCCGCCTGGCAGCGCTCCGGCGACTCGATGACGACCTGGGCGCAGGGCACGTCTACGACGCGGCACGTGCGGAGATTCGGCTCATCCGCCGGTTGCTGATCGAGCGGTCGTACAGTCAGGAGACCGGCAGGCGCCTGTGGTCGGCGGCGGCTGAGGCGTCCCGACTCGCCGGATGGTGCGCCTACGACAACGGCGACACCGGAGCGGCCGAGAAGCACCTCGCCGCCTCGACGCGGGCCGCGGCCGAAGCCGGCGATCACGTCGCTGGCGCGATCGCCGCCGGCTTCTGGGCGAACGTGCGGTACGGCGCGGCGAGCCCCGACCCCGGCAGTGCGATCGACCTCGTCGACCAGGCACTCACCCACGGCTGTGTCGAGTCCCCGCGCGTGACCGTGCTGCTGCTGATCCGGCAGGCCCGCGCGTACTCCGTCGCCGGGCACGCAGCAGCGGCGTATCGGGCGATCGACAAGGCGCTTGCCGCGTACGAAACGGGTATCCCAGCTGACAAGGACGTGCCGACGGTCTACTGGATCACCGCCGGCGAGATCCTCCAGTCCGCTGGCTCCGCCGCCCAGCAGCTAGGCGAACCGGCGCGAGCGTTGAGCTACTACTCGGCCGCGGCGGCCCACACCGATGTCCCTTACAACACGGTCCACGAACCCCGCGGAGCAGCGATCTACGAAGCCCGCCGCGCCGAGGCGTACCTCGCGCTCGGCGACGTCGACGGCGCAGTGGAGACTGCCCGGATCGCCATCGAACTGATGGGTGGTGTCAGCTCCGCGCGGGCGTCCAGCGCGCTCGCCGGGCTGCATTCGGGCCTCGACCGTCACCGCCGACTGCCCGTCGTGGCCGATTTCCTGGACGAGACGACGGGATCGTAAGCGTGGGACAGTGGGCAGGTGCGGGCGTGGCACTTTCACCGTCGGCGCGTGCGGACGTCCTGCTGCTGTGGGACTACCTGCGGATGGGCCACGCGCCGCGCCCGTGCTCGGTCGCCATCGCCCTGGGCAGTCATGACCTCTCCGTGGCCGACACCGCGGCGGGTCTCCTTGCGCGCGGTATGGCCCCGCTCGTGGTGATGACCGGCGCCACCAGTCCGACGTCCGCTGCTCGCATGCCGTGCGGCGAAGCCGTGCACTACCGCGAACGCGCCCTGGAACTGGGCGTACCGGCCTCGACGGTCCTGCTGGAGCCGGAAGCGCGGAACACCGGCGAGAACATCACGAAGTCCTGGGAACTCCTTGCGGCGAACGGCATCGAGGTGACGTCGGTCCTCCTGGTCAGCAAGCCCTACGAGGAGCGGCGCGCGTACGCGACGTTGCGCAAGCTGTGGCCGTCGGTCGACGCCGTCTGCGCGTCGGCGCGCGTCCCGTACGACGACTACGTATCCGCCATCGGCGACGAGGACATGGTCGTTGCGATGATGGTCGGCGCGACGCAGCGGATCATGGTCTACCCGGAGCGAGGGCTCACCGTCGAGCAGCCCGTGCCGAGCGAAGTGCGCCTCGCCTACGCCCGGTTGTGCGATCACGGCTTCACCGCACGCCTGGCCCGGGATGAGAGAGCGTAGGGGAGGCGTGCGTTGACCGCTTGGCAGCACGAACCGCGTGTTCGCGGTCTCGCCGACCTGTCCACCAATGGTTGAGCGACGAACGTGCGTCACAACGGCACCGGCCACGCCCAGTTCGTGCCGTCGTCAAAGCCCCCATGGACACGTATCACGGCGATAGTGAACGTATGACGGACGACCGCACAGAATCGGCCCGGCGTTACCTGCATGCCGCTGCTGCCGCGGCCGGCCTGTCACCGGTCGGCGCGGAGATCATCCGGCTCGCGGAGAACGACCTGTGGCGCCTTCCCGGTGGGACCGTCGTACGGATCTCCCGCGCCGGGCAGGACACGGCCGCCGCCCGCGAGGTGGCGGTCACCCGCTGGCTCGCACGCCACGCCTTCCCGGCCGTCCGCCCGTTGCCGATCGCCCAACCGCTCCTCGCCGACGGCCGCCCGGCCACCTACTGGCAGGAACTCCCGCCCCACCGCCCCGGTACGGCGGCCGACCTCGCCCCGCTGCTGCGCCGGCTCCACCACCTGCCCGTGCCCTCGGAGTTGCCCCTCGGCCGGGCCGACCCGTTCGTACGCCTCGACCAGCGCCTCACCGCTGCCCGTACCCTCGCCCCGGCCGACCGTGACTTCCTCCTCGCCCGGCTCGACGACCTCCGCGGCGCCTACGCGGAACTGCCGCCAGGGCGGCCCGACTCCGTCATCCACGGTGACGCCTGGGGCGGCAACTGCGCCGTCACCCGCGACGGGCAGGTCACCCTGCTGGACTTCGAACGCACCTCCCTCGGCTGCCCGGAGTGGGACCTCACCTCCACCGCCATCGCCCTCGACACCACCGGCACTCTCACCACCGAGGCGTACGACGCCTTCTGCACCGCCTACGGTGACGACGTCCGCCAGTGGCCCGGCTACCCGGTCCTCCGGTCCATCCGCGAACTGCGCATGATCACCTTCGCGGTCCAGGCCGCGGACCACGACCCGCGCGCTCTTGAGCAGGCGCGGTACCGCATCGCGTGCGTCCGCGGCGAGCACGGCCCCCGCCCGTGGCGTTGGACCGCCGCAGCGTGAGCCGGTCGCCTTGGGGCTCTGTGGACGGTCAGCCCGGTCATCGAGGTGCTGCTCGGGGTCTACCGGGCCAGTGTCTCGGAGTGCTCGGAGCCTGGCGCTACCGGGAGCCTGTGACGTCGTCCTGACCGCGCGCGGCAACGGGTCGGCCCCGACAGCGGGAGCCGGCCCGCGCGTTGCCGTTCTTCGTAGTGAGCCGGTCAGCGCCCGCCTTTGCCGCGCGCGTGCCTGAGTGGGCCTCGTTGTGAAGCGATCGGTCAGTCGCCCAGGAGCCGCTCCCACAGCAGCCCGTCCCGCCAGCTCCCGTCGAGGAAGATCGAGGAGTGCGCGACGCCGTACGTGCTGAACCCGTTGCGGCGCAGCACCCGCTGCGAGGGCAGGTTCTCCGGACGGGTGGACGCCTCAGCCCGGTGCAACCCGAGTTCATCCGTCATCACCTGGAGCGCGAGCCCGACGGCACGCCCGGCATGCCCTTGGTTCTGGGCGACCGTGGCGATCCAGTAACCGACGGAACCGCGGCGCAGGTGCGGCTGCCGCAGGATGCCTCCGACGGTGACCTGTCCGATCACCCGGTCGTCGGCGAGCACCACGCCCGGCCAGACCGTGCCGGCCCGGTGTCCGGCCAGTAGCCTGTCGATCCGCTCGGCCTGGCCCTCCGGGGTGAAGAAGTCGGCCGGCTGGGCCGGCTCCCACGGCTGGAAAGCCTCGATGTCCCGCGCTCTGTGTGCCGCGATCGGGCCGGCATCGGCGGGCTCTATCAGGCGGATTCTGGTGCTGGCGCACATGAGCTGATCCTCGTCGCGGTGCGTCGGATGAGACCGGCCAGCCTAGAGCAGCCGCAAGAGACGAGGATGTCGAGTCGGCCGTCCCAGGTCTGTGGCCGGCCCGGCGGCCGCCGTCTCCGGGGGCCGAGGGACCAGCCGGGAGCGGCTGCCTGGTCCATAGCATGCATGGCAGAGCGGCGAGGGAGACGCCTTCCGCGATGCTGCCCCGGGCCGGAGCAGGCGCTCCGTCCGCCTCTCACCGCATGACCGCTCCGCCGTTCACGTCCAGCCATGCCCCCGTGACGTAGGAGGCCGCACCGCTCGCGAGGTAGACGAAGCCCTCGGCCACTTCGTCGGCGGTCGCTTCGCGTCCCATCGGGATGCTCGCGTTCCGCCGGGCCTGCGCCTCCTCGACGGAGATGCCTTCCTGCGCGGACGTGATCTCCAGCATCTGGCTGTTGAGTTCCGCCTGGAGGTGGGCGGGCGCGACCGCGTTCACACGGATGCCCTCGCCTGCCAGTTCAAGGGCCAGGCTCTGGGAGAACGTGCGGAGCGCGCCCTTGGAGGCGCAGTAGATGGCACGGCCGACCAGGCCCACCTCTCCCGCGTAGGAACCGGTGAACACGATGGTGCCGCCGGGCCTGCGCAGGACCGGGATCGCGCTGCGCGCCAGCAGGAAGGCGCCCTTCGCGTTCACGGCCAGCGTGCGGTCCCAGTCCGCCACGCTCGTCTCGGCCGTCGGGCTCTGAGCCGGCATCACCGCCGTCGCGTGGGCGAGGATGTCGAGGCCGCCGTGCCGCTCGGAGGCCGTGGCCATCAGCTCGGCGCAGGCGGACGGGTCCGTCACGTCCGTGACGACGGCGATCACGTCCGACTGGGGGAACGCAGCGGCGATCTCGTCGGCCGCAGCGTGCACGCCGTCGTGCAGTTCCGACATCACCAGCTTGGCGCCTTCCTCCGCGAAGCGGCGGGCCACCGACTTCCCGATGCCCTGGGACGCTCCGGTCACCACAGCGATCTTTCCGTTCAGAACAGCACTCATGTCACTCTCCGCGCTCTCTTTGTCCCAGTACGCCGACCAGCGGCCGGCGCCGGAAGCGAACGTAGTCCCGGCTCGGGGAAATGTCCAACCCCAACGTTGGAGTTGGACAAACTCCAACGTTGGGGTTGTAATGAGCTACGCTGTCCCCATGGCGTGGGACACGGAGCGCACCAAGCGGCTACTGCTCGAAGCCGCCGTCGTTGAGTTCGCGGAGCGGGGCCTCGAAGGGGCGAGCATGGCGGCCATCGCCGAGCGCGCGGGCATCAACAAGGAGCGGCTCTACCGGTACTTCGGCGACAAGGACTCCTTGTTCGACACGGTCCTGGCCGGCGAGATGAACAGGCTGGCCGACGCCGTCGACTGGCCGGGCGGCCAGGAGTTCCAGCACATCGGCGCATACGCCGGACGTCTGTTCGATTACCATACGGAGCACCCGCATCTGGTGCGGCTCCTCCTCCAGGAGGGATTCACCGGCCGGGCCGGTGACGCCGCGGTCCGCGGCGCCAAGTACCGCGCGAAGGTCGAGGTGATCGAGGCGGCTCAGCGCGAGGGCCACATCAGCGACGACATCCCGGCCGACCACCTGTTGTTCATGCTCATCGGGCTGGCCGCCTGGTGGTCGAGCGTTCCCCAACTGGCGACCTTCCTCAGCGGCCGGCCGGCGCAGAGCGAGGACGAGATCAGCCGCCGGCGCAGCTCGGTCGTGCTCGCGGCCGAGCGGCTCGCACTTCGGCACGGAAGGTGAGCCCTCGCCGCCGGTGAGTCCTCCCCGGTGAGCCCTCCTGGGATCGGCTTCCCGGTGCGGGATGCGGGCCCGCGGTCATGGGGCCTCCCGCAGGAGCCGAAGGGTGTCGAGGAGGCTCTGGTAGATCATGACGCCTTCCTCCCAGGGCGCCGCATGGGGGCCGGTGAGCCGGTGCCCCCGGGCGAGGCGGAGCCCGACGGCCTCGGCCAGGGTGGCGGTCATCCGCTTGTGCTGGTTCTCCGGTACGAGCTGGTCCTCGGCGCTGTGGTCCAGGACGACCAGAGGCGGCGCGGTGCCCTCGCGGACCCGTGCGGCGATGGACACCGGGTCGAAGCCGGCCGGGCTGGCGTCCGCCCAGGCGCCCTTGTCCGCCCCGAACGCCCTGGACAGGAACGCTTCGTAGTCGTCGCGGAGGTGGGCGTGGGAGGTGCCCAGGCCCTCGGCCGTCGCGAGGGCGGGCAGGTCGTACAGGCCGTTGAGGCCGAGCAGCGCGGCAGGGCGGGGCGGCTCGGGCAGGTGGCCGAGACCGTGGTGCCGCGGCGGCTGGAGGACGGACTGCAACGCCAGGCAGGCGCCGCAGCTGTGGCCGGACAGGACGTAGGAGCCGTCGGCGAGGCCGAGGGAGCCGAGCAGGGCCAAGCCGTGCAGTACGTCGCTGACGTGCTGCGGATGGACGGCCTCGCGCGCCGGGTCGGTGTGGTTGTCCTTGATCGCGTCGTAAGGAACGGGAGGGTCCTTCATGACGGGAGGAACGGGGTAGTCGATCTGGGAGACGGTGTAGTTGAGGGACGCGATGGCGGTGACCGGCGGCGCCGCCTCGCCGGTGAGCGCGTCGGCGCGGAACGCGTGGGCGACGGCCGGTTCGATCGAGGCGGAGGTGAGCCGCGGGTCGCGCCAGGCGCCGCCGTGGAGGTGTACGAGGTACCGCGGGTGCCGCACCGCGGCGTCGGCGCCGGGCAGGGACGTGACGGGGGTGCCGATGAGCGCGGCGGTTCGCGGGGTCCGCGGCAGGTAGATGCTGAGGTTCTGGAGCCGGTTGGCGTGGGGGAGGTAGGCGACGTCCTTGGCGGCGACGACCGGGACAGGGCGGTCGAGGTGCGGGCTCGCCACCTCGGCGGGCTGCCAGCGGGCCTGCCTGATGTCCTGGGAGGCGGCGACATCCACGCGGTCCGGCGTCATGCCCGTGCCTTCCGGCCGGACATCCAGGTGCCGGGGTCGCTGAGTTCGATGATGGTGCCGACGTTGTCGGTCACGAAGGCGATGCGCTGACCGGTCGCCGGTATCTCCATCGGGCCGCCGATCAGCGGCACATCGAGTTCGTGCAGCCGCGAGACCGCCGCGTCGAGATCCGCCACAGCGAGGCAGAAGTGGTGCAGGCGCGAGGTGTGCATGCTCGTGAGGACGGTGGTCGGAGGCGTGGTCCGGTCCGCCGCGCCCGCGAGAAGCTCGATCTTGACGTCACCGGCGGTGAGGAAGACGAACGTCGTGCCATGTGCCTCGAACCGCTGCTCGACGGCGAAACCGAGGGTGCGCGAGTACCACGCGATGGTGGCGTCGAGATCCTCGGGCGTGACGGTGATGCCCACGTGGTCGTGGGCGAACGTGAAGGTCATGTCCGCAAGAGTGCTCGGTCGCAGGTCCGCCAACCAGGGAGAGCGGTTCGGTGGGACAGCCGCTACCACCTTCAGGGTCCTGCCGGGGGCGAAAAACCCGGCGCCGGGGTGCGGAGACGGGCGTACCCGCTGGTCACAGCGCACCGGCGCGGATCTGCGGCCCGTGCGCCCCCTGCGTCCCAGGAGCCTCGGGTGTCATCCGGTGTGCTGCGGGTAGCCGCAGCACGTTGCCCGGTTTCGCCGAAAGCGCCGACGGAGGTGGCACGAGCGATGAGTTCCGAGACGGTGCTGCGCGCCGGCGGGCGCACCGTGCGCATCGGCCGCGCCGACAAACCGCTCTTCCCCGACGACGGGCTGACCAAGGCCGACCTCGCCCGCTACTACCACGCCGTCGCCCCGCGGCTGCTGCCCCACGTCCGCGGCCGCCCGCTGATGCTCGAACGGCACCCCGACGGCATCGGCAGCGGGTCCTTCATGCAGAAGGACGTGCCGCAGTACTTCCCCGACTGGGTGCACCGCACGACCGTGCCCAAGGAGGGCGGCACCGTCACCCACGCGGTCTGCGACGACACCGCGACCCTGCTGTACCTGGCCGGCCAGGCCACCATCACCCCGCACCGCTGGCTGAGCCGGGCCGACCGCCCGTACTGCCCCGACCGCCTCGTCTTCGACCTTGATCCGCCCAGGGACGACTTCGTCCCCGTACGGGAAGCCGCGCGCCTGCTGCGAGGCCTGCTGGACGAGCTGCGGCTCCCGTGCGCCGTGATGACCACCGGCTCGCGGGGCCTGCACGTCCTGGTGCCCCTGGACCGCCGCGCCCACGCCGACGACGTGCTCGCCTTCGCCCGCGACGCGGCCGACGTGCTCGCGGACCGCCATCCCGGCGAACTCACCACCCAGCCGAGGAAGCAGGCCCGGCGCGGCCGGCTCTACCTCGACGTCCAGCGCAACGGCTACGCCCAGACCGCCGTGGCCCCGTACGCCGTGCGCGCCCTTGCCGGTGCCCCGCTCGCCATGCCGCTGACCTGGAGCGAGGTGGACGAGCCGGCCACCACGGCGAGGCGCTGGACCCTCGCCGGCATCGACGACCGCCTGGCGCAGCCCGACCCCTGGAAGGACCCGGCGCTGACCCGCGGCCGCTCCCTCGCCGCCGCCCGGCGAAGACTCGACCGCCTGCGCGACTGAGCGCCCCCCGCCCTTCCCGTTCAGGCGAGTCGGCGCGGAAGGACACCAACAGAGAGGACTGTCATGACCGCGTACGGATACTTCCTCTCCTCGGAGGAGTTCGCGCCCCACGACCTGCTGGAGCAGGCGCGGATGGCCGAGCAGGCCGGGTTCGAGGCGCTGGCGATCTCCGACCACTTCCACCCGTGGAACGACGAGCAGGGCCAGGGCTCCTTCGTCTGGTCGGTGATCGGCGCCCTGTCCCAGGTCACCTCCCTGCCGATCACCACCCTCGTGACCTGCCCGACCGTCCGGCTGCACCCCGCGATCAACGCGCAGGCCGCGGCCACGGCGGCCGTCCTGACCGGGGGGCGCTTCCGGTTCGGGATCGGCAGCGGCGAGGCGCTCAACGAGCACATCCTCGGCGACACCTGGCCCGAGGCCGCCGAGCGGCTGGAGATGCTCGAGGAAGCCGTACAGGTCATCAGGAAGCTGTCGGCCGGGGAGCGGGTCACCCATCACGGCACCCACTACACGGTGCAGAACGCACGGCTCTACACGGTGCCCGAGCAGCCCGCGCCGCTGTACGTGTCGGGGTTCGGCCCGCAGGCCGCGGCGCTGGCCGGGCGGATCGGGGACGGCTTCGTCACGATGGCGCCCGACGCGGACCTGGTGGAGCAGTTCCGCCGGGCCGGGGGCGGGTCCAAGCCCGTCGTCGGAGGGGTGAAGGTCTGCTGGGACACCGACCGCGAGCGCGCCGTGCGCACCGTGCACCGGCTGTGGCCGAACGAGCAGCTGCCCGGCGAGCTGCCGCAGATCCTGCCCACCCCGGAGCACTTCCGGCAGGCGAGCACGCTGGTCACCGAGGACATGATCGCCGACGCGGTGACCTGCGGCGACGATGCCGACGCCCACGCCGCCACCGCCCGGTCCTACGCCGACGCCGGGTTCGACGAGGTCTACGTCAACCAGATCGGCCCCGACCAGCGGCAGTTCTTCGACTTCTACCGCACCGAGGTGCTGCCCCGCCTGCGCGAGGGCGGCTCCGGCCGCGGCCCCGCGGGCACCCCCGCCTGACCCGATCGCCCACCGACCAGGAGGGACGGACATGAGCGACGAAGCACGCGGAGACGACGTCTACCAGCCCACCGACGACAACGAGGAGCAGCAGGACGCGGCGCCGCTGGACATGGAGGACGCCGTCGGCGAGGACGACTACGACGAGGTGCTCGACAAGGGCTGGTCGCCGCCGGAACGCCCGCTCGCGGTGGAGGGTGCCGGGACGACCGCCCGGGAGCAGCGCGAGGGGGAGAGCCTCGACGAGCGGCTCGCCGAGGAGGTGCCCGACACGGCCGGGGACCCCGGCGGCGGCTTGGGCGACAGCCCGGACGGCGCCGGTGAACCGGTCGATCCGCAGGCGGGCGCGGAGCGCGCCGGACGCCTGCGGTCACCGGGTCAGGGCGCCGAGCGGCCCGTCGACGACGACACCGTCGCCGAGGACGTCGGTATCGACGGCGGCGCCGCCAGCGCGGAGGAGGCCGCCGTGCACCGGGTGGACGACCCCGGCACCGACCGGATGTGACCGGGGGCCAGCCGGGGCGCGGTGTCCCGGTCGGCAGCCGAGTCGGCGCGGCGCCGAGTGGTCAGCGGCCCGGTGCCGGGGCCTGTTCGGCGTCGTGGGCCGTGACCGTGGTGGGGATGACGACGCGGCGGGGCGGCAGGGTCGCGGACGCGTCGGACGCGAGGCGTTCGGCGAGCAGATGGGCGGCGCGCCGGCCGATCTCGTTCGGGTCGTAGTCGACCACCAGGACCGGCACGCTGAGCAGGTCGGCCAGGTCGAAGTTGTCGAAGCCGGCCAGCGTCGCGCGCATCCCGTGGACGCGCAGCGCCCGGTACGCGCCGATGGTGTTGCGGTTGTTCGTGCAGAACATCGCGGTGGGCGGTGCCGGCAGCGCGAGCAGTTCGGTCGCGGCCTGTTCCGCGGAGGCCAGGTCGTCCTGGTCGCGCTTGGCCAGCGCGGTGTCCGGGTCCACACCGGCCTCCAGCAGCGCGGCGCAATAGCCCCGGTAGCGCTCGGAGCCGGTGTACACCGAGGGCGGGTTGCCGAGGAACCCGATCCTGCGGTGGCCGGCGGCCAGCAGCCGGCTGGTCGCCGCGTAGGCGCCGCCGAAGTCGTCGACCAGGACGCAGTCGGCCTCGAAGCCGGTGGGCGGCCGGGCGACCGTCACCACGGGCAGGCCCGATGGGAGTTCCTCGGCCAGGTAGGACTGGTCCACGCCGGCCGGCACGAGGATGATGCCGTCGACCCTGCGTGCGGACAGGTCGCGGACGGCCTCGCGTTCGCGCGCCGCGTCGCCGTCGGTGTTGGTGATCATCACCCGCAGGCCGTCGCCGGCGACGGCCGCCTCGATGCCGAGGGCGAGGTGGGCGTAGAACGGGTTCGCCAGGTTGGTGACGATCAGCCCGATGGTGCCGGTGCGCCGGCCGTGGCGGAAGTTGCGGGCCAGCGCGTTGGGACGGTAGCCGAGTTCGCGGACCGCGGCCTCGACCCGGGCCCGTTTGTCCTCCGACACCCCGGTGTCGCCGCGCAGCACCCGTGACACGGTCATCGCGCTGACGTCGGCCAGTGTGGCGACCTGCTTCATGGTGGGCTGTGCGGCGGTGAGCGGCGCGCGTGGCACGTCTGTCTCCCTCCCTGATCGTTCAACTGAGAATAGTGTCAACGCTCGTGGTCTTCCGATCCGCGCACGGACCTGCATGTGTCCGCGCGCGGCCCGGCACCGCGGTCGGCGTCCGCGCGCGGCCCGGCACCGCGGTCGGCGTCCGCGCGCGGCCCGGCGACGTACCAGGCCGCACCCACCAAAGCCGCCTCCTGCACGTGCTCCGCCCGCACCGGCCGCGGCGATTCCGCGCCCCCGGCGAGCAGGCCCGCCGTCAGCGCCGGTCCGATCAGGTCCCACGAACCGGTCATCGAACCGCCGACGACGAGCGCGCCCGCCTCGAAGCGGCGCACCCAGACCGCCAGCACCCGCCCGAGCGCGCCGAAGGCGTCCGTGAGCACCCGCAGGGCGGCGACCTCGCCGCCCCTCGCCGCCGCGGCGATCTCCCGGACGTCCGACCGGCGCCCCGTCGCGCCGGCGTAGGCGGCGGTCAGAGCACGGCGGGAGACGGTGTCCTCCAGCGGGCGGCCGTCGTGCACCAGCAGGTCGACCCGCCCCTGCGGCGGCACCCCGGGCCCTTCGGTGACGGCGGCGCCGTCCGCGAGGAAGGCGGAGCCGACCCCGGTGCCGAGGGTGATGCCGACGACCCGGTCATGGCCGCGCGCGGCGCCCTCGGCCCGCTCCCCGTAGGCGAAGGCCCAGGCGTCGTTGAGGAAGGCCACGTCCGTGCAGGACGGCAGGCCCGCCCGCAGCGCGGCGCCGAGGTCCAGCCCGTCGAGCGCTTCGAACTTTCCGACGCCGTGGTAGCGGGCGATCCCCCGGGCGTAGTCGAAGGGCCCCGGGAGCGCGACCGCCCAGCGCGCTGGGTCCACCGGCCCCAGCTCGCGACCGGCCCGCAGCAGGGCCGCGACGACGGCCTCGGCGGTGCCGTGCGCGTCCAGCGGCGCCCGCCGGGTCGCGACCACCTGCGCGGGACCGGCGCCGCCCACGCGCACCAGCGCCGCCGTCACATGGGTGCCGCCGATCTCCAGCAGCGGTACGGTCAGGCACGCCCCCGGCTGCGCCTGCCCGCTCGGCGGCCCGCCGCAGGCTGCCCCCGGCTCCGCGCTCACTTGACGAACGCCTTCACGACGCGGCTGTCCGCCGACCCGAGACCGGTCACGGTGTAGTCCCCGACCGCTGCCGGTATGACCAGCGTCTCGGCGTAGCCGACGCGGTGCTCGTCGCCTGTCCCGGTCCGCACCAGCACGCCGTCCCCCTCGACCACGTTGACCACGTGGAAGCGCCCGTCGGTGGTGTCGGGGGCGGTGGCTCCGGCCCGCACGGCGAGGCGGTGCACCACGAAGAACATCTCCGGAAGCTCCCCCAGGACCTCCTCGGTCCAGCCTTCGCCCTTGCGCAGCGCCCGCGGCGACTGGACGAGGTCGCGGGCGACGGCCTCGCCGGTGCGGTCGGTGTCGAGGTTGCGGAAGGCGTGTTCCACGTGCACGGCCCGCTGCCGGTCCCGTGCGTCCCGGCGCAGCCAGTCGTAGAACCGCAGGGAGTACAGGTAGGGCGTGGCGCTGACCTCCAGGACGACGTTGCCCGCGCCGCTGCCGTGCGGGGTGCCGCCCGGGATGAGGAAGAGCTGGTGCGGGGTGGCCGGGAAGGTCTGGACGAACTGCTCGATCGGGAACGCGGTGCCGTGGGCGTCGGCGTCGTGCGCCCGGCGGTGGAACTCGGCCACGTCCGCGTCGCCGCGCAGGCCGAGGAAGACGGTGTTCTGCTCGCTGCCCACCATGAGGTAGTACGTCTCGTGCTGGGTGTAGGGCCAGCCGAACACGTCCTTCATGTACTGCGGTTGCGGGTGGCAGTGGACCGAGAGGTTCCCGCCGTCGACCGTGTCGAGGTAGTCGAAGCGGATCGGGAAGGACGTGCCGAACATGTCGTGCACCCGCTGCCCCAGGAGGAGTTCGGGGTGGAGTGCCACCAGGAGCTGGAAGGGCAGCTCGACTTCGGCGGCGGGGGTGCCCGCTGCTGTGCCGGCATCCGTGCCGAGCTCCGTGCCGGCGTCCGCGCCGCCCCCCGCACCGTCCGCCACCGTGCTGCCCCCCGCACCGTCCGCGTCACCGATGAGGATGCCGGACTCGGGCGCGATCAGCTCGTAGCCCAGCGCGGTGTTCGGCCCCTCGGGGTTGAACCCGAGTCCGCGGCGGGCCCACTGGCCGCCCCACGGCGTGGTGTTGAAGGTCGGCCGGGTCCGGAACGGGCGGCGGACCAGGTGCGCGGCCGTCGCCCGCAGCGTCTCGCCGTCGAGGGAGGCGGGCGCGTCCAGGTCCTGGAGGTCGAGCCAGCGGTCGATCCGGTCGGCCAGCCCGTCGCGGTGCCGGTCCAGGACCGGCCAGTCGACGTAGAACAGGCGGCGGGTTTCCGCCGGGCTGCCGGCCGACCGCTGCCCGAGGTTGGTAACGGTACCGGCCGCGACGGCCGCCTCGGTGTAGCGCTTGGGCAGATCCGCGTACCAGAGGGCGTCGTGCGCGACCAGCGCGGCGCCCGTGCCGTAGACGACCGTGAGGCCCGAGCCGCCGCCGACGGTGGGCAGTTCGGCGAAGAAGTCGGCGAGCGACGCCTGCGACAGGGCGGCGAAGTGCGGGTCGTCCGCGAGGACACCGGCCTCCGTGTCCGCCCGGATCTCCTCCCAGGGGGCCAGGTGGTCGCGGATGTCCACGAAGGCCAGGCCGGGGCGGGCTGCCGCGAGCGCGCGGCGCACCGCGTCCCAGTCCACGGCCCAGGGTCCGTCCACGGCGAGCACTCCGGCCGCCGCCGGCACCGCGGCCAGGGCCGCCGCCCAGCCGCGCCGGACCGGCGCGCCCACGGCGCCATAGCGGGGGTTCGGCTGGTAGGGCAGAGCACTGCCGTCCTGATGCACGAAGGACACCTTTCCTCATGACGGGTGGCTGTTCGGCGGCGGCTCGCCGCCGCGGGCCACCGCTTCGGTATCGGTACCATAGCGCTTCCCCATGATGCCCCGACAGGGGGCGCAAGGTGAACCGCCTCTCATCAGGCACAGTTTGATTTCTCGCCGATGAACCCTTGCCTCACCATTTTGTTACCGTTACCTTCGGAGCACCGTGCACCCGGCAGCCGGCCTCCGGCCAGGGCGCACACGACGGAAGGACAGGTCGATGCAACCTGGCCGCGCTGATCACCGGACGCCGCCCGTCGGCTCGCCGCACCCCTCAGACGGTCCTACGCGCCGCCGGCTGCTCGCCGGGCTCGGCGGACTCACCCTCGCCGCGACGCTCACCGCGTGCGCCCGGGGGAGCTCCACCACGAGCGTGCCCGGGGCGGTGAACCTCTACAACGACAACGCCACCTGGTCCGGCGGGTACGAGAAGGCCGGGGCGGTGCTCAAGCGGCTGTGCGGCTTCGACCTGCGTCCGCTCTCGAACGCCTCCACCACCTCCTACCAGGAGGTGGTCCAGACCTCGGTGCAGACCAACCGGGCCGCGGACGTGGTCAAGTGGGCCTCCGGCTACCCGCTGTACTCCCTGGCCCGCTCCGGCGGCCTCAGCGATCTCAGCGGTCTGTGGCGGGACACCGTGCGCCGCGGCTGGGTCTCGTCCGAGCTGGAGCAGGCGGTCAGCTACGAGGGCAAGGTGTACGGCATCCCGCTGTACCAGTCCTCCTACGTCTTCTTCTACGCCAAGAAGGTGTTCACCCGGTACGGCCTGGACGAGCCGTCCACCTGGGCGGAGTTCACGCACAACGCCGAGGTGCTGAAGAAGAACGGCGTGACGCCCTTCCTCGCCACGCAGAACGGGGTCTGGCCGGCCTTCGAGTGGTTCGAGGAACTCGTCAGCAAGCTGGACCCGGACTTCTACACCCGGCTGATCAACGGCCGGGCCGCGTACACCGACGACGTCGCCGTGGAGGCGATGACGATCTGGCGGGACTTCTACGCGAAGGGGTGGATGACCGCCCCGGACTTCGACGGCGCCAACGGCCCCGCGCAGATGAAGGCCGGCAAGCTGGGGATGTTCCTGCACGGCAGCTGGGAGTCGGCCGCGATCGCGGCGGCCGGCCTGAAACCGGGCGTCGACTACGGCGCCTTCATCATGCCCACGGTGCACGCCGGGACCCGGCCGTCGGTCATCGCCGAGTCGGGTGTGTTCGCGGTGCCCAAGCGGGCCGCGGACCACGCGGGCGCCGTCGCCGCGGTCTCCCACTGGCTCGATCCGCGGGTGCAGCGGGTGTGGTCGGACTTCCTCCAGGACAGTTCGGCGAACCCGACGGTGCGCGCGGCCAACCCCGTGATCGAGAAGGTGCAGCAGGACATCGCGCGCAACCGGCGGACGCTGCTGACCCGTTACAACGAGGCCAGCCCGCCCAACCTCATCCAGGGGAACATCCTCGACCTGGGCAATTTCATGATCCATCCCACCGCGGTCCGCTCCACGCTCGCCTCGATGCGCAAGCGCGCGGACTCCGAGTGGGACATCTGGCGGAAGGGCGGCTCATGAGTGTGACGACCGATTCGATCCGGACCGGGCCCGGCCCGCGGTCCGGCGCCCCGGACGCGCCGCCCGGCCGCGGGAAGCGGGCCGGCGCGCCATGGGGCGAGCGGCTCACGGCAGGAGCGTTCCTGCTGCCGGCCGCCCTGCTGGTCGTGGTGGTGCTGCTGGCGCCCTTCTGCTACACGCTCTACCGGAGCTTCTTCAGCGACTACACCCACTCCACCTTCATCGGGTTCGCCAACTACGGCGACTTCCTCTCCGACCCCAACCTGCTGCGGTCGCTGGAGAACACGCTGATGTGGGTGGGCGGCGCGATCGTGCTGCCCACCGGCATGGGCCTGGTGATCGCGCTGCTCACCGACGCCACCCGGTGGAGCCGCGCCGCGCGGCTGGCCGTGACCATCCCGTACGCGATCTCCGGCTCGGCCGTGGCCGTGGTGTGGAACTTCATGCTCACCAGCGACGGAGCGGTGAACAGCGCGCTTCGCGGGCTGCACCTCGGTGGTCTCGCGGGCAACTGGCTGCTCGAATGGCCCGGCAACACCGTGGTGATGATCATCGCCAGTTCCTGGCAGGCCACCGGGGTCGCGGTGATCCTCTTCATGGTCGGCCTCCAGGGCATCCCGCCGGAGACCGTGGAGGCCGCGGCGCTGGACGGCGCGGGTCCCTGGGCGCGGTTCCGCCATGTCGTCCTGCCGCAGTTGCGGCCGGTCACGATCATCGTGATCGGCATGAGCCTGGTCAACGGCCTGAAGGCATTCGACCTGATCTTCGTCCTCACCCAGGGCGGCCCCGGCCGGGCCACCGAGACGCTCGCGGTGTCCATGTACCAGGAGACCTTCCTGTTCCTGCGGCCCGGCGCCGGTGCGGCCATCGCGGTGCTGCTGACCGTCGTCGTGCTGATCGCGTCGTGGACCTACCTGCGTCGCCAGCTGCCCTCTTCGAGCAAGGTGTGACATGAGCAGAATCGTCCGTAACTGTGTCGTCGTGCTGGTGGCCCTGTTGTGGTTCGTGCCCACCTACCTGCTCCTGGTCAACGGCCTGACGTCCGTGTCGCACTACACCGGCAGCCCGCGCTGGTTCCCCAACAGCTTCGGCCTGTTCGCCAACGTCCGCTCCGCCTGGAAACTCGCCGACCTCGGCCCCGCGATGGCCAACAGCCTGTACTACGCGGCGGTCAGCTCGGCCGCCGCGGTCCTGCTGGCCTCACTCGCCGCGTTCGCGGCGGCCGTCATGCCGGTACGGCGGCGCACGCTGTGGTTCTGGCTCATCTACACCGGCACCCTGCTGCCCCTCCAGGTCTTCCTGCGGCCCCTGTTCCTCGCCTACGCGAACACCGGCCTGTACGACACCCAGATCGGCATGGTCGTCATCTACGTCGCCATCGCGATCCCGTTCGCCTTCTTCGTGCTGCGCAACTTCGCCGCCGGCCTGCCGCCCGAGGTGATCGAGGCGGCCCGCCTGGACGGCGCCTCGTGGTGGCGGCTGTTCCGGAGCATCTACCTGCCGCTGTCGAGGTCCGCGATGGTCGCCGCGTTCGTCTTCCAGTTCGTCGCCGTCTGGAACGACCTGCTCTTCGGCATCACCCTGGCCACCAGCCGCAACATCCGGCCGGTGATGGCCGCTCTCGCCGACCTCCAGGGCAACTACTCCAACGTGGGCCCGCCGGTGGTACTGGCCGGCGCCCTGGTGGTGTCGCTGCCGACGGTGGTCCTCTTCTTCGCCTCCCAGCGGTTCTTCGTCTCCAGCCTCAAGCTGAACGTCTGACAAGGGGTACTCCCATGGGAAGTCCACGTGCCATCCGCCGTACCGGCCTGCTGCTGACGGTGCTGGCCACCACCGCGACCGGGTTCCTCGCCGCCCCCGCCACCGCAGCCACCGCCGCCGACCACGGCACCGGCCGGCCGCAGACCGACTGGGCCGCCCGCGCGCAGGCGAGCTACACCGCCCTCCAACGCGACCTGTACCTCGGCCCCGCGGGCCACGGCCTCTACCGCGAGTCCACCCCCGCGGCGGCGGGCGCCAACCCGTACTCCTACCTCTGGGAGTTCCGCGAGGCCACGCAGGCGACCCTTTACGTGGCGAACATCCCGCACCCGTCCGGCGCCTCCGAAGCCGACGTGGCCGACCGGTTCGCCGCGCTCGCCCAGTACGCCTCCACCGACCCCGCCCACCCCGGCTACGACTCCTACCTGCCCGCCCCCCTCGGCACCGGCGGCGACCTCTTCTTCGACGACAACGCTGTCGTCGGCCTGTCGTTCCTCACGCAGTACCGCGCGAAGGGCGACCCCGCCATGCTGGCCGGGGCCCGCGCCGCCTTCGCCACCGACACCCGGGCCTGGGACGAGGACACCACCAAGGCGTGCCCCGGCGGCATGCACTGGGTGGAGACCGACGCCAACACCATCCGCGCCGCCAACGTCACGGGCCTGGCCGCCCAACTCGCCGCCGGGCTCTACCAGATCACCCACCAGCCGTCCTATCTCGACTGGGCGCGGCGCGCGTACGACTGGAACCGCGAGTGCCTGCGGCAGTCCGCCGGCCTCTACCAGAACGACCGGGCCGACGACGGCAGCGTCGACACCACGCTGTGGAGCTACAACTCCGGCGCGATGATCGGCACCGCCACCGAGCTGTACCGGGCCACCGGCGAGCGCGCCTACCTCGACCAGGCGGTCCAGGACGCCGACGGCGCGCTGGCCTACTGGACCGCGGACGACCGCCTCTACCAGCAGCCGGCCGTCTTCAACTCCTTCCTCTTCCAGGACCTGCTGCTGCTGGACTCCCAGCACCACGACCCGCGCTACCGGGCGGTCCTGAGCGCGTACGCCGACCGGCTGTGGGCCGACAACCGCGACCCGGCCACCGGCCTGTTCCACTTCCAGGCGAGCAACGGCGGGGCTCCCGACCCGGCCCAGCCGGTCGGCACGCTCAACCAGGCCGCGGCGGTGCAGCTCTTCTCCCTGCTGGCGTGGAGCCCGAAGGACTACGACCGCACCAGCTGAACGACCGCGCCCGGCCGGCCCGTCGCTGACCCGTTGCCGGCCGGGCCCCCGTCGGACCCGCCGCACCGCTCCACCGCCCCGCCCCCCGATCACGCCCCGCCGCCGCAGAAAGCACTCACCGATGACCGACCGCCACACCCGCCCCTCCTGGTGGGACTCCACGATCGCCCGCGACCTGCTGCGGGAGCGTGCCGTCGCCCACGAACACCGGCAGGAGCACCAGCACGGCGCCATGACCGTCCGGCTCTCCCCGGAGCCCCTGCTGCGCCGCGGCCCCGGGGAGGGGCTGAGGCAGTCGGTGCGTGTCGACGTCGAGCCGGCCCTGCCGCGGCCGATCAGCTCCGCGTCCGTCCGGACCGCCGGGGGCGCCGCGACCGACTGCGAGGTGATCGCGGGTCCGGCCGGCTCGGTGCGGGTGCTCGTGCCCGAGGTCGCACAGGAAACCGACGTCGCACTCGACCTGCCGGAACTCGGCCTGCCCGGCCCGCTCGCCCTCCGGCTGAGGCCGCAGCGGCACTGGACCGTCCACCTGGTGCAGCACGCCCACCTGGACATCGGCTACACCGATCCGCAGGGCACGGTGCTGGCGGAGGGCCGCGCGGCCCTGGACACCTGCCTGGAGCTGATCCGGGCCACCGACGACTGGCCGCCGGAGGCGCGCTACCGCTGGTCGGTGGAGGGGCTCAGCACCTTCACCGACTGGGTGGCGCACCGGCCGGCCGCGCGCGTCGAGGAGTTCGTCCGCCGGGTCCGCGAGGGCCGGATCGAGCTGACCGCCCTGCCGTTCAACCTGCACAGCGAGACCTGCTCGGTGGACGAACTGCACGAGCTCCTCCGCGACGCCGTCGAGGTCCGCGACACCTACGGCGTGCCGCTGACCACCGCCATGCAGACCGATGTGCCCGGCCAGGTGGTCGGGCTCCAGGACGCGCTGGCCGCGCACGGCGTGCGGCGGCTGTCCGTCGCGCACAACTGGGCGGGCCGGGCCGCGCCGCACCTGGTGGGCGGGGCCCGGCTGCCGCGGCTGTTCCGCTGGCGCACCGCGGACGGGGAATCGGTCCTGGTGTGGCGGACCGACACCCCGCACGGCCTGGCGTACATGGAGGGGTCGATCATCGGCTTCGACGAGTCGCACGCCGCCGTCGACGACCTGCTCCCGGCCTATCTGACCGCGCTGGCCGGCCACGCGGTGCCGCACCAGGGCAAGGGCATCCCCGGCTACCCGATCCTCGACGCCGCCTACGAGGCCGACCCCTACCCGTGGGACATCCTGCACCTGCGGGTGCTGGGCACCTTCGCCGACAACGGCCCGCCGCGCCTGGTGGCCGCCGAGACCGTGCGCCGCTGGAACGAGGACTGGGCCTACCCGATCTTGCGGATCTCCCGGCACGAGGACTTCTTCGACGACGCCGAACAGCGCCTCGGCGACCGGCTGGAGACCTTCGAGGGCGACTGGTCGGACTGGTGGGTGGACGGAGTCGGCGCGGGCGCCGCACCGCTGGCGATGAACCGCGCCGCCCAGTCCGCGCTCGCCGACGCCCGGACCCTGGACGCCCTCGCCGACCTGCGCGGGGCGGCGGGCACCGCGGCCGGGACCCGGGACACCGGCACGGTCTACCGCGCCGTGTCCCTCTTCAACGAGCACACCTGGGGAGCCGGCGACCCGTGGACGTACGGCTGTCAGGGCCACGGCTCCGGTGAGCAGCAGTGGCACTGGAAGTACGGCCAGGCGGTACGGGCCCACGACGGCGCGCTGGCGCTGCTGGAGCGGGCCGCGCACCGGCTGGCGGACACGCTGCCCCAGCAGCCGGGCGCGCGGGCGAGCTTCCATGTCGTCAACACCCGCAGCCGGATACGCACCGACGTCGTGCGCTTCTTCCTCCCCGAGAGCGTGCTGCCGCTGGACGTGCCCGCCGAAGTGACCGACGGCCGGACCGGCTCGGCACTGCCGGTCGCCGAGGAGGCGCAGACCAACCCGCTGCACCGGTCGGCCGGCCGCTTCCTCCATGTGACCGTCACGGACGTGCCGTCGCTGGGGACGGTGCGGCTCGACGTCCACGCCGCGGGCGCCGTAGGGGAACCGGCGGAGTCGGCGGACGGGGCGCGGGCCGCTGTGCCGGAGCCGGACACCGTGCTCGAGAACGAGTTCCTGACCGTCCGCGTCGACCTGCGCGGCAACCGCATCGCGTCGATCACGGACAAGTCCACGGGCGCCGAACTCGTCGACCCCGACGCGGCCTTCGGCTTCAACGGGTACGTCTACGACCGGTACGCGACGGCCGGGGGCTTCAACCACCAGTCGAGCAAGACGGTCGCCGACGACTCCATGCACCTCCTGGCCGGACGCGACGTAGCCCCGCCCGCGGTGCTGGTGGAACGGACTTCCTCAGCGGTGGCCGAGACCCTGGTCTACGAGTGCGTCCCGCCGGGCGGGGCGAAACTCCGCACGACGCTGACCCTGGCCCACGGCGTGCCCCGGCTCGACATCGCCAACCACCTGGCCAAGCCGGCCACCATGACCAAGGAGAGCGCCTTCTTCGCCTTTCCCTTCGCCCTGACCGACCCGGTGGTCCGGATGGAGAGCAGCGGCGGCACCGTGGGAACGGACCTGCCGCTGGTCCCCGGGTCGGCGCGGCACATGCGGGCGATCCGCCGCTGGGTGTCCCTGGCCCAGGGCGGGACCGCCGTCGGCTGGGCCACCCATGACGCGCCCCTGGTGCAGCACGGCAACATCGCCATCCCCTACGTGCCCTATCCGCCGTCGGTGCCCGGCCAGGAGCCCGGCACCCTGTACTCCTGGGTGCACAACAACATCTGGGACACCAACTTCCCCAGCAGCCAAGCGTTCGAGCAGACCTTCCGCTACAGCGTCTCCGTACGCGGCGGTGCCCCCGAGGAACCGCCGGCGGCGCTCGGCACGCGCGCCGCCGACCCCGGCCACCCCCTGCACGCGATCAGGGCGCAGGGCGCCGGGTCCGGCGGCGGACCGCGAAGCTCCGTCCTCACGGTGGAGCAGCCCGAGGTGCGTGTCGTCGGCCTCCTGCCCCAGGAGGAGGGGGCCTTCACGGTCCGCTTGCAGTCGTTCGCCGACGAGGAGGTCGCGGCGGAGATCCGTCTCCATGTGCCGTTCACCGAGGCGTTCGCCTGCTCCTACCTCGGGGCGGACCCGACTCCGCTGTCCTCCGGGCCGGCCGGAAGCCTGCGCGTCACGATCCCGGCCCGCGGAACGGCGGCCCTGCTGATCCGTACCGCCCGCTGACCCCGCCCTCCGCAGGCGCCGGGCACTGCGGCCCGGCGCCGCGGGGTTCCGTGCGGCGCCCAGGTCAGCCGAGGGTCCACTGCTGGTTGTCGCCGCCGTTGCAGGTCCACAGTTCGAGGCCGGAGCCGTTGGGGTTGCTGGCGCCGGTGACGTCGAGGCACAGGCCGGACTGGACGCCGGTGAAGGTGCCGTCGCTGTTCTTGTTCCACTGCTGGTTGGTCTGCCCGTTGCAGTCGTACAACTCCACCGGGGTGCCGGCGGCGGTCTGGTTGTCGTAGGCGTCGAAGCACTTGCCTTCCAGGACCAGCGTCCTGGACGACGTGGTGTAGACGACGTTCTGGTTGGGGGCGCCGTTGCAGTCCCAGACCGCGAGCTGGGTGGTGTTGTAGGTGGTGCCCTGGGGGGTGTCGACGCAGCGGCCGGAGAGCTTGCTGACCATCTTCGCGCCGATGGTGCCGTGGCCGGCGGCCGGGGTGACCTTCAGCAGGCGGGAGCCGTGGCTGGGCAGGGAGGCGGTGAAGGAGTTGGTGGAGGAGCCGAGGTCGGTGTGGCTCCAGTCGTCGTGGACGGTGGCGCTGCCGGTGAAGCCGAGGTCGGACCAGTTGGCCGTGACGTCGGCGGTGGCGCCGGACAGGTTGAACAGGCCGACGGTGTAGGTGCCGTCGCCGTTGTAGGCCCACCAGGTCTGCTGCTGCGCGCCTTGGACGACGGGGTGGGCGGGGCGGCCGGCGCGGTCGACGGCGAGGACCTCGTCGTTGGTGAGCAGGGACAGGTCGGTGGAGTCCATGTGGGTCAGGTCGGTGCCCAGGACCAGGGGGGCCGCGGAGATGGACCACAAGGTCATCTCGGTGCGGCGTTCGTCGACGGTCAGGCCGTCGCTGGAGCCGTTGCCGATGTCCACGGAGTCCGGGTCGCCCCAGCCGCCGGGGCTGTCGTAGGCGACCCAGGCGGGCAGGTCGTTGAAGCGCTGGGAGACGTTGTTCCAGTTGGTCAGGGTGCTGCATTGACTTCCGTTCCCCGGGCTAGAGCCCGGGGATTCCTACCACGGTCGG